>JBBQHO010000320.1:0-1517 GCA_038324055.1 Polyangiales bacterium | reverse complement strand
GCTTCTGGCTACTATCGCGAGCCCCTCGGGGGGCCGCCATCATTGGTCGCTCCGATCCTAGAGAACATGCAAGCCGCCGCCCTCGCCGAAACCACTCTCCGCACCCAGATCGACGCTTACCGCGCTGCAGGACGCCCTCTCGATTTGGCTCACGCCATCGGCATCGTCGTGCCTTTGGCAGTGGAGCTCGCCGATCAGCACCGGGCTGGCTATGCATTCTATTTGTACCCAAGCGCGCTCTTCTACGGGCAAGACGAGCGCTACCACGCGAGTTCGGCCTCGGCGACGCCCCCCACTGACCCGCGCGACCTCGCCTGCCTGCCGCCCGAAGCGAAGGGGGTGGATCCCGGCACGGGCCACGCTTCGGTCTACGGCATCGCCGCGCTGCTCTACGAGCTGATCACGCTCGAAAGTGTCGGACCCGGCATGAAGCGGCCGTCAGATTTGGCCGCTGGCGTACCCCCTGAGCTCGAGCTGATCCTGAGCAAAGCGCTGGTGGCCGATCCGGCTCACCGCCCGGACGACTTGAACGCGCTCGCGCAGGCGCTCTACCAAATCAATACCACTCACACGGCGCCCCCTCCGCCCGCCGACTTGAGTCACCTCGATCACAACGAAGAGGGCTTTGACGTCGACGTGTCTCTCTCCATGTTGCCGCCCGCGCCCAAGATGACGCTCGGCCAGCCGACGCCCAGCTTGGCTCATCAGGATGCTCCGCTTCCTCCAGGGATGTCCGCAGGCACAGCGCCGACCTCGGGTCGAAGGCCCACGGGCGGCGCCGAGGACCTCATGGCCGTGAAGGCGCGGCTCGAAGCCGATCGGCGCCCGCGCTTCGTCGTCGTCAAAGAGGGCATGGATCACGGGCCATTCAGCGCAGTGGAGCTGCTCCAGCAGATTGCGAGCCACACCTTCGAAGAGAACGACGTCGTGCGCGACTCGGCGGACGGCACCAGCTGGTCGATCGTCGAATCAGCCGATTTTGGACCCTTCGCCCGCCACGCACGCATGCACCGCGCCGAGCGCGCGGAGAAGGTCGCCATCCAGCAGGCCGTGGTCGCCGAATCGCGGAGCACGCGCGGCAAGACGTTCCTTGGCGTGCTCGTCTTTGGTGGCATCTTGGCCGCAGCCGGCGCCTGGTTTCTCACTGTGCGCGGCCAGAAGAACGACGCCATCGCAGTCGTTCAAGAGCAGGCGGCCAACATCGAGGCCGATACGGCCCTGGTCGGCCCGAAGAAGAAGGGCGGAGGCGGGGCGCGCATCGTCGGTAGTGCGGGTGGCTTTCCCCAGCTGGGCGGCGGTATGAGCTGCGAAGCAGCCCAAAACGCCTACGTCGAGGAGATGAAGATGGGCGTCAAAGGCCAGGCCGATCTGTCGGCTGGACAGTTTCAAGCTGTGCTGGGTAACGGCGCCTACCTCAACTCGTGCGGCGTACCCGAAAGCATGGGCGTCAACGTCTGCGCTGCCATCCAGAATGGGCGCGCAGTCGGTGTGACGGTGACGACCACTCCTCGCAACCC
>JBBQHO010000319.1:0-1623 GCA_038324055.1 Polyangiales bacterium | reverse complement strand
CTCTCCAAGAGCGGCCTCTACGCCCATTTCGAGTCGAAAGAGGAACTGCAGGTCGAGGTCATCCGGAGCGCCGCTGACGAATTCGTCGAACGCGTAGTGCGGCCGGCTATCGCCGAGGCGCGTGGCGAACCGCGGGTCGTTGCCTTGTTCGATCGCTGGCTGCGCTGGGTGACTTCGGACGGCTTGCCGGGTGGCTGCCTGTTCGTGGCTGCCGCGACGGAACTCGACGACCGACCCGGACCACTCCGCGAAGAGGTCGTACGCGTGCAGCTCGGTTGGCTTGGAGTGATTGCGCGCTCGATCCGGATTGCCCAAGACGAGGGCCACTACGACCGCAGTCTCGATGCCGATCAGCTGGCCTTCGAACTGCACGGCTTGATGCTGTCGTTCCACCATCAAGCGCGGTTGCTCCGCGAGCCCGACTCGTTGGCTCGGGTACAGCAGGCGTTCTCCGCTTTTCGCCATCGAGCGCGAGGTCATCTAGAAGAGCCGCTGCGCTACCGGGCCCTGCTGCGGCACGTGAACCTGGAGGAAGGACCGTGAGCGGCGTGGCGCAGAGGGCTTTGCTCCGCGCGCTGCCCTGGGTGTGGCGCGTGCCAGGTGTGGCCGAACGCGTGGCGGCTCGGCTGTTCCTGACGCCCCTTGGCAAGCCCAAACCTCGAGAATTGCGGCCTCCCCAGGCCGTGGGCGAAGTCCTGCACCTGCGCGCTCGGCGCCCCTTCACTGCGACTCGCTACGGCACGGGCCAGCCGGTGCTCTTGGTGCATGGTTGGGGCGGACGTGGCGCGCAGATGAATGGCTTCGTCGATGAGCTCGTCGAGCGCGGCTATGCGGCGGTGACGCTCGACCTGCCGGCCCACGGCGCCTCGAGTGGAGCCAGGACCCATGCCATCGAGTCGAGTGAAGCGCTCCTTGCGTTGTGCCGAGCCGTAGGTGCTCCGCGCGGCGTTATCGCGCACTCGTATGGAGCGGCAGCTACCTGTTTGGCAGCTGGTCGGGGGATGCCATCCGAAGCCTTCGTCTTCATTGCTCCCTTGCCTTCACTCGACGTCGCGGTCGAACAATTCGCTTCGCGCGCTGTTCTGCCGGCGCTCGTCGCCGAGCGCGCCGCACGCTTGATCGAAACCCAGCTCGGCATCGAGCGCAGCACGACGGATCTGGCCAGGCTCGGCGCGGCCCTGAGAGTGCCGCTCCTGCTCGTCCACGATCGCAGCGATCGCATCATTGCCCATGCGCACAGCGAAAAAATAGCCGAAAGTTGGCCGCAAGGGCGCCTCTGGAGCACCGAGGGCCTGGGACATCAACGCATCTTGCGCGACGCGGACGTCGTGGCGCGAGCGGTGAGTTTCTTGGAGCAAGGCACCCATCGGCGCGACTCCGACCTGTCCGAACTGCTCACTTTTCGATCTGAGTGACGTCGCGTACAGCGCCCCGCGAGGCGCTAGTGGTCATGGCCGCGTAGGCCCGCAGCGCCGGCGACACCATGCGGTGCCGCACGACCGGGGGCTTCCAGCCATGCACGCCCAAGGCGTCCATTTTCTGGCGGCGCGCCATCAGATCGTGTTGGCTGATGACCAGGTCCAGCTTGCGAGCAGGAATGTCGATCTCGATCGTGTCCCCCTC
>JBBQHO010000318.1:0-1710 GCA_038324055.1 Polyangiales bacterium | reverse complement strand
ACCAACGCAGCTCCGCAAGCCCGTGGCCTGGCACGCGCCCACGCCGCAGCTGGTCGCCTCGGCCACGAAATCTTCGTCGATCTGCCCGTCACAGTCGTCGTCAACGCCGTTGCAACTGGCGTCCCCCGAAGCAGGGGCGCCCGGGGTGCCTTGACTGGCGGGCGCGCCCGAGCAGACGGGACATCTCCGGAATGAAACAAACAACTCACACCGCGCTTGGGATTTTACTTATGACTATTGCCCGTGGCCCCAGGACCTGCGGTCGCCTTTTCTGGCCGCTCGGCACTCAGGCGCTGGACCAAACGGCTACGCACGTCGCTAGCGGAGCGCGCTAGCACCGGGTCGGCATCCTTCAGGTGCTTGGCGGCCAGCTTGCTCGATTCCTCGTCGGGCCAGCAGTAGGCGACGCTGGACAACGCTGCCGCGCGCGTCGAGGCATCGAGCTTCTTGTTCTCGACGAGGCCGTTCATGAGCCTTCGTGTCTTGTCGAGCTGCGGATCCGAAACGCCGCTTTGCTTGCGCATGCCTGGAGCACAGACCTCGCGCAGTACCGCGCCGAATGCGCGATCGGCCTGGCCTGCCGAGCTGCGTAGCTCGACGAACGCCAGTAGCTTGTCGACGTATTCGCCCGAGCAACGACTCATCAACGATGCCACGCGCGACGAGACGAGCGGCCGCTCGTCACTCAAGAAACCTGCTGCCCAAGGACAAATGCTGGCTCGGTCCTTTTCCGACCAGCGCGGCATGTGACGCGGCGCCTCGAAGGCCGAGAGCCGAACGGCAGAGCGTTCGTCGCGTGCCAGCTGCTGAACGCGCTCGAACACGTCCAAGCGCCCGTGCACCATCAGCATGCGGTAGCCCGCCGCCGCCAAGCTCGCGTCTTGGTCGAAATGCTCGAACAAATAGGCCTTCTCGCCCGCAAGTATCGCCGCATGCACGGCAACCGGAGCGAGCACGCGGCCCAGTACCGCAGTAGCCTGAGCAGAGTCGTCCACCAGCTCGCGCGCGAGCTCGGGCTCGATGACGCCGACCTTCGCAGCTTCTCCGAAGCCGCCGCGCATGGCGTCGTACGCCAAAGATGCAGCCACCACGCGCACCTTCTCGTCCTTGTCCGCCACCAGCAGATGAATTGTCGGCAAGGCCGCGATGCGCTTCTCCGGCGCGCTCGAAAATTCGGCCACCAACCGCGCAAGCGAGCCATCGGCACATTGGACCGCCGCTGTCTCGAGCTTCACGGTGCAAGCAGCGGCCATCTTGCGAACGCTGTCGATCAGCTTGGTATCGAGGGGGCGCACCGCGGCGGGTTCGGGCTTTTCCTCGGGCGTCGGAGGCGCCCTTTTGCAGCCGACGACCAACAGACAGCCGACGACAACCAGCGCAGCCGATCCACTTTGCAAGGCATTGCACACCGAGGACCGAGACGAGCCGAAGAAACGAAAGGTGGTCAGCATGACGAGGGGGCCGATCTAGGGGACGGGGCCAGGCGCGTCCAGTCGAATTTATCTCACGACGCAAACCCTGGCGGAACACGGGGTCGAGTTCACTGACCCTCGAAACCTGGTACGGAAAGTAGCGCTACTTCTGCACGAAAACGCGCTGCTCGCCCTGTTGCAAGATGGCCACGTCCTGCTCGGTCAGACCCCGTGCGGGGAGAAGCGTGCGCAGCGCGCGGGGCGCTTCGCCGAAGTCGTCCAGCGAGTTGAAGAACGT
>JBBQHO010000317.1:0-1950 GCA_038324055.1 Polyangiales bacterium | reverse complement strand
CATGAGCGCACCGTCGGCGTGCTCGTGCCCGACGAACGGCAGCGGAACGAAGGCGACGTGCGGCTGCGCCGTCGGGCCGTTCTCCGCATGGCCCGAGATCGTCGCTGGGAGTTCTTGATTGCCGTTGACCTCGATCAGCGCGCTACGCAGCGCACGCGCGAGATCGGTCGCGCGTGAGGCGACCGGTCGTGACCCGCCAACGCGCTCGAAGAGCACCCAGTCGGTGGAAAAGACGCTCTCGGCCGGTGGAGGAGGCGCAGTGACTTTGGACGCCGAGCGATAGCGTTGAGGACGCGCTGGGAGTACGCGGCTCTGGACGCCCTGATGGTGCTCGAAGGCTCGGTCGAGGCGCTCAAGCTGGCCGGGACCGACCACGCGCAGGACGACGTCACCCTCGTCGCTTGGAACGAGCGTCGGTGTGAGGTCACGATCGACGGCGCTACATCGCACGAGCGAAGAAGAGTGGCCCAGGCGGGTCACACGTGCGCAGAGTTGCTCGAGCGCGGCTCGATGCGGCGAAGGATCGGCGGTGGGCCAGAGGAAGGCGAAGGTTGGCGTCTCGGGGCGGACGACGGGAAAGGTGCGTACTTGGCGCGTTCGGCGCTCCGGCATGAGCGACGCCGCCGTCTTGAGCGCCTTGTCGGAAGGCTGGGCATCAATCGCGACGGCTTCTCTCTTGACGTTCTCGAGCGCAGCCTCCGCCCTCGACGTTGTCGCGGGCGTCTTGGCCTCGGCCACCTTGGCTTCAGCCAAGCGGATAGCCGCGTCGCCGCCGAGCGTGACGTCGTTGACCGGCACGTAGATGTCCTGCACCTGCCGCCGCCCGACCCTCGACTCGGGATCGACCCACAGCGACGGCGCGCTCTGCTGCTCGAGCCACAGGAGCGCCGCTCGCTCCGCCAGATCAGCGTCCTCGTGGTCGTGGAGTGCTGCGACCAGCGCCGAGAAGAAGCGCGCGGGGTGTGGCGGCCACTCGGCGCGTCCCCGATCGTTGTGCGCGGTCGCCGCGTAGCGCCCCGTCAAGAGTTCGATCTCGATCGCCAGCATCACGCGTCTCCGTCATCAGCCTCGGCTGTCGCGAGCTGGCGGCTCTTCTTCACGAGCTCGGCGAGCTTCGGCGAGGGCATCAGCTCCGCGAGCGCCACGCCCGCAGGCTTGTCGAATTTGATGTCCGCAGGAAGCTTGCCGACTGCCTCGTTGTAGAGCGTGATGGCCCCAGCGAGGTCGAGCTCCACAGGAGTCGTGTTTCCATCTCTGGCGACCGCTTCGAGCTTCAACGCGGAGCCCTTCTTCGGCACGAGCAGGCAGCGCGAGCGCAGATCGTGTCCGCGGCTCTCCGCGGCGAATACGGCGAGCAACCCGAGCGCAGCCAGCACCGTGCGAGCTTCCTCCGCTCCAGTGGTGAATCCCAGACGTCGCAGCGACGCAAGCGAGAGCACCACGGTGTGCCTCGCCTCGTCGATCGTCACGCCGCCCGCGACCGAGTCGATGCTCGGCGCGATATTGCCGTGAAGAACCGCAGACGGCTTCCCAGCCTTCTCGGACTTCCCGACTTTGACGGGACCGTGCTCGTTCGTTTCGGCCTCATCTGGATTTGCGGTCCACATCTCGTCGCGGTTCTTTGCCTTGTAAATGACTGATGAGTCCTTCGCGATGTTGAGGGGATCGATTCGACTGGCGGTCTTGCTCCCGAGGGCAGCGTTGATGCCGACGATCTCTGAGACCAGCGCGCGCTGGAACTTGGCGCCGAGGCCGCCCTTCGGCCCCGTGCTGTCCCACAAGCCGAAAACGAGCCCCGTCGGGCAGACCTTGAACAATGCGGTCGCGTCCCTGGTGCTTGCGTCCGTGAACGACTTGCCGATGTCCGAGAGTCGAAAGAGCTGACCGTCTAGCAGGCTGTCGCGCAGAAGCGCGTCGGCGATGCGGTGAGGCGCAGTGAGCGAGGTGACG
>JBBQHO010000316.1:0-2062 GCA_038324055.1 Polyangiales bacterium | reverse complement strand
CCGTGAGGATGCGGCAGCCGCTGCAGTCGGCGGGGCGATTGGGAGCTGCGTCGTCGCAGTCTTCCGCTTCTTGAACGACGCCGTCGCCGCAGTAGCCACCCAGCACGCAGCCCGGCTGGCACTCGTTGTAGCCGCCGTCATTGACGCCGTCGTCGCACTCCTCGTTGCCGCCGATGATGCTATCGCCGCACTGCGCGTCGCACTGGCTACGCGAAGTGTTGAAGCCACCCAAGGTGAGCTTGAAGCTCGAGCCAGTCATCTTGCGTTCGGCGTGGAATACTTTGATTTCGTAGACCTTACCGTCGACCAGGTTGAAGCCGGCTGCGGTGCTCGAGTCGATGGTCACGCTCTTGAGAATGGGCACGTGAAGACCGCCGAGATCGACGGCCAAACGGCGATTCACGAACACCCAGACGTCGTCGTCACCCGTAAAAGAGAGCACGGCGCTGGAGGCGGCGTCGTACTGGAACCAGTAGGTGATCTCCGAGGTGAAATAGAAATTGCGCTTGGCGCCGCTGGGGTCGTCGGCCCAGCCGCCGCCGTAGACTTCTTGCGGGATCTTGGCGACCGCGCCGGCGCCCGCCGCGTCAGCGTCGTCGATCGGGAAGAACAGCGGGTTGCCGTCCAGATTGTTGTACTTGGCGCTGGTCGCGCCGTTGCCGTTGACGCCAAAGCGGTTGACGAAGCTGTTCGTGCCGCTTTCGTAGAGCTTGATCGAGCCAACGATGGTCTTGTTGTGGACCGTCGTGTTGCTTCCCGGCGTATTGCGATACCAGGTAGCAAAGCTGGTGGCCGACTCGATACAGACGTTGTTCTTGGGCGGGTCGAAGAGCACCGGCTTGCCGTCGTCGTCCAACAACGCCTTGGTGACGCTGTTGATCTGGTTGTGACAGCCGACCTCGAAATCCGGGTGCGCGAACTCGAAGTCGCGGTAGACGGCGGGAATGGTGAGGATGCAGGCGCCGTCTTCCATTTCGCACGGAGCCTGGACGCAGACGTAGCCGTCTTCCTCCTCGCACGCCGACGAGCAACCATCGCCGTTGGTCTTGTTGCCATCGTCGCACGCTTCGCCCAGCACGATGCCATCGCCGCAAGCCGAAGTGCAGCCATTCGGCCCGCAGTAGGGCTCGGCTTGGCAGCGCTCGTCGCAACCATCGAAGGGCACGGGCGGGTTTTGTCCCGGATCGTCGCAGGTTTCGGTGCCTTCGATCTCGCCGTCGCCGCAGACCGTCTCCGAGCACTCACTTGCGCCGGCCACAGTCATGCACTTGTAGCCGATCTCGACTTTGCACTTGGCTGAGCAGCCCGTGACGCCGTCGGCGCCGCCGTCGCACTGCTCGGGGAACGACACGATGCCGTCGCCGCAGCGGGCGTACGGAAAACAGGCCGCGCCCGGTACTGGGCAGGTAAAGCCGGGGTCGAGCAACAAGCAGTTATTGTGGCAACCGTCGCCAGCCTCGTTGTTGCCGTCGTCGCAGGCCTCACCTGGATTCAGGACGCTGTTGCCACAGTTGGGACCGGGCGGATTGTTCGAAAGGTCGCCGGTATTGATGGTGCCGTCGTCGGTCGCGTTGCCGTCGACGTTCAGATCGCCGCTGGTGTCGCTCGCGCCGTCTTTGCCCGTGTCTGAGCTACCACCGTCATCGGCCGCGCCGCA
Source organism: Polyangiales bacterium (assembly GCA_038324055.1). Lineage (GTDB taxonomy): Bacteria > Myxococcota_A > Polyangia > Polyangiales > Polyangiaceae > NIC37A-2. The sequence goes on along the minus strand of JBBQHO010000316.1, from coordinate 405 downwards.
GCCGGCAAGCGATCCCCATGCCAATGAGCAGGAGAAGGTCAGGGCAACTAGAGGTCGGCGAAGGTGAGACAAGGTAATTCTCCTGGGGAAAGCGCTCCCCTAGGTTGCCACGACTTGCGGAACGACCGCCGCCAAACCAAGAACAATTGGTCCTGGCGGGACGAATTTCGAGCTCGGCGCTGAAGTTTTCTCTCCACAGAGTTGTGAGCTATGTGTGTGTGCGCTCTAGGTTACCAAGAGGCGACAGCGGCCTACATCGTAGCGGTTTGCGCGAGCGATCGTCGTCGAGCTGCCTCGTCGAACGCGCCGTCGCACGCGCCGTCGCACGCGCCGTCGCACGCGTCCGTTTTCAGAGATCGTAGAGCAAAAACAGAGCCCGGAGCGGACCGTTGCGCAGCGGCTTGG
>JBBQHO010000315.1:0-2116 GCA_038324055.1 Polyangiales bacterium | reverse complement strand
CCCGAAAGCCCGAGGCGCCGCCACTGACCATGAAGGTGAGGAGCTCGGTGGGGGAGGCTTCGAGCTGCTGGACCAAGGCGCGGGGGACGGCCAGCACTTGGCCGCCGATGTTGTAGGCCTGCGGTACGTAGACGGCGACGTGGTCGGTGAGGGCGAACATGCCCAAATCGTCACGGGTGAGAAAACCGAAGAGCCGCGTTTCGCTGTCGGTCGAGAGGCGAAACGAGACCGCGCGCCCGAACCTGCGCTCTTCGCCCAAGAACGCATTCAGCAGATCGCGGATCGAGGTGTAGAGCAGCTTGACCAGTGGCAAGCGCGCGAACAGCCGATCGATCAGGCTGGACACCTTGCGGCCGACGACGTTGGAGAAGAGCAGACCGACGGCCGTAGTCAGCGCCAGGGTGAGCACGACGCCCAGGCCCGGGATCGACACGCCCAGCAGCTCGTCCAGCTTGGTGACGAGCGCGTAGAGGATGTAGAGCGTAAGCAGCGTGGGCACGAGCACCAGGCAGCCGCGCGCGAAGTATCCGAGGATCCGACTCATGACTCGGGATGTTCGTCGCCCGGCGCCCACGAGTCGAGCAAGAGTAGCTGGCCGAGTGCCGCGACTATGGCCGTTTCCGTGCGCAAAATGGGAGCGCCGAGCCGAATGCCCGAAAAGCCCGCTCGTTCGAAGCAGCCGAGCTCAGCCGTCGTCCAGCCGCCCTCCGGACCCACGGCCAAGCGCACGGGGCCGTGGTGCGGGGCGTCGGCTGCGGCCAAGGTACGCGCAGCTCCCGGGTCGAGGAGCAGCCCGCGGCACGGCTCGCTCTCTTGCAGGCGCGGCAAGCGTTCTTCGATGAACGTGCGAAAGCTCGGTTCGACCTCGATCGCGGGCAGCCAGCTTTGCGCGCCTTGCTCGCAGCCGAGCCACAGATCTTCGCGCAAGCGTTCGGGCGCGAGCCTAGGTGAATCGAAGTAGCTCTTGTCGACACGGTAGCCCGCGACCAAGTCGAGCCTGCGCACGCCAAAGGAAGCAACGGTCTGCAAGAGCCGCGACAGCGCCTTGGGGCGCGGGAGGGCGACGACGAGCGAAACCAGCGGCTGGGGCTCGGGCGTGAGTGGGCCGAGCTCGACGACGAGCTCTTTCTTCTCTTCTGAAACCAGGCGCGCGGGCGCGCGGCCTTGGCCTAGGACGGCGGCTTTCAGCGCGTCGCCGGGTTTTTTTCGCAGCACCTGACGGATGTGGTCCGCGCGGCGTCCGCTGATGCGGGCCTGGCTGTTCACGACCTCGCTGGGATCGAGCAACAGCAGGTTCACGACGCGGACACAGCGGAAAGAGAGCCGCGGTCGCGGGGGTAGCTGCCGAGCACCTTGACCAGGCGCTGGCTGCGCTCGAGTTCGCCGAGCGCCCGCTCGACAGCAGCATCGGTGCGGTGGCCTTCGACTTCGACCACGAAAGCGTATTCCCAGCGCCGCTCGGGCAAGGGTCGCGACTCGATGCGGGTCATGTTGACGCCTGCGTCGTCGAGCACGCCCAGGGCGGCGCGCAACGCGCCTCTCTCGTGGGCAGCGCGAAAGACCAGGCTGGTCTTGTCTTGGCCGCTGGGCGCTGCGTCTTGGAGCGCGATACCGACGAAGCGCGTGGCGTTGTGGGCGTTGTCCGCCAGGTTGCCTTCGAGCACGGCCAAACCGTACGTCTCGGCCGCCAGCTGGGAGGCGATGGCGAGCAGTTCACCGTCGCGCGAGGCGTCGCGAGCCGCGGCCGCCGTAGACGTAGCGCTGATGCGCGGCACGTCAGGGTAGTGTCGATCGAGCCACAGTCGGCACTGCGCCAAAGCCTGCGGGTGCGACAAAATGGCCGTGGCGCGCGCGGGATCGAGACCGGGGCGGGCCATGAGGCAGTGGCGGATTTCGATTTCGTGCTCACGCTCGATGAGCGGCCGTTCGGTGATCAGGCAATCGAGAGTCTCGCGTACGATGCCCTCGGTCGAGTTCTCGAGCGGCACGACGCCGTGCGTCACTGCGCCGGAACCGACTGCCTCGAACACCTGGGCGATGGTGACGAACGCCTGGTAGCTCGTAGCGGGACCAAACATGGCGAGCGCCGCGGCGTGCGTGTTGGTCGTGGCCGGCC
>JBBQHO010000314.1:0-2459 GCA_038324055.1 Polyangiales bacterium | reverse complement strand
GCAGGCGACCAGGCGCGGCGCGACCAGGTAAACGACCGGATCGGCGTTCGACAGGCGCAGAGCGTCCAGCTGGTCGGTGACCTTCATCGAACCGATTTCAGCGGCAATACCAGCGCCCACGCGGGTGGCCAACATGAGCGCGGTGAGCGAGGCCGCCAAGTCGCGCACCAGGATTTCGATGTACGCAGGCCCGATGGTGCTCGTGTCGGGTACGATGCGCAGCGCCTGAATGCCCGCTTGGTAGACGAGGATGCCGCCCACGAAGCCGAGCACCAGGCAGACGAAGCCCAGCGACCGAAATCCGAGCAAATGCATCTGCTCGGCGATCGCTCCAGGTTCGATGCGGGGGATGGCGTAAACTGCCGCGAGCAGCGTCTTGAGCGGGCCACCTCGCGCTTCATCGGCGGGCAGAACGAAGCCTGGGACGGGCTCGGAAATGACGATGTAGTCCGCGCTGGGCGACAGGCTGGCACGCGCGAATTCATTGGTGATGAGCGCCGCGCGGTCACTTTTGCGCGTCGGCTTTTCGCTGATGCGCACTGCTTTGGCGCTCTGGCCCGTGCCTTTGAGGCCCACTTGTTTGGGCGAGGCGCTCTGGGGGGGAGGCGGTTCGTCGCTGGCCATCAGTGCCCCCTGGAAGCGAAAGAAATCAGGGCGTCCATCACGAAAATGGCCACGGCACTCAACACGACGCTCTCGTTCACTGCCCGGCCGACCCCCGGCGCGCCGCCCTTGGCGTGGAGGCCGAACGAAGTACTCGTGCCGGCAATGACCAGCCCGAACACGAACGATTTGATGACGCCGTGGATGACGTCGGGCCAGCCCAGCATGCCGCCAGTCAGCCCATTCCAGAAGGTGACCGGGTGCACTCCCAACAGGATCTGCCCGGTAATCGCGGCTCCGCACAAGGCGACGACCATGGCGAAGATGGTGCCAAGGACGGTGGTCACGACGATCGCGACCACACGCGGCGCCACCAAATAGTCAGCCGGATCGATGGCCAGAGCGCGCAAGCCGTTGATCTGTTCTGTCACCTGGAGTGTGCCGAGCTCAGCCGTGTTGTTGGATCCGACGCGGCCCGAAATCATCAGACCGGTCAAAATCGGTCCGACCTCGCGCAGAATTCCGAAGCCCGCGCCCCAGCCCAGTAGGCTGTGAGCGCCGTAGCGCGTCATCAAAGGGGCCGATTGGATGACCATGATGCCGCCGACGAACAGGGCGGTGCCGAAGATGACTGGCAACGAATGCAGACCCAAGCGGACGAGGCTCTCTTCGAGTTGCTCCCAGTCCAAAGAGCGCTTGAAGATCGCGCGCACGGCCTGCAGCAGAACTACACCTACGCCGCCCACGAGCGCCATGAGCATGCCGATTCGCGTGCGTACACTCACAGCAGGAAGGCTCCGGGGGGCAGCGGCGCGCGCTCGCTGTCGGGATCATAGTGGGGAACGCTGCTGACGGCTGGCATCCGCACGTCGCCCAAGAACTCCCGGACGGGCTGCAGCTGCGATGCCAAGACCGAGCTGAGCGGGCCTTGACAGAGTACGCGTCCGTGGTGCAGCACGGCCACTTCGTCGGTCACCTCGAACAGGCGATCGAGATCGCTGGACACGACCAGCAGCGTGCTCTTGAGCCGTTTTTTTTGGTCGACGAGCAGAGCGAACATACGGCTGGTGGACACCGGATCGAGTCCGGCAGCGGGCTCGTCGTAGAGCAACACCGGAGGGCGCGTGATGGCGGCTCGGGCGATGCCGACGCGGCGTTTCTGTCCGCCCGACAGGCCCTGCACGGCACGCTCCTCGAAGCCGGCCAGACCCACGGCCGCCAGTTCGGCTGAGACGCGCCCGCTGATCTCGGCTTCGGGCAGAGCTTTTTGGCGGCGGAGCGGGAAGGCCAGGTTCTCGCCTACGCTCAGATGGTCGAAGAGCGCGATATTCTGAAAAGCCATCCCGATGCGCCCCTGCAAACGGCCGCGCTGCTGGTAGGTGAGCCCGACCATCTCCTCGCCGTCGACGCGCACGCTGCCCGCTTCGGGCTCGAGCAAGCCTGCGATGATGCGCAGCAGAACGCTCTTACCCGAAGCCGGCGGGCCGACGAGCCCCACCAAACGCCCGCGCCCAACGCGCAGATTGACGCCGCGGAGCACGGGCTCACCGAATGACTTGTAGACGCGTTCGACCTCGATCACGGGGGCCTCGATCCAGCTTCGAAGCCTACAGCCAGTTGGGCGAACTCAAAAATTCGTCCGCGTGACGTCGAGTTTGGGGTGGCTGGGGAAGCTCATGCCGCGGACTCGGGCTGCAATACAGCCCGAAATGCCTGGGTTGCGAGGAGTGGTCGTCACCGTCACACCGACTGCGCGCCCATTCTGGATGGCAGCGCAGACGTTGACGCCCATGCTTTCGGGTACGCCGCACGAGTTGAGGTAGGCGCCGTTACCCAGCACAGCTTGAAACTGTCCA
>JBBQHO010000313.1:0-2512 GCA_038324055.1 Polyangiales bacterium | reverse complement strand
GCATCGTCCTCGTAGCTGCCGTTGAGGGTTCCGTTGTCGATGAGCACGACCTGGGCGCCGAGACCATCGTCTGTGGCCTTGCACACGCCGCCGTCACAAGTGTCCGTGGTGCAGGCACGCCCGTCATCGCAATCTTTGTTGCCGAGGCAGCCTTTGCAGGAGTTGCTCGCCGTTTCGCACATGGGCGTGTTGGCGTTGCAGCCGGTGTCGATGTCCTGATCGGCGGCGTCGTCAGTGCATCCCGTGGTGTTTGTGCCACCGGTGCCGCCGCTGCCGTTGCTCCCGCCCGACGAAGCGGTACCTCCGCTGCCGCTGCCGCCAGCGTTGTCGTCGGAACTGCCGTCTGGATCTGCCTTGTACTCGCCGAGCCCGATCAAATTGCCGCAGGCCAGTGGCGACAGCAGGCCCAAGAGGAGACCCGCGCCCAGGAGGCGCGAGGACGACGACCGAAGAGGCGAAGCGATTCGACGAGAAGAGGTCAAGGTGGTCGGAACACTACCTCGGGCAGCCGAAGGATTGAACCACCCCGGACGCTGAGGCCGTATTTTGGCCGGATTGGCGAACGGGAACGGCGAGGCTGCCGCCCAAGCCCTACGGCTCCGGCGCACGGCAGACCGAGCTGTCGTAGCACTTGCCGTCTACGCAGTGATTGCTCGAGCAGTCGGGGTCGCTGGCACACGTCTCTCCAACCCGAAGCGAGGGGACGCACTTGGCGTCGACGCAGCGACCGAAGCCGCAGGAGATTTTGTCACTGCAATCGTCGCCGAAGTACACGGGCTCGGCGCAGGCGTTGTCCCTGCAGATGAGCCCCTCAGCGCAGTCATTGTCCAGGAAGCTGCACTCGCTGCCCACTCCGACTGCGTCGCCGCACACGCCGCCCACGCAAGTGAGTTCGTCTTGGCAATCGCCGTCGAACCTGCAGTCGCCATCGCGAGCAGAAGGCGGCGCGCACGTGCCCCGAGCCGGCTGATCGTCGACTTTCGTACCCAAGCAGTGCAGCCCGTCCTGGCAAGAATCGGAATCGGAAGTGCAGGTTCCGCCTTCGGCGCTCGGCGCTTGGCAAAGACCCGGGCCGAATGTTTCCAGCGAATCGCAGTAGAGGCCGACGGCGCAGTTGGCTTTCGGGCTGAACGGGCCGTCCGGCGGTCCGCATGCCTCACCAACACCGCGACCCGCCTCGCAAATCTTGTCGGCGTTGCACCAGATGTTGCCATCGCAGATTTCGCCCTTCTTGCAGCTAACGGAGTAACTGCAGGACTCGGTCTCGCAGGAGTCTCCGGCCTTGGCGACAGCTGCACACAGCCCGTCGTCACACCTGAATCCGTCGGCGCATTGCGCGCCGCTGGGGCACGTGGCGCCGTCGGTGCGCGGCGCTTCGCACGTGCCCGGGCACTGGTAGTCGGGCTTGAAGCAATAGAGGCCCTCTTTGCACTCGCCGTCCGAAACACAGGAGTCGCCGGAGTCGAGCTGGGGCGAGAGCGTTCCCGGGCAGTAGGCCAAGACTTCATAGATGTCCGGCGCAAACAAGAAACTGGCGAAGTCGCAGGGCGACTCGCTGAACCTGTCGTGGCACGCGCCGACCTTGTCTGGATCGTAGATCACCGAGCCATCTTGGGCCGACTGCTCGAGTTGGGTGAGGCCGTAACAATCCTGCTCCACCACGCAATCGTCCACGCTCTGGTATTGGTAGCCGCCGCACTCGATCAAATAGCGACAGAGATCTTTGGTGAAGATGGGACAAAGGTCCTCGACCGCGATCGGTCCGCTCGCGCCCGGCGTCGAGTCATCGCCGCCGTCGACCGCGTCGTCGCCCGGGGCGCTACCGCAGGCACCTAGCGCCAAGCTGGCCACCACGACGCTGCTGAGCGCAGCGACCACTAACGCAGATCGACCTCTACCTGCCGCCTGCCGTGTTTGATGGGTGATCATTGGAGCGAACGATAGGGCCACGGCCTCGGCTGCGCAATGGGGCCGTTTTTACCATCGTCGAGGCCGGAAACCCTCGCGCAGCATCAGCGTGGGAGGCCGCCGTCCTGATAGAGCGAGAGCACGTGGCCGTCGGGATCTTTGAACTCGACGGACCAACCGCCTGGGGCTTCGGTCACTGGCGTGACGAGTTCGACTCCTGGTCCAAAGCCCGCTCAACCCGGCACGTTCACGGTCACCACAGAATTGGTTTCGAGCGACGCGTTCAAGCCTTTCGCGGGCGACTTTAACGGTGACGGCTTCGGGGACGTATACTGGTACTCAACTACCTTCGCGGATCGTCTCTGGTGGGGCGCAGCCGCACGTGCATTCGCCGGAAGTCAAAAAGTCAACGCAGTGATGCCTGTCTCAAACTCGTTGACACGTTCCGTGGCCGCGATCGCATTCACGACAGAGCCGAATCTGCTTTTGGCAGCGCGCGCAGTGAAATAGGCGATACGTGTCGTGCGTCGGCATCAAAAAACGACGCCGTTTTCTGGACACGACGCGGCCTCTTGCGCGACTCTGCAGGCCTGTGTGGCAGCTG
>JBBQHO010000312.1:0-2607 GCA_038324055.1 Polyangiales bacterium | reverse complement strand
CCATCGTAGGCAGCGGCCGTGGCGACGGCCTTGGCGGTCTCGAGCGCACGCGTGGCGGTCGAGGTGATCACGAAGTCGGGTACGAGCGAGTTCTTGAGCAAGACCTCCCCCATGAAAGGCGCAGCCCGACGACCGCGCCCGTTGAGAGGGCGCTCGTGATCGGCGGTCGCCTCCCTCCAACTCGCTTTGGCGTGACGCATGAGGAGCAACGTCTTCACCAGGCGGTAGCCTAGTCGGAGTCGTGCCGAGGGCCAGACCCTGCTAAATTGTCTGAGTGCCCCGCGTTTTGGTCGTCGAAGACGAACCCGCCATCCTCGAATCCTTGGGCTTCGTGCTCGAGCGCGACGGCTTCACGGTCGCGCTCATGCCCTCGCTCCAAGCGGCGCGCGCGGCGCTGGACGCAGCCCCGACCGACTTGGTCGTGCTCGACCTGATGCTGCCGGACGGCACCGGTTTCGATCTCATCGCGGAGCTGCGCCAGGCGGGACGCACCCAACCCGCGTTGATCGTGCTTTCGAGCCGAGACAGCGAAGTCGACCGCGTGCGCGCTTTGGAGATGGGCGCCGACGATTACGTCACCAAGCCGTTTTCGCCGCGCGAGGTACTGGCGCGCGTGGGCGCAGTTCTTCGTCGTACCCGCCGCACCGAGCAACGCTCGCCGGCCGACGAAGGCCTGCCGCAACTCAACGCAGTGACTCGTCGGGCAGTGCTGGGCGCAACGGCCCTCGATCTCACACGCGTCGAGTTCGACCTTCTGGCGCTCTTTTGTGCGACCCCGGGCCGGGCATTTTCACGCAGCGAGATCATCGACCAGGTCTGGGGTAGCGGCTTCGCGCTGAGCGACCGCACCATCGACTCCCACATCAAGGCATTGCGCAAGAAGCTGGTCGACGCCGGCGGTGACGCCAACCTAATCGAGACCGTGCGCGGCATCGGTTACCGCAGCTTCGATCCGAGCGCCGGCGCATGATGCGCTTGCTGGTCGTGGCGCTGTCGGCGGTCGGTCTGATCCTGTTCGTGACCTTCATCGCGGCGCGCCTAGTGCGGTCGCGACTGCGCGGCTTCTCGATCCGGATGCAAGTCTTCGTTGCCCTGGCCGCTATTGTGGGAACTTTCGCCTTCGGCCTGGGCTTACTCGTCATCGATCGCGTCGAGGCGCGAGCGGCACGCCTCGCTCAGGCGGCGGCCAGCGACGAAGCAAAAGCCGTAGCGGCCCTGCTGGACAGCGAGATGCGGCGCACCAACGTGCCATTCGCGCTGCTCGCACAACAGCTCGGGCGCGGCTGGCAACCGACCCCGCGAGCAGGACGCGGCGTCGATTTGGGTGCAACCGGCCTCGAATTGCTCGATCCCGGCGGCAGGCTGCTTTACCCACCGCATGCGCGCTCGCTCGCTGGTGAACCCGGGGCGGTTGTCGTCGACGTCTTACTGGGGAGTGCCGAACGACCGCGAGGCACGGTGCGCGTGGTCAAACCGACCATCGTTGTCCAAGCGCTGCTGGCAGATTTCGCCCCCACGGTCTTGGTCATCAGTCTGCTGCTCGGCGCGGTTGCTGCGTTCGCGGCCGCCTGGATTGGTCGTGCCATCGCCGCTCCTATCGAAGCGCTCAGCGATTTCGCCGAGCGTGTCAGCCAAGGCGAGCGCACGGTGTTGCCCGCGCGTGTCAGCGGTCGAGAAGTACTGCGTTTGGTGCAGTCGATCGACACCATGCAGCGCAAGCTCGAAGGCCGCCCGTTCGTCGAGACCTTTGCCGCCGACCTATCGCACGAGTTGAAGAATCCGGTAGCTGCGATTCGTGCCAGCGCCGAGGTACTGGAAGACGGAGCACTCGACGATCCAGCCAAAGCGCGACTTTTCGTCGGGCGTATCCGCGAGGCAACCGAGCGAATCGAGAAACTGCTGGCCGAGCTTCTGCATCTGGCTCAGGTCGAGGCGCGTGGCGCCGAGAACTTGGACCGCGTCGAAGTCGGCCGCTTGCTCGACGAAGCACGACTCGAACTCGACCTCGACGAGACCCGCATCCAAGTGGCGCGCGGCTCGAGCGATCTGTGGGTGCGTGGCGACTTCGCTTGGCTCGCTCGTGCGTTGAAGAACCTGCTGGACAACGCGCTCCTCCATTCGCCCCCTGAGTCGCGCGTACGCGTCGAACTCGGCTCCGACGGTCCCTACGTTCTCTTGCGAATAGAAAATGAGGGTTCGATCGCCGTCCACGTCCAGGACACTCTGTTTCGCCGCTTCGTGACGACCCGCCGCGATCGAGGCGGAACAGGCCTGGGCCTTTCAATCGTCCGTGCCGTGGCCGAAGCCCATGGTGGCCAGGTCGAAATTCGTACACTGGGACCCCCGCGAGTGGTTGTGGAGCTGCGTCTGCCCCGAGCCTAGGTGCCTTCTCCACACAAGCTCCACAGTCCGGCGACGGACGTTGGTGAATGTTTCTGCCATCCTGTTCGGACACGCATGGCAAATTCGACAGAGTCACGTCCGCTTCCGCGTCACGTCGCCATCATCATGGACGGCAACGGGCGTTGGGCCAAAGCCCGGGGCCAAGTGCGATGGGTAACGCATGTCCAAGCTGCTCTCGAGCGCTCAGCAGGCTATCGACAATCA
>JBBQHO010000311.1:0-2725 GCA_038324055.1 Polyangiales bacterium | reverse complement strand
CGTCGCCGTTCGTGTCGATGCCGACGCCATCGGGCGTGCCATCGGCGTTCAGATCGATGTCGTCCGCGATGTTGTCGTTGTTGAGGTCGACAGTCTTGCCGAGATCGTCGGCTATACGGTCGCCGTTCTTGTCGAAGCCGGTACTCGACTCACAAGCCAGGACGAAAACGACAGGAGAAAGCGCGAGAAGGGAGGTCAGAAGAAGAGGTCGCATAGGTTTGAAAGTCGGCCGTCGGAAAGCGCTGCCGCCTCTGCTTTGTAGCGCTGGAGGTCTGGCTTGCACCGACAAATTGAATGGACGGCTGCCTACTACCCGCACGAAACCTGGAGTCGGCTGAAATTTTCGAGCGCCGGGCGAATGGCCAGCCAAGCAATGCGGTGTTTCCCCGGCGGTGCTTGACCCGACCAATTGCACCACCCACCCTGGAACAAGGAAGAGTCTGGGGTGTTGGGAATGACGATGGTGGGGATGACGCAGCTGAGGATGCCGATGCGCAGAGTTGGAGGGCGAAAGTTGCAGAGCCGTCACTCCAGGGGGACCGCGTCCGGTCACCATGCGGAGCGATGGACACTGCTCTGGGGACGGCTGTACGCGCAGCCTCGACGAATCGGAGGACTCGGGTGAGTCAGGACCCACAGGTGCTGACGGTCTTGTTGCTCGAAAAGGGAGCAGCCTGGCCGGCCTGGAGTACCGAGTTGCGGGAGCGCGCTCCGAACGCTCTGGTGGAAGCGCAACTGGACGACGAGACGATTGATGCCTTTGAGGCTCGCGTGCTCGGCCGACTCGAGAGGCTCCGCCAAGATCGCGTCGAAGGTGCAGGCTACGTGTGCGCGCCAGGTGGACCTGCGCACGATGGCGTGCGGACGCGGTTGGGCCACGCGCTGATTGGGTTGCTCGATGCCAACCAGGACGCGCAGCTGATCCTCGGTGGGGGTGACTGGCGAGACGACGATGACACCGCGGGAGATCGAGCAAGCTTGCTCGAGTTGTGGACGGTCTTGTCCGAAGAGTCGCCGGGGCATTCCGTAGCCGTCCGCTTCGAAGATCGTGTCACGACCAGCGGCGTTTTTGACTCGCCCAAGAGTCAGCTGCTCGGCTTGGGGCAACGCTCGCTGGGTTAGCGCGGCTATGCAACACTCGGCGCATGCAGCCGAAGAAGCCGGGCAAACGAGCGGCGATCGTGGCGGGGCTTCGAACCCCCTTCCAAAGACAAGGCAGCGGGTTCGCCGCCCAGAGCGCCTTGGAACTGGGTGTCCTGGTGACGAGCGAGCTGTGTGCTCGCGTGGGACTGTCGGTGAACGAGATCGACCAGCTGGTCTTTGGCCAAGTGCTGCCGTCGATCGAAGCGCCCAACATCGCGCGTGAAATCGTGTTGGCTACGGGCCTCCCGCGCTCGATCGAAGCATTCAGCGTCTCGCGTGCCTGCGCCACCAGCTATCAGTCGACGGTGAGCGCTGTCGAGGCCATCTGGGCGGGCGCGGCCTCGGTGGTGATTGCTGGCGGAGCAGACAGCTCGAGCGACGTACCCATCACCGTCAAGAAGCCCTTGGCGCGTGCGCTCCTGACGGCCAGCAAGGCGCGCTCGCTGACTGAGCGTCTCAAGGCGTTCGCGCACTTGACGCCTTCGGACTTGGTGCCGGTCGCGCCCGCCATCGCGGAGTACTCGACTGGCCTCTCGATGGGCGAGAGTGCCGAAAAGATGGCAAAGGAGAACGGCATCAGCCGCGCGGCCCAAGACGCTTTCGCGCATCGCAGCCACCTGCTGGCAGCGCGCGCTTGGGCCGACGGACGCTTGGGCGCCGAAGTGATGAGCGTGTTCGCGCCGCCACGCTTCGCCGAGGTGAGCGGGGACAACCTGGTCCGCGCCGATTCGACGCTCGAGGCCTATGCCAAGCTCCGGCCGGCGTTCGACCGCAAGAACGGCACGGTGACGGCCGGTAACAGCTCGCCGCTCACCGACGGCGCGGCCGCGTTGATCGTGATGCACGAAGACAAAGCCAAATCGCTCGGTCTCGAGCCGCTCGGATTCATCCGCTCCTACGCCTTTGCCGCGGTCGATCCGCGAGGGCAGTTGCTGATGGGGCCCGCCCACGCCACGCCGTTGGCGCTCGAGCGGGCTGGGCTTGGACTGTCAGACATGTCGCTCGTCGACATGCACGAGGCGTTTGCCGCGCAAGTGCTGTCCAACACTCAGGCGTTCGAGTCGAGCGCGTTCGCGGCGCGCGAGCTGGGGCGCAGCAAGGCCATCGGCACCATCGATTGGGACAACTTCAACGTCTCGGGGGGCTCGATCGCGCTCGGCCATCCGTTTGCAGCCACCGGAGCCCGGCAGATCCATCAGACTTTGCGGGAGTTGCGCAGAAGAAAAGGCCAGTTCGCTCTGTGCACCGCCTGCGCGGCCGGTGGGCTTGGCGCGGCCCTGGTTTTGGAGGCCGCGTGAACGCGCTCGACGTGTTGGTTTCTGCCAGTGGGATGCTGCGACTCGAGCGGCGCCCCGGCGGCGTCGCCGTGGTTGTATTCGACGCGCCCGGCGAGAGCGTCAACACCTTGCGAGAAAGTTTTGCTGACGAGTTCTCCGAGTTTTTGGACGAGCTTGCGAAAGACCCCAGCGTACGCGGCGTTGTCCTGGCCTCTGGAAAAAAAGACAACTTCATCGCCGGCGCCGACATCGGCATGTTGGAGAGTGTCGAAATCGCCGAGGTCGGCACGGGCCTGTCGACTTTG
>JBBQHO010000310.1:0-2778 GCA_038324055.1 Polyangiales bacterium | reverse complement strand
CCCCGCAACGCGCCCCAGCGAGCGGTGCCAGGCGGGACGGCGTTGCAGCCACGGCGTTCCAAGGACCAGGCACAGCGGAAAGGTCACGATGGCGCTGGCGACGTGCCATTGGAGGGCTCCGAGCCACAGCGACTCGAACCGCACCGGCAGGCGCTCGACAACGAAGGGCGCGAGTGAATCGGGCTCGAAGTATTCGAGGCTCGCCCCAGCGATGGCCACCCAGCCGAGCACCATCACAAGGAGGAACCCGCGGGAGGCCAGTTGTGCCCTCCAGTTTCTCATCGACTTCATTACGCCAACCTGCGAACGAAAATCCCCGGCCTACCTCGTGAATGTTCACGAAGGGTGAAACCAGACCGCAAGCGCCCGCGTACGCCTGGGATGAAAAGCGTGAGCTGGCTGGCGCCCCTGTTCGTTCTTGCTGCAGCTTCATGCAGGGGCGGAGAGGACCCAGCGCTAACGGGTCAGGCGGTCTATTCCGAGCCGCAACCCGACGGAAATAGCTTTGCCTGCGCTACCTGCCATGCCCTGACCGAACCTGCGGCAGATGGATTTCGGCGGCCGGGTCACGCCATCGGTGACTCCTTGCGTCGCCCCACCTACAAAAATGCTCAGATTTCGAGCTGGCTCGACGCTGCCAACGTGTGCCTCAGCGATTGGATGGCGGCAGAACCATGGAGCGCGGACTCCGAGGCCTACCTCGCCCTACGCGGCTTTCTCGAGGACCAGGATTCAGGCAAAGGCGCTGCCGAACCGCTGGTTTTCGAGATTGTGGCGCCTCCCACTGAACTCGAAGGTGGCGATGCAACCAGCGGCCAAGAGCTCTTCAACCAGAGTTGCGCAGTTTGCCATGGGGCCGACGCCGTAGGCACGAACCGCGCGCCGCCGTTGGTCGGGGATCTGCTAGAGCCAGCGTACGTCGCCGAGCGAATACGATTGAGTGGCCGCCAGTCGAGTTCCATCTATCCGGACCTCACGGGAGGTCGAATGCCCTTCTGGGCCGCCGATCGGGTGAGCGACGAGGAACTACTGGATCTGCTGGCGTTCGTCGCGACGGCGGTGGGTGACCAAGGTTCGGGCGGTGGCCCGGGCGACACGCCGACCACGAGTGGCAGCGGAGGGCCCCCAGCTCGTTCGTGTGCCTCGACACACCCCAGCGTGGGGCGAACCGCCGAATTGACCACGCGTTCTCACGGGGTCATGGGGACAGTGACCATCCTGGACGACTGCACCATCGGCGTAGAACGATTCCACTTCGATGGCCAAGGCATCGTCGTCGAGGTGTACAGCGGGCAGAACGGTAACTTCGAGGATGGGTTCGCCCTCAGCGGCGACCTACGACGCAACGAGCCGTACCAAGGCGAAACACTGACGCTCAGCCTACCTGAGGGCAAAACTCTCGACGATCTGGACGGCGTGAGCATCTGGTGCGTCGACGTCTCGATCAGTTTTGGTGACGCTAGCTTCGAATAGTCCAGAAGACGTCGACCCCACGCAGGGGCAACGTCTCCTGGAAGCGTCAGTACTATTTGACGTGCATGTCGGGTTCGGGCGGCAGAACCATACCGTCGCCGATGAAGAACCCAGGGTGAGGCGGCTGGTTGTAGGCTGTCTGCTCTGAACTGACCTGCATGCGATACTGTGAGTCGTGCATGAGCGTGTAGATGCGACGACCGGTGACCGCTGTCGTCGTATAAACCCGGAGTTCGTTGCTGGTGGGCGTGCGCCAAACCACCTCTTCGCGCCAGTCGCCAAACAAGTCAGCGGTCAAGGTCGGGGTAGCCTTTGTGCCGTTGTTGGATGTGATGCCGTTTCCCGCAAACAGACGCGTGCCATTGCCTTTGTTGATCTGCGTTCCGTCGAGCAGCTCGCGCAAATCATCTCCGTCCCACCACACCAGGAAGTTCGCAGTGCTGGGCTTTGCTCCCGCTGCGGCACCCGACGTCGCGCTACGCAGCTGGGCGTCGGACGCCGACCAAAACTCGGCACCAGGGCTCGCAGCCGAAATGTCGGCGGCGACGCCCCGCCCGTTGTCCGAACCGGTCACTCCGGAGGAATGAATGATTTGGCAGGTGCGAGCGTCCCGGATGTCCCAAGTCTGCTTGTTCTTGTCTTCGTGCGGCATGAACACTTCCAAACCGCTCCTCGCTGGGATGAGATCGGTGACATGCAGCGCGTCGCCGTGGCCGAGGCCGGTCGCGCAACCGAATGAGCCATTGCTCTGGATCATGGCGGCGCCGTAGATGATCTCTTGCGCCTGGTCGCCGTCGACGTCAGCCATTGCCATGCTGTGCGCGCCTTGCCCTGCTAGACCCGACGAGCCCGAGGTGTTGCTGTCCGCTGTCCAAATTCGCGCGAGTGCGCCGTTGCGGTAAGTCCACGCAGATACCGTCGCTCGCGTGTAGTAGCCGCGTCCCATGAGGATTGCGGGTCGACCCGTACCCTTGCCTGCGGTGCCGGTATCACTCACGAATCCGGCGCTGGCCAGGAACCGGTCCACGCGATTTCCATAGCCATCGCCCCAAGAAGAGACCGTTCCACGAGGCACCTCGAAGTTGACGGTCGCCAGCTCACGGCCTGTCGCTCCAGCGAAGACCGTGAGGTACTCGGGCCCTGAGAGAACGTAGCCGCTCGAGTTCCGATAGTCGGCCGCATCGTTGTCCGAGGCTGCAGGTCCTTTGCCCAGGTACGCGCCGCTGGAGTCCTGAGTGCCTGGCGCGGTCTTGACGGCCACCTCGGCCTTGCCGTCGCCATCGAAGTCATACACGACGAACTGCG
>JBBQHO010000309.1:0-2859 GCA_038324055.1 Polyangiales bacterium | reverse complement strand
TGCGTCGTGCTCGGTGGAACCAGCTCGTCTTCGACATGGCAGCTCAAAGGACCCAAGGGCCCCGAGCGCGTCAACGTGTCCGGGCGGTTCTCCGTCAACGGCTACGCCACGGCGGTCGACGGCGTGCGGCGCGGACTGGGTCTCGGCTTGCTCTCGGGCTACTTGATAGAGGGGGATCTACAGCGCGGCGCCTTGGTCGAGGTGATGCGCGAGTTTGCGCCGCCGCCCGTGGATCTCTGGGTCGTTTACCCGAGCCGCACTTTGCTTGCGCCGGCCGTGCGGGCCTTGATCGATGCTGTTCGCGAAGCCTTCAGGGTTTCCGCAGCAGGAACAGAAGGGCCGAGCCTCGGGTCGGGCGCCGGCTACCTGATGCCCGGCCGCGGCGCCTGATCACCCGGTTTCGCGCGTTCTGCGGTGTGCTCGAATGTAGGAAAACCTGCTAGCTTGTGGCAGTGAGAGTGGATATCCTGGTAGCGCTTCCCGGCAAGTGTGCCAGAGGAAAGCCACGCGGCAGTACCCGGGCGATTCGAGCGAGATTCAGCGATGCGAGCTTTATTTTGGGTTGGTGTTTCGTTGGCGATGGCAGCTGGTGGGCTTGTGGGGGCATGCGGTGGCTCCAGCGGGCAGGACGATGATGCGTCGTCCGTCACGTGCACGACCGACGCGCAGTGTGGCGCGAATGCCGAGTGCAGCGCGGGCAGCTGCGTCGCGCTGACCGCGTGCACATCGGACGCAAGCTGCGCGACTGGCCAAACTTGCTCGGGTGGCGTTTGCCGTTCCCAGTGCACCAGTGACGCAAACTGTGCATCGCTCGGCTTGATCTGCGACGCGACACTCGGCCTGTGCGTCGCCGATGTCGGTGGCGGTCCCGATGGTGGCGGCGGCGCGGACGGTTCGGGCGGAGCGGCCAGTAGCGGCGGTAGTCCGGGGACCGAACCTGCGCTCGAACTGATCGACGATCTCGAAGACGGCGACGCCGCGATCCTGACCAACCCTGTCCGTGTGGGCTTTTGGTATACCTACAACGAGGAGACGCCGCGCCCGCGGGTGCTTCCGGCCTCGATTGTCGCCGATGGGGGCAGCAAAGTGCTTCGCGCCACCGGGTCCCACAAGGGTGGCGTGGCTTCCGACTCGGCCTACGGCGGTTTGGGGGTCGATCTGAAAAACAGCGATCCCAATCAAGAGGGCCCGCGCGCCGATTCGCGCGTGGCCTACGACGCCAGCGCTTGGGATGGATTTCAGTTTCGCATCAAGTCGCCGAGTACCAAATCGATTCGCTTCGAGATCGTGACGACGGCCGTCGCTACGAGCGAAGAAGGCGGCTCGTGCGGAGGCGACAACTGCTTTGACGCGTTCGGCCTCGACGTCGCGCTCAGCGCGGACTGGACTACGGTCCAGGTGCCTTTTTCTGCTGTCGTGCAGGAAGGCTGGGGGCAGAGCAAGACCTTCGATCCGAAGACGATCTTGGGTGTCGCATTCGAAGACCTGAACACCGGCAGCTGGGATTTCAGCATCGACGACTTGTCGTTCTATGAAGCGGGTGAAGCCGTCGAACCGAGCGAGCCGGGCGATCCGGGCAACCCCGGCGGTGGCGACCCCACCTGCTCGGGCTCGTGGGGGGACGAGTCCAACGGCTCCGTGACTTGGTACACCTTCAACCAGGGCACGGCTGCCATCGGTGACGTGAACTGCTCCTACGGAATCAGTCAAAACCCCGACAAAGTGAACCACGTGACCACCGGCAACGGCACCTTCTTTGGCGCCATCAACACGACCGACTACGCCACGGCCGCCGCTTGCGGCGCCTGCGTCGAGGTCAGCCGCAACAACGGCAAGAAAGTGGTCGTCACCGTCGTCGATCAGTGCCCCGTCTCGACGAATCCCAAGTGCGTCAAGGGCCACATCGATCTTTCCAAGGCAGCCTTTTTGGAGCTGGGCCTCGAGTCGGAAGGCTACCTGGGTCAGCGCGCCGGCAACGGCACCATCACCTGGAAATACGTCCCGTGCGCGACGACCGCGAAGGTTTCGTTCCGGCTGAAGGAACCGTCCAATACCTACTGGAACATGATCCTGGTGCAGGACCATGTTTATCCCATCGCTAGCGTGCAGGTGAAAATCGGTGACGCTTGGCTCAACGCTTCACGCTCCGAGTTCAACTACTGGCTGCCGCCCGGCGGCAAGATGGGCTCGTCGCCGTACACCGTGCGAGCCACCGACGTGAACGGCTCGGTCCTCGAGGGCTCGGTCAGTCTGACAGCCGGCAATCAGACTTCGGGCAAGCAGTTCGTCTGCGAATGAAGCTCTTCGCAACGTCTTGCGCCGCGCTCCTCATCGGAGCGTACCCACTTGCGGTCTCTGCTGAGCCAAAGCGCGACCCGTACGCCACGCCTACGGATCCAGTCGACGAGCCGCAGCCGGTCGACAGCAACGCCGCACGTGGACAGAGATCGCGCTGGGGCATCTCAGGATTGGCCGGAACTCTCCAGGGCGGAGTAGATGGCGTTGCAGGCGGCGTGAGCGTCCGCTGGGGCGGTCAGATCAACCACCAGTTTGGCCTCTACGGCCAAGCGCTGATCCTGGGGGGCAGCGGCTCGGGCGAAACGGCCGCGGCCGCGCGAACCACAAGCTTCGTGCTAGTTCTTGGGACCGCGCTGCTAGGGGAATTCGTCTTCGACGATACGTTCTACGTCGCGCTGGGGCCCGAGCTGTTCAGCGGTCTCGTGACCCGCTCCGAGGGCGGGGCCTCCAGCGGCGACGCTGGACGTTTCTTCGGCGCCGTCGGCCGCATGGGCCTGGCCTACGGCAGCGTGGGCCCAGAGCGCCGCAAAGCGTTCTCGTTCGGCATCGAAACCCACGTGG
>JBBQHO010000308.1:0-2893 GCA_038324055.1 Polyangiales bacterium | reverse complement strand
GAGGAGGGCCGCTACGACGAGCTGCTCAGTCGCTACGTCGAGATGGTCAGCGCCTCGGTGAAAGGCGAGAAAATCAAGAATCAGTCGACGGGCGCCGACGAACCACCCGACGAACGGCTGATGACCGACGTCGAGCGCCTGTTGGGGGCCGCGGGCGAAGCCGCGGCGTTTCGGGCCGGTTTGCTGCGCCGTATCGCTGCCTGGGCACTGGAACACCCGGGCCAACCCGTGCGCGACTCGGATGTGTTCCAGAGTGATCTGGCCCGCATTCGCAAAGCCGTTTTCGAAGACAAGAAGACCGTCCTCGCGCGCTTCGTTCGCGAACTCGCGGAGGAGAACGAGACTCTCAAGCCCGCCGACCAAGAGAAGGTCGATAGGGCAATCGATGTGATGTGCAGCCGTTTCGGCTATACGCCGCGCTCGGCGCGAGACGCCGCTGGACGCCTTCTGACCGAGCGCTACGCGCATTTGTGAGCGCTGGTGCCCCCGGGGCCGAGGGCTGGTCAACTTTGGGGCGCGGACGCGGGGTTAGGGAAGATCCCCATGAGTGAGCGTTTCGTAGAAGATGTTCCAGTCCGACACTCCTTTTGGGCGGATCTCTTCGATGATGGCTGCTTTGCTTTTCGGAAGCTGCAGGCCTTTCACCGTTGCATAGTGGTGGTAGCCGATTTCCCAGGTGGCGTAGCGGTCAGTCGTGGTCACGTCGTCCGCACAGGTCCCTTGCATCTCTCCGGTCGTGATCTGGGTCGCGAGTAGCTCCATCGCAGAAACAATGCGATCTCCGTACGTCGTGTAGACGTCGACACCCTGGTGCCAAGCAACTTCAGCGGCTCCGATCGCTGCGCTCATCGCGTATTGGGCGTGATGACCGTTGTCGCGACAGGTTTCTTGCGTCAAGCCGTCGACCCACGCTGTTGGGCTACTCCAGAACGCCGCGTTGCCATTCGGCCCGTCCGATTCGAGATAAAAATAGAGCGGCATCCGTGTGCTCAGGCGGGTGAGGCCAGCGTCGAACTCGGCCCTGTCTTCGTTGAACACAGCGATCGCGAGCATCGCTTCGATCTGCGTCAGATCGACATTGCCGTTCCAGGTGCTCGCTGTGTTGAGCTGCGGGTAGAACGCCCTTTTGAACATGGCCCGCACCTCTTCGACGTCAGCTGTGGCCCAGCCCTCGTAGCCCAGCACTAGTTCGGCAGCGGGCCCAAACAACGCGCCGATCCATGCCGCCTGCAACTTGTCTTGATCCGTTCCAGCAGTGAAACTCTCCAAAACCGTCCAGGCATTCAGGATCGCGATTGCCTTGTCGGCATACGAAGCATCTCCCGTGTAGCGCCAGCTGAGGGCTGCGGCGTAGGCGGCGCGAGCGTCCGCTTTCATTGCATTGGCTTCTGCGTCGACGCTAGAATTCACTGTAGCGCTCGGCACCGGAGTGCGATTCGCCAGATTCTTCAATTCACCAAACTTCGCCGTCCAAGGCTGATTTCCGGCCAAGATGCTCGATTTGACGAAGTCGAGTTCTTCCTGGCTATCGAGGGCCCCAGGATGGACGAAGCCGTTCGAGGCGCCGCCGGTCCCAGGAGCGGACCCAGTACTCGCGCCCCCTCCCGCGCTAGCCGCGCCCGTCCCGCTTCCCCCTGTTCTCGTAAGAAGGCTGTCCTCGGAGCAACCGACGGAAGAGCCCAGAGTCGCGCAGAGCGCCAGCGCCCAGGGGAGGAAGGCTGCGTGAACAATGGACTTCCTGACTGCCTCTGGAAGAACCGAGCTCAAGCGAAAGACAGGCCGAATGGTCATGAGGCGAAAGATGACGAACGGGCCTACGTCGCTCAAGCGCGAAGTGCCTAGGAAGCCGCGATTGGTCGAGATCTGATCATTTCTTGCGGACGATCGATCGCTTGCGTTGCTCGGCGGCTAGCGGGTGAGGTGGGCTCGGGCGCGCCGTCCGTCCGGTGCGTCCATCCCACCGCAGCGAATGATGGTGGCTTCGTCCGAACGAAACCCGGCGTTCAGGCGGCGGGCGTGGCCGCGGTAGGCTGTCGGCGTAGTGCCCTTGATGCGCCGAAAGTGGCGGTTGAGTCCGGCGACGGTGCCAAAGCCGCTCAGGGTCGCGATCTCCGTCATGCTCTTGCCGGTGCGCAGCAGGAGATTGCTGGCTCGAGCGATGCGCAGTTCCGCAACGTAGGACGAGTAGGTTTTCGCAAACTCTCGCTTGAAACGGCGCGAGAATGCCGAAGGCGAAAGCCCGAAGTGTTCCGCTGCTTCGCTTTCCGCGATACCAAGACCGGCGCTCTCTTGCATGAACGCGAGCGCGTGGCTCGCGAAGGGATCCAAGTCCAGGTCCTCGGGTTCAGAGCCTGCTCCCGAACAGAGGTCCCGCACTTCATCTCCTTCAGCAATGATGGCAAGAAGCGTCGTCAAGTGGCCGAGCTTGCGGGCCTCCCCCTGCGCCTCGAGCAGTTTCTCGAGTTCAGTCTCGGCGACCGCGCGCGTCCGGCCGGTGACGACGAGTCCGCGCCTTGCCCTACTGAACAGCCTCCGAATGTCGCCGAAGGCGGTGGCTCGCTCGGATTCGAAGATCGTTTCCTTGAACTGCACGACGCGTGCGTTCACCCACTTCCCACGCACCGCTTTGGACTGCCAACAGTGGGGCAATCCCGAGCCGACGAGGCAGAGATCACCTGCCTCGAAGGGCTCGATCGAGGTGCCCACCGTTCGAGTACCGGCGCCTGCAACGACCTGCTTGATCTCGACTTCTGCGTGAAAGTGCCAAGGGTACCAGAACCGAACATCGGAATACTCGAGGCGAAAGAGGTCGCTCACGAGACTCGGTTCGACGAGCTCACGCAAGGGCGCTCGACTTTCTCGCTTCGGATTCTCCCGGTCCTTCACTGCAGAG
>JBBQHO010000307.1:0-2906 GCA_038324055.1 Polyangiales bacterium | reverse complement strand
AATTCAACGCATGAACGAACGTCAGCTGGGCGGCACTGCGGGCTTGCGGGCCCGGAAAAACTCGATGACGGCAGGAGCGACGGACACCACGATGATCGCGACGATCACGTAGTGAAACTGCTTCTTTACGATCGGCATGTTCCCGAAGGCGTAGCCGAGGCCCAAGAAGCCGACGACCCAGGCGACGCCGCCGGTGACGTTGAATAGGGCAAAGCGGCGGTAGCTCATCTGGCCAACACCGGCCACGAAGGGCGCGAAGGTGCGCACGATGGGAATGAAGCGCGCCAGCACGATCGTCTTGCCGCCGTACTTCTCGTAGAAGTGCTGCGTGTGGACCAGGTGCTTCTTGTTCAATAGGAATGAAGATTCGCTGCGAAAAACCGCGGGGCCCAGGTAGCGGCCCACGGAGTAGTTGACGGCGTCGCCGACGATCGCGGCGACGACCAGCAGAAGCATCATGAGCGGCAGCGAGAGGCCTGAGTCAGGCAGGGCGCACAGCGCGCCAGCGGCGAAGAGCAGCGAGTCACCGGGCAAGAGCGGCAGGACAATCAGGCCGGTTTCGCAGAACAAAATCGCGAACAACAGAACGTACATCCAGGGTCCCAGAGACACGGAAAGTGCGCTCAAATGGGCGTCGAGATGCAAAAAGATGTCGATCAGCTGGTGCACGGCCCGGCAGCTCCTAGCAGGGTGGGGTCTCGCCTGCTAGATTCGTTGGAGTCGCAAGTCGGAAGGCGTGTTTTATGGGTGCAATGAGTTTGGGCCACTGGCTCATCGTGGGTGTCGTCGTTCTCCTGGTTTTCGGACCCAAGCGCCTCAGTGAGGTCGGGTCCGGGTTGGGCGAAGGCATTCGTAACTTCAAAAAGGGGCTGAACGGGGACGATAAGCCCGGAGCCTCTCCCGATCCCACGCTGCCCAAGCCGGACAGCAAGAGCTGAGGATCGACCGATCGCCGGCTTGGTTCAGCCGGCGATGAGACGTGCGCGGACGGTGACGTTTGCGCACGTCGCGCGTTTGTGGGCGGGAGCGCAGCTGCGCTCAGTGCTGCGGCGCGGGAGCAGGAGCAGGGGCTGGAGCGGGAGCGGGAGCAGGAGCAGGCTCTTTCGGGACCGCTGCGCCACCGGGGGCCGGGGCCGTTTCCTGCAGGGCTTTTGGATCGACGACTTTGCCCTGCTGGAGCAGCTTGGACTCGAAGTTTTCCTTCTCGGCTCCGCGTCGCATGGCCAGCAGAGTGAGTCGACGATTGGCAGCCGCCAGTGGATCGGTCGGCACTAAAAGTCGCGCGGCCCCGTGCGCGAACACTCCGGCGATTTGAGAGTCGGGCACGCCTGACTTTTCGAGCACCGAGCGCGCTTGATCGGCGCGCTCGAACGACAGCTGCCAATTGGTGCGACCCGAACCAGCCGGAAAAGGCCGCGCGTCGGTGTGACCGTGGATCTGCAGCTTGTTGGGCAACTGTCCCAGGACGGGAGCGAGCTGCTTCAAGATCTCGGTCAGTTGCGGCTTCAACTCGGCGCTCGACGTGTCAAAGGCCATCTCTTCGCCGCTATCCAGAATCTGAATGAGCAGGCCGTCGGGCGTCACTCGGATGACGACGTTCTTGAGCAGGAGCTTTGCGTCGGGGTTGTTCTTGGCGATGCGCGCGAGCGTGGCGAGTGAATCGGCGGCGGCCTTTTTCAGGACGCCCTCTTCGCCCTCGGAGTCGAGCGGTGCGGCGGCTTCGGATTCAATCGTGCCGTCGAGGCCGTAAGCGCTCCCCGGGAGTACGCCCGACGAACCCGAGAATACGCCGGTGCGGAAGTAGTGGCTGATGTCCGACTGCGTTTGCACATCGGTCTGTGAGACCAGCCAGAGCACCATGAACAGCGACATCATGGCCGTCACGAAATCGGCGTAGGCGACCTTCCAGGCGCCACCGTGGTGTCCGTGGCCTTTTTTGATCTTCTTGATGACGATGATGGGAGGCGCCTGCTGGGCCACGGCTCACTTCCCTTTCAAGTTCTGGAAGACGGCTTCGAGCTCGACCATCGTTGGTCGCTCGGCGTGGTAGACGGCGCGTCGGCCGTAATCGATGGCGACGTAAGGGCTCGAGCCGCGTGCAGCCGCGACCAAGGCGCCGCGGATGGCATTCAGGTAGCGGCTTTCCGCTTGGCCCTGGAGCTCGATGTTGGTCGCGAGCGGACCGACAAAGCCGTAGCACAGCAAAATACCCAAGAAAGTGCCGACGAGCGCGGCGGCCACGCTGTGACCAATGGCCTCGGGGCCACCATCGATGTGACCCATCGTGATGACGATACCGAGCACCGCCGCCACGATGCCTAGACCAGGCAAGGAGTCGCCAGCTACGCGGATCAGGTTGACCGGAACGTGATCTTCTTCGTGATGGGTCTCGAGCTCGAGGTCGAATAGCCTGTCGAGTTCGTGGGGCGGCAAGCCGTCGACCATCTGTTTGAGGCCATCCAGCAGCATGTCGAAGGCGTGGTGTTTGGCCTTGATCGAGGGGTACTTCTGAAAGAGCGGCGTGTCGCCGCCCGAGGTGACGTGGTTTTCGACCGCTAGCGTGCCTTCGCGGCGCATGAGCTGAAACAACTCGAACAAGAGCGAGAACAAGTCGATGTAGTGCTGCTTGGTGGGCGAGCTGTCCTTGAACCCACGAGCAAAGGCCGAGCGGATGGCCTTCATGGACGAGCCGGGCGCGGACACGATGACGCTGCCCAGCGCAGCACCACCGATGATCACCAGCTCTGCCGGCTGGATGAGCACGCCCATGTGGCCGCCTTCCAAGGCGAAGCCGCCGAGGACGGCCACCACGACGACGATGAGGCCGATGATCGAGTTCACGGATCGGGTCAACGGCAACTGGGCTAGTGCAGATAAGCCCGGGTCGGCGGCAGCAAATGCGGCGC
>JBBQHO010000306.1:0-2918 GCA_038324055.1 Polyangiales bacterium | reverse complement strand
CGGCGTTCCATCATTTCCACGATTTTGGCGGCGCGATTGTAACCGATGGTCATCTTCCACTGGAGCCAGGAGGTCGAGCAGCGCTGGGTGTCGCGCACGATGAGGACGGCCTCGTCGAAGCGATTGTCGCTCTTTTCCGCGGGTTCGTCGTCCGCCTCGGCTTCGGGCTCTTCCAAGATCGACTCCTGGTAGCGGGGGGCGCCCTGCAGACGGAGGTGAGCGGTCAGCGCGTCGACCTCTTCTTCAGAGACAAACGGGCACTGGACGCGCAAGGTGTCGTTGGCGCCGTTCAACTTGACCAGCATATCGCCTCGACCGAGCAGCACCTCGGCGCCTTGCTCATCGAGAATCGTCCGACTGTCGACCTTCTGCGCGACGCGGAAAGCAATGCGGGTGGGGAAGTTCGCTTTGATCATACCCGTGATGACGTCGACGCTGGGACGCTGTGTCGCCAAAATCACGTGCATTCCCGCGGCGCGCGCCTTCTGCGCCAGACGCGCCACCGAGCTTTCGACTTCCTTGCCTTGTTGCATCATCAGGTCGGCAAACTCGTCGACCACGATGACGATGAACGGCATTTTCTCGGGAATTTCTCGACCATCGCCCCCCTCTTTGCTGGCAGGCAGCACGACGGTCGCGCCGTCGAAGCCGATGGCATCGACGCTCTTGGCCCGCGCCGGCTGAATCTCACCCGAGGCCACGCGCTCGGCATAGCGATTGTAGGTGGTGATGTTCTTGGTGCCGGCATCGGCGAATAGCTGGTAGCGCCGCTCCATCTCGTCCACCGCCCAGCGCAGCGCCGTCGCAGCCTGCTTCATGTCGGTCACGACAGGCAAGAGCAGATGCGGAATGCGATCGAACGGCGCCAACTCGACGACTTTTGGATCGATCATCAAGAGACGGAGTTCTTCGGGAGTTCGGCTGAACAGCAAGCTGGAGAGCATCACATTCAAGCCGACGCTCTTGCCTGCCCCAGTCGCGCCCGCGACGATGACATGGGGCATAGACGCCAGATCTGCGTAAAAGGGCGCGCCGACGATGTCGCGACCGAGCACGACGGGCAGCGGCACTTTCTTGGCCAGCGCCTGAAACCGCTCGTCTTCGATGAGCTCGCGCAAGTTCACGGGTACGCGCTCGTCGTTGGGCAATTCGAAGCCGATACGATTCTTGCCTGGAATGGGCGCGATGATGCGCACCTTGCGCGAGAGCCCGAGCGCCAAGTCGTCGGCCAAGCCGGCCACCTTGCTGACTTTGGTGCCCGCGGACGGCGAGAACTCGAAGGTGGTCACCGTCGGGCCAGGATGAATCTCGTCGACCTGACCGACGACGCCGTAGTCCAGGAGCGTCTTTTCGAGCTGCGCCGCGTGACGAAGCAGCTGATCGCGATTCACCGATTTTTCGTTGCCGGACTTGGGCTCGAGCAGGTCCGTCGCGGGAAGCTCGAATTCTCCGCGCTTGTGATTCCGTCCGCGAACGACCGCTGGACGGGGCTTGGCTTCGGGTACGCTGTCGACGATCAGCACCCCGGTTCCCAGGGCGCTCGCCTCTGACTCTGCGAATTCGGCATCAGCGTCGGCATCGGCGTCGGCGTCGGCATCGGCATCGGCCTGCTCGGACTCGCCCTCGCCCGTTGCCGTGTCTTCGCCTGCGACGCTCGAATCGTCTTCGCCTGCGTCGTTCGAATCGTCCTGGGCGGTCAAACCGCTCCAAAAGCCGTCCGTTTCGCCGCTGGGCGGTACCACTTGGAAGTCATCCAGCAGCGAGAAAGACGACGAGGGGCCGCGCACAACGGGCGCAGCTCCCCCGCCCTGCTCGAACGGCACGTCATCGTAACCCAAGTCAGCGACGACGCCGCGGCGCAGCGAGTCGACGATCGAAAGCGGGGGATGCCCCGTGAGTTCTTGCGGAACCCAAGGACTGTCTTCTGGCGCCCGGTGAAAAACGAGCGCCTCGTCAGAGCCGCTTTCGATGGCTGGCGCGGCTTCGGCGAGTGCGCGTTGCTCGGCGCGCAAGGCTCGCGCCTCTTGCCATGCCCCGAGCAGACGCAGGCGCAATCGACCCAGCAAAACCAGCATCGAAAGGTAGAGCCTCAGCATGCGCTCACACCAGGCGAAGAAGGAAAAGCTGGCTCGACCGATCAGGATCAAGCAGATGCCCGTGGTGGCGACGAGCAAAGAGCCCGGCGCGGAAAACAAACCGCGCATCAACTCGCCGAAGAACAGACCCACGTTGCCGCCAGGCAAGCCGGCCCCGAAGACCGACCAAGTGGGCGCGATCACCTGAAGCAAAGACGCGACCAAGATCAGAATGACCAGGTCGCCCGCTACGCGCAGCCCGAGCTGTTCGGGCGCGCGCCCGCGAAAAAGCGGCAAGCCCATGAAGACGCACTCGAGCGGCACGAGCCACGAGCCCGCACCGAAGGCTTGCACCAAGATGGCGGCCAACGCGGCGCCGACGGCGCCCATCCAGTCCGCGCCGTGGCTCAGCGGGTCCGAAGGGTCGAATTGCAGGGTCGCGAGGGCCACCAGCAGAAAGACAGACGCTGCGAAGAGCAGCAAAGCGCCTGCCTCCGCTCCGCGACTGCGTCGCATTTCGGCGGAATCTCTAACGCTGGGCTCCAATGAGCGCGGGACGAAGGCTTGTACTCCCATGTGCACTGTACACCTACATGAACACACCCTGCGCAGCCAAGGAAATTGCCAGCGGATGTCGCGGAATGCCTAGCTTCCAGAAGCACTTCGCGAAGCTCGCACCGCGTCGACATCTCAGTGCGCAGCCTTCCGCCTGGGTCGTAAGGAAACCACACATGTACTATCGTCCGCTCTTGGATTGGGAGCTGCGCCGATGCGGGGAGCGCGGGCAGTCGACGAGTGATCACGATGGGAAGCGACAAGAAGAACGGCATGGGGAGCTGGGCA
>JBBQHO010000305.1:0-2970 GCA_038324055.1 Polyangiales bacterium | reverse complement strand
GAAGCCCGGAGGTGGACCGTAGGTGCTCACGCCCACTTGGTCCCAATCGGTCCCTTCACCAAACCACGTGTGATAAAACTGGGAGACGGAACGATGGGCGCCAGCGCCGCCCATATTCGACAGATAGACGAGGCCCAGCGGATTCACACCGTGCAGGTAGTGCACGTAGCGCTGCGCCGCGCGACTCGCATCAGCCGCCTTGCTCGCATCCAAATCGTAGACGATATACTCGTAGAACAGCGACCCTTTGCCTGATTTGTGCGCATTGGAACCCCAGGTGTAGTTGCCGGTGGAAACGTAGGCCATGTACGGGTCGGGCTCGCTCGCCAAGAAACCGAAGTTGTCGGCATTGTCCATGCCACCGTTGAAGCCGTCGACGATTGCGGCCTTCACGGTCGGTGACGCGTCGCTCAGCATGACGTAGTCGAGGTAGTAGTCGTGGAAGTAGATTTGCCAGGCGGCGACATAGCCGTTGAGCGGGCCGTACTCGTCCTTGTCGTAGTTCGCCTCGAAGAATGTCTTGTACTTGGCCGTGCCCGTTGCACGGTAGAGTTCGACGGCTAGGCAGTTCTTGAACAAGGCCAAGTCCGTCGGGCTTATCTCTTGCTGTCCGGCGCCCACGCCTTGCGTGCCGCGAGTATTGTCGTTGTTGAAGAACGTAACGGCGGGGTTGGCGGTCGCCCAGTCCCAGGCGTTCTCGGCGCGGGTCTTGAGCGACGCGGCAAAATCCGCATCTATCGCAGCAAAAACGCGGGCGCCCGCCGAGTAGGCGAGGGCCGCGCGGATGGTGGCGTTGGTACTCGCGGGGCCGTAGACGCTCGGATCGGTGGCGGACGATGGCGGACTGGCGCCAGCGAGGCCAACGATGGATAGCACGCCGCCGCTTGGGTCTTGAAGACGCGCCAGGTGCTCCAAGCCAAATCGTGCTTCGTCCACGATGTCGGCCACGGCGTTGCCCGAGTCGGGTAGACCGTAGTCGTCACCAAAGGCGCTCGGCCTTTCTTGGTATGCGCGCAGCATGAGCGATACGTAGTCGCCGGTCCAAGCCGTGTACTTGTTGTAGTCGCCAGCGTCGTACCAGCCGCCCGATAGATCGCGCTCGGTGTCCGCGTTGGCAGGGTCGTCGTAGAGCCGTGCGTTCTTGTCTTGAAGCGGACCGACATGGCTAGCGCCGTCCGCCCAGCTGGCGCCGGCAAACTCGGCCGTTTTGGCAAAGCCCGCCCTTTGATAGAAAAAAGAGCGAACAGCGTGCTCGAGCACGTCGCGGTAGACGTCGCTGGAGATGCGGAACAGGTCCGAACGGACGGAGTTGGTCGGATCCAGCAGGTAATATACGCCCGGCTTGGTGATGCTCGAAAAGTCGAACCACCACGTCTTGTCGCCGCTTTGGTCGTGCACGGCTCCCGCCTGATAGGCAGCGGGTGCTGCTTCGAGCACGACCGCCTTGGTGCTGGCGTCGATCAGTTGGTAGCTCGCGCCGGGCACGAAGCTCAGATCGGTGTCGAAGCCCGTTTGCGGGTCGCGCACCACTGCGATCTTTTCGGCATCCGGCAAGTAGCCGAATTGGTCGACGACGATGAACTCGCTCACGGGTTCGCTGGGCGTATCGACGTCTCCTTCGCCGGGACCTGCGCCGCCCTGTCCGGTGACTGCACCACCGGTGCCCAGATCACCACTCGTACTCCCCCCGCTGCCCATGTCGGTTGGTGATGGGCTCGTGCCGCTGCAGGCGGGAACGAGGAGACTGCTGACGCCGAGGAGGATCGAGAAGCTGCGTAAAAGAGCCATGGTAGCAGTGCCACTGTGACTGATGGCTCCACCGTTGACCCGAGTTTCGCGCGCCAGTTCGTTCGTTTCGCGGATACTTCCACGCACACCTACCGCAATCTCTCGACAACGAACGCAATCTTCTCGTGTGGGTATTCTCCGCGACTCTCGGCGTTGCCTTGACGGATCAGAAGGCGCGGTCGAAAACTGCGCCCCTCCCGGCGTTTTTTCCGAGACCACAGCGACAGACGATGGATACCTCCTACTTTCCGCGACTCCTCATCGAGCAGGTTACACCCACGGTCGACGCCGGCCGATTCCCGATCAAGCGGCTGGTGGGCGATCGCATCTCCGTCGGCGCGGCCATCTACAAAGATGGTCACGAACTCATCACGGCGCGCATCCTGAGCCGCCCGGTAGGTCAGGAGTCTTTCCACGCCGATCCACTCGAATATGCCTTCGAACCCGATCATTGGTCGGGCTCGTTCGAGGTCGCTCAGATCGGCAACTGGGAAATGGTGATCGAGGCGTGGCCGGACCTCTTTCGGACTTGGCGTCGCGATCTCGAGAAGCGCATCGAAGCCGGCCAGGACGTGCGGCCGGAGTTCCTGGAGGGCGCGTCGTTGGTGCGACGCCGCGCCGGGCAGGCGCCCGAGCCGGATCGCGAGCCGCTGCTCAACGCGGCCCGCGTGCTTTCGGACGACAAGGTCGGGGAAGAAACGCGTCGCCGCGTCGCGTTCTCCAAGACCCTACTCGAGCTGATGTACGGTCCTCTGGAGACGGCCGAAGTGAGTCGGTCGATGACCTATCCCGTGCGCGTTGATCGACGGGAGGCTGGCTTTGCGGCCTGGTACGAGCTGTTCCCTCGCTCGACTGCAACTGAGCCCGGTCGTCACGGCACCTTTGCCGACACGGAGCTGCGTCTACCCGATATCGCAGCCATGGGCTTCGACGTCATCTACTTGCCGCCCATTCACCCGATTGGCGTGACGCATCGCAAGGGCAAGAACAACAATACGACTTGTCAGCCCGGGGACGTCGGTAGCCCATGGGCGATTGGCGGCGAAGCCGGTGGGCACACAGCCATCCATCCCGAGTTGGGCACGCTCGAAGAGTTCCGCAAGTTCGTCAAAGCTGCAGGTGAGTTCGGCATCGAGATAGCGCTCGACTTCGCGCTGCAATGTTCGCCCGACCATCCTTGGG
>JBBQHO010000304.1:0-2974 GCA_038324055.1 Polyangiales bacterium | reverse complement strand
TTGCCACCTGGAGCAGCGGGCACCAAGGTTTTTGCGCGCTGCGCCATTTGCTCCGAGCCGGGCTGCGGACGGCGCCGCGACTGGGGTGGGTCCCGCCCGCCGTCTCGAGCTCCGCGTGCCGACCTCGGAGGGACCTTCGCTACGGTTGCTCTCGGCGACAGCAAGGTACCGAGGTCCAAAAAACGCGCGGAAATGTGCAAGTCGAGACACTGGTGCCTCCCCAAAGGAAACGCTTCTCGTCCATCCACGTGAGGTACGGCGTCCCAATTTTGACTTGGAGGAACCTCATGAACTGTAAGCCGGGTCAGAAGGACGTTCCGAAGGTGCGGGCTGAGTATCAGCAAGCGGAAAGTTCTTGAAGAACTGTCGCGACTTCCCGAGGCCGGCCCCGGCCCGGGCGCCTGTGCCGCAGGCGGGCTCGGCCCGCGCGCAAAAGTCATCGATTTGTCGGACTCATTTGCGAGCTTCAAAACAGCTGGCTGCCTCCCAGTGATGTGTTAGGCGACTAGCATGAAACTGAACGTCGGCCCAGGCCGGAGATGGAAGAAGAAGGGCTGGACGACGCTCGATCACTACGTCTCCGGCGCTGACTTGCTCTGCGATCTCCGTGACGCGCCGCGCATCGAACTGCCCTCTCGTTCGGTCGAAAAAGTCTTCTGCTCTCACGTGATCGAGCACATCTCCGACGAGGCGGCGGACTCGCTGTTCGCCGAATGCCATCGACTACTCGGGTACGACGGCGTGGCCCGCTTCGCCTGTCCGGATTTGGAGCTGCTGGTCGCGCAATACCGCGCAGGCTTGTGCGACCCCCTAGCGGAAGTCGTTTCTTCGACCATGAAGGATGCGCCTTCTCACTTGCGCCTGCTGAACGTGTTGGCCTCTTTCGAGGCCGACCAATACCAGGGCATCAAGAACGCCAAAGAAAATAGCATCTATTCGGGCGGGCCAATCGCTACGGAGGCCGAGGTTGCGACAAAGGTGGCCGAATCTTCGAACGCCGAATTGTCGCGCTGGGCCGTCGACCTCATCCCCGATAACGCCACCTATCGGGCCCACATCAATGCCTATTGGGCAGACAAGCTGATCGGAAAAATGCGCAAAGCCGGCTTTGCCGACGTGCGCCAATCGACGTTCCAGGGCTCGAGCGACGAAGAGCTACGAGGGCCCTCGTTCGACAATCGTCCTACGGTCACGTTGTTCGTGGAGGGTCGCGCCCGCGGAGCAGTCAAAAGGGTGCTGGCAGCCGGAGCTCGGCTGCGACGACGGCTCCGCTCAGCCTGACGCGCCAACGAGTGGCGCCAGCGCCTCGACCAAGGCAGTGGCGCGAAATGGCTTGAGGAGCACGCGCGTCCCCGGATGTTCCTCGAGCTGGGTCTCTGGATGTCCGGTCACGAACAGCACCGGTACTGGACCGTGGAGTCGCTCAATCTGCGCGTGCAACTCAGGCCCGTTCATGCCGGGCATGCGCACGTCGCTCACGAGAGCGTCGAGGCCCGGCGCGAATTCGAGCAGACGCAGCGCGGCGTCTGCGGACTCGGCTTCCCGTACTTGGTAGCCAGCCCGCCGCAGGGCGTTGACCATCATGCGGCGCACGGCAGGTTCGTCATCCACGACCACCACCCGCGGATCCCGACGCTGATTGGGTGAGTAAGGAGGAGGGGCCGGGACGTCCCCTGCATGGCCCGGGCTCAGCGCCGGCAAGTAGATGGTGAAGGTGCTGCCCGTGCCCTCTCGTGACTCGACCTCGATCGCCCCGCGATGCTGCAGGACGACGCCATAGGCGCTGGCCAAACCGAGACCGGTGCCCTGACCGACCGGCTTGGTGGTGAAGAACGGCTCGAAGATGTGCTCGACGATGGCCTCCGACATACCGTGGCCTGTGTCGTCGACCGCCAACCAGACCCAACTTCCCTCTCCCAGAGCCCCGCTGTTCACGACGCGCGGTGCGGCGAGGTCGAGGCGTCCGCTGTGTATCGTGACTTTGCCCTTCCCATTCATGGCGTCGCGGGCGTTGAGCACCAAATTGATGATAATTTGGCTGAGCTGCGCTGAGTCACCCAAGAGTTCGAGCGGCGCCGAGCGCTCCAGCTCGACAGCGATTTCGAGGGCGGCACCACCGAGCGAGCGCAGCAAACCGTGGGTCGAGTCCACCAGCTCGTTCAGTTCGAGCGGGGCGAGCCGCTGCGGTTCCTGCCGCGAGAAGCTCAAGAGTTGACGCGTGAGCCCTGCCGCGCGCTCCGCGGCCAATTTGGCCAGCGCAACTGACTCGGCATCACCCGAGTCTTCCAAGCCATGCATGATCACCAAGAGCAGATTGTTGAAGTCGTGGGCCACGCCGCTGGCGAGTTGGCCCAGAGACTCGATGCGCTGCTTCTGGCGTAAGCGCTCCTCCAGCTCAGAGCGCTCCTGCTCCATCTGGACTTGGGCGGTAATGTCACGGACAATGCTCAAATACGTCCCGTCCGGCAGCTGCTTGCTATTGGATTCGACGTGGATGGTGCGCCCATCCTTGGTGCGCAACTCGCGGCGCCGCAGGATCGAGTTACCGCGTGCCATCTCGTCGAACGCAATCGGCAACCTCTCGAGGTGGGCCGGGGCCACGAGGCGCTGGGGCGGCATATCGAATAGCTCTTCGACCGAGTAGCCCAGCAGCCTGCAGGCGCTCGGATTGGCGTCCAGGTAGCCGCTCGCGTCGGGCTTGCCGACGAGGATGGCGTCGGATGCCTCGGTCATGAAGGTCCGGTAGCGCGCTTCGCTGGTAGCCAGCTCGCGTGCCATGAGGGCGCGAGTCGTCACGTCCACGAAGGTGCCGATGAGTCCGTCGAGCTGGCCCTGTTCATCGACGAGCGGCACTCCCGAGATCATGACGATGCGCCGAGTGCCGCGACGGCCACACAGTTCCACCTCGTAGGTGGAGCGCATGCCTGTTTGGCGCTTGGCGTGCTCGCGCTCCATCGTCTCCAGCGACTCGGCC
>JBBQHO010000303.1:0-2994 GCA_038324055.1 Polyangiales bacterium | reverse complement strand
CAATGGCTGCGCGAAGCGACCGGTCAGAGCACCGTTCCGCAAATTTTCATCGGCGGCGAATCCAAGGGTGGGTGCGACGAACTTCACGATCTGTACGAAAGCGGGGAGCTCGAGCGGTTGCTCGAACTCCCCGGTTGACGACCTCGGAGCGACGAGTCAGTCGCGCATGAAGTGGCAGGTGTAGCCGCCGGGATTCTCTTGCAGATAGTCCTGGTGGTAGCCCTCGGCGGGCGTGAACGGGCCGGCGTCGACGATCTGGGTGACGATCGGCGCCCCCCACTTTCCAGTCTGATCGACCTTCTTCTTCACGCCTTCGGCGACGCGGCGTTGCTCGGCACTTTGCACGAAGATCGCCGAGCGGTACTGGCTACCACGATCGTTGCCCTGACGATCGACGGTCGTTGGGTCATGCATGCGGAAGAACCATTTTTCGAGCAGCTCGGCGTATGAAATCTTCTTTGGGTCGAAGACGATGCGGATCGATTCGGCATGGCCCGTATCACCGCGCTTGACGGTTTGGTACGTCGGATCTTTGGTCTTTCCACCGGCGTAACCGACCTCGGTTTCGAGCACTCCTGGTACCTTGCGCAGGATTTCCTCCATGCCCCAGAAGCACCCTCCGGCCAGTACGGCCGTCTCCAATGTGGCTTCGCAGCCCGGCGCGGCACCGGGAGCAGGGGCGGCGCAGGAATTCTGTGTGTCCTCGGCGCTCGGCGCGCGCGCTTGGCCGGTGACCTGGGGCAAGTAGGCGCCGTAACCTTCGGCTTCGAGCCGCGCCGTCGGAATGAAGCGGAGAGAAGCCGAGTTGATGCAGTAGCGCAAACCCGAGGGCTGGGGACCGTCATCGAAGACGTGACCCAGGTGAGCGCCGCCGGCCTTGGAGCGCACTTCCGTGCGACGCATCCCGAAGGTCGTGTCGCTGATAGAGACGACGCGCGCGGCATCGACGGGCTGGGTGAAGCTGGGCCAGCCCGTGCCCGACTCGAATTTGTCGCGCGAACTAAACAGCGGTTCGCCCGTCGTCACGTCGACGTAGAGACCGGCCTCGTGGTTATTCCAGAATGCGTTCTGAAACGGTGGCTCTGTGGCGTCGTTTTGAGTGACCTCGTACGCCAGAGGACTCAGGCGTTGTTTGAGCTCGGCATCGGATGGCTTTTGGTAACTCGCGTTCGACATGGGTTTCGCTTTCGGAAGGGCGCCCGGCGGCGCTGAAGGGGAAGCGGACGCCGCGCTGGCGTCCGAGGCCGGCGGCA
Source organism: Polyangiales bacterium (assembly GCA_038324055.1). Lineage (GTDB taxonomy): Bacteria > Myxococcota_A > Polyangia > Polyangiales > Polyangiaceae > NIC37A-2. The sequence continues at coordinate 1,741 of JBBQHO010000303.1, read as the reverse complement.
CGCCGGCGTCTCCCTGCGGTGTGGTGCGGCAGCCAACGGCGAGGCCGACCGCTAGAAGCAGGCATGCGACCTGGCGACCTGAAAAGAATCGACCAAAAATGGATGGTTGGATCATCGGAGTTTCTCGCCCGAGCTGGGTACTGTAATCCTACGTGGCGACGATGCCGCTGGTTTCGCGCCACCGCGGGTGGCCTGGGTGGAATCGAGTGGAATTGGCATTCCTGGCGCACGAAAAAGCGCTAGGAGCGCGTTGTGGGTCCTCGTTCCAAGAGAGCCGAGCGCTGCGAGCGCTGCCGACTGCATGTAGCTCGCTGCCTGTGCTCGGAAATTCCAGCTCTCGAGCTCACCACGCGCATCGTCTTGGTCATGCACTACCGCGAGGTGCCCAAGACGACCGCCACCGGGCCACTCGCTCTGGCGGCCCTGCCCAACAGCCAACTGCTCGTGCATGGTCGCGCCGACCAGCTGCTCGATCTCAATCCTTTGTTCGATCAAGGCCGACGCGTGCTCCTGCTGTTTCCCAGCAAGGACGCGCGTCCACTCGAAGAGGTCGTCGCCGACGCCGATCCGCGCCCCGTCACACTCATCGTTCCTGACGGGAACTGGCGCCAAGCAACCCGAGCCGCTCGTCGGCTCCCCGGTGTGGAGCGGGCAGAACGCGTGCTCTTGCCTGCGGGCACTCCCACGGAGTGGGGCTTGCGGACCGAGCCCAAGGTCGGCGGGTTGGCGACATTCGAGGCCATTGCGCGCAGCCTGGGCGTGCTCGAAGGCGCCGCCATTCAAGAGCAACTCGAAGTGCTGTTTCGGCGCATGGTCAAGGACACATGGGCCATGCGGGGCCTCGCGCCGGGCGAGCAGCCGCGGGCGCGTCGAACGTTGGAGGCACAGGGGGCGCTCGCGGGTGAGCCTTCAGGCGAACCGGATTTCGAGTCGATTGAGCCACCGGCAAACGGAGACGTGCCGCTCGACATTCTCTACCAGGATGATTTCTTGGTGGCCGTCAACAAGCCCGCTGGCGCGCTGGTGCACCGTGGCTGGGGTCGTGACGCGCGACCCGTACTCCAGATGCTGCGGGACCAAATCGGTCGCCGCTTGTACCCGGTTCATCGCCTCGATCGTTCGACCAGCGGCGTCTTGCTCTTCACCTTCGATCCCGAAGACGTGACGCGTCTGCAATCGCAGTTCGACGCGCGCGCGGTCGAGAAATCGTACTTGGCGCTGTGTCGAGGGCACGATCCGGAACTCCGCCGCGTCGACCATGCTCTGGCACGCGACAAGTCGAGTGAGCGCCGGCCTGCCGTCACCGACTTTCGGTTCTTGGGCGCAGCCGGCCGTTACGGTCTGTACGAAGCGCGCCCTCTCACCGGGCGCCTCCACCAAATCCGTCGACACCTCAAGCACGTGAGTCATCCGCTGATCGGCGACGTCCGCTACGGAAAAGGCGATCACAATCGCCATTTTCGAGAAAACTACGGCTTTCATCGGCTCGCGTTGCACTGCCGGTCGCTCGAGTTTTCCCATCCACGCTCGGGAGAACTTGTGACGCTGCGCGCACAGTTGACGGCGGACTTTCGTAGCCTGCTCGAGGCTCTCGACTTGCTGGACAGCCTGCGGGTGCTCGATCTCCGACCCACATCAGACGAGTAAATTGCGCAGCGCCTTTGCTCACGCGCGCGCTTCTCGGAACGTTCCGGCAGCCGAGTACAACCAATGACTACGTCGTTGCTTTGCCGGCTCGACC
>JBBQHO010000302.1:0-3006 GCA_038324055.1 Polyangiales bacterium | reverse complement strand
AATCCTGGTTGTTCGCGGGGCAACGCCTGGGCGGAGCGAGAAAGCTCGGTAATTATTGTGGAGTCGAGCGGGATCGAACCGCTGACCTCCGCACTGCCAGTGCGGCGCTCTCCCAGCTGAGCTACGACCCCTGGGTTTTTTGCTGTTTCCCTGGACGGCAAGCCGCTCGGGGAGGCGGACCTAAGCATGACTGCCTAGGCTTGGCGAGGGGGAAAAAGTCAAAAAACGGCGCAGCCAGTGCTGCGCCCCCCGTCTGCCCCGCTCAGTGCTCGGCCGGAGGGGCTCGACGGATCGGAACGGCCACCGTTTGCACCGGAGCGGCCACGTCGGCCGCCGCGGCAGGCGTTGCGGGCGCTTCGGGCTCTGCGGTCGCCAGAAAGAAAACAGCTGCGGCCGCGAACAGGGCAGCCCCCAGAAACGTCACCCAAAGTGGCGTGTGAGGCTCATCGGGGTCGAGGCCGTCTTGGGGTGCTTTATGATCTTCCGCCATAGGCGGCTTATCGAGCCCAGCAGCCGCTTCGTCAAGCGCAGCCGAGCCAGGCGGGGTGGGGGCGTGTGCGCGGACCTCGATGTGACTGTTTGCGCGGCAAGCCCGCGACTTGACCTGAAAATTTGCGGTATCGTAACCTTCCCGGCGGCCGGGCGTTCTCGCCCGCCCCCACTTGGAGTCCGATGGCACAACCGCAGCAGCAACAGAGATACAGAGTCATCGAGCGCATCGCCGCCGGTGGCATGGCCGAGGTGTTTCGTGCGGAGAGCGCCGGTCTCGAAGGGTTCAAGAAGAAGGTCGCCATCAAGCGCGTACTCCCGCATCTGTCCGAGAAGCGTGAGTTCATCAGCATGTTCCTCGACGAGGCGCGCCTGTCAGCGCACCTCGGTCATTCGAACTGCGTCCAGGTTTTCGACATCGGCAAAGGCGACAACGCCTACTTCATCGTCATGGAGTTCGTCGACGGCTCGGATCTCAAGGGCGTCGTCGACTACCAGCGCCAGACGCAGACGCTGTTTCCGGTCGAAGAAGCTTGTCTGATCTGCGTGCGCATTTGCGAGGGCCTCGCCTACGCACACGAGCTACAGGACGAAGAGGGCGAGCCGTTGCATATCGTGCACCGCGACATGTCGCCCCCCAACGTGTTGCTCACGCGCCACGGCGAGGTGAAAATCGTGGATTTCGGCTTGGCAAAGGCCAATTCGCAGCTCGAACAGAGCCAGCCTGGCATCATCAAGGGCAAGTTCGGCTACCTCTCGCCCGAGGCCGCGCAGGGCAAAGACGTCGACGCGCGTACGGATATTTTCGCCGTCGGCATCATCTTGTGGGAGCTGTTGTCGGGTCGCCGCTTGTTTCAGGGCAAGACCGATCTGGATACGGTGCGCCAAGTACAGCGCGCCGAGGTTCCGGACATTCGTCAGTTCAATCCGGCGGTCACCGAAGCGGTGTTTCAGGTCATTGCCAAGGGCTTGGCGGGCGACCCGAACGACCGCTATCAAACAGCTCGTGACTTCGGTCATGCGCTGAACGATGTATTGTTCGATCTGCCTCGCGCAGTTTCGTCCTTCGATATCGCCAAGCTGGTCGCACCCGTCCAGGCGCAGCGCGCGCACGAGAAGAAGCGCAAGGCTATCCAGGGCTCGTTCATCGGCACTCTGATCGACCAGGCACTGTTCGAGTTCACTTCGCTTCCCGAACCTGACGAGTCGAACTCACCCATCCAAGGCTCGTCGCCACTCGACGTTCACTCGTTCGTCGGCGCAGCTCCCGTACCGGGCGGTGACTTGGCTATGGATTGGGCCGCGAGCCTCAGTTCCAGTTCGCATGCCGCGCCCGAACCAGAGCCGAGGCGCTTCGAGCTGGGCAATTTGTCGGCCTTGGAAGACGAGCGCAACGCGTCGCGCCCTCCTCCAGCTCCGCATGTGCCCGCAGCTCCTACGGCGAAAGGGGGCGGAAAGACGGGAGTCGTGCTCGTCGGCGTGGTGCTGTTGCTCGCGCTTGGCGCGGCCGGCGCTTACTTCGGGGGAGTGCTGCCTCCGCACGTCGTCAAGACGCTCGGTCTGCCTTGAGCGGCCGTTCGGCTGGCGCGCGCTCGTCCTGAGGTCATCTTCCGCTTCGACCGACTGGCCGTCTGCGCGCCCGGAAAAAGAAAACCCCGAAGCGCTGAGCTTCGGGGCTTCGGCGAGAATCACTTCTCGTCTTTTGCTTCGTCTTCGTCGCCTTCAGCGTCGTCCTCGGCGCCGTCATCATCATCTTCATCGTAGTCGTCGTCGTCGTCGTCGTCGTCGTCGTCGTCGGGCTCGTGCAGCTCGTCGTCCAGATCGTTCACGCTCTTCTTCTCGGCCAAGCGCGCGGCTTCAGCCTCGATCTGCTTGAGGCGACGCGCCTCGCGTTCTTCGGCCGAGCGACCGCGATCGGCCTCCTTCTCGTGCAAGCGTTCCTGCTCGCGTTTGCTCTTTTCCTGAGCAACTCGCTGCATGATCACGGGCTTGGGCGAGATCATGAGGGCCATGGCGCGGCCTTCCATGCTGGGCGCAAGCTCGACGACCGCGATGTCCATCGTACCCTTGACCAAGTGGTCCAGCTGCACGCGCGCGATCTCGGGATGGGTAATTTCGCGACCGCGGAAGCGGCAAACGACCTTCACCTTGTTGCCCGTCTCGAGGAATTTGCGCGCGGCGCGCAGCTTCACTTCGAGATCGTGATCGTCCGTCTTGGGACGGAGCTTGATCTCCTTGATCTCGATGACCGTTTGCTTGCGCTTGGTCTCGCGCTTTTGCCGCGCCTCTTCGTATTTGAACTTCCCGAAGTCGAGGATCTTGCAAACGGGCGGGTTGCCCTTCGGGTTGATCTCGACCAAGTCGAGACCCACCTCACGCGCACGGCGCAGGGCTTCCTGCGTCGAGATCACGCCGAGATTGGTTCCATCCTCCATCACGACCAGAACTTCGGGTACGCGGATGCGATGATTCACCCGAATTTGGGGCCCACGAGGTTCAGCACGAAAACGCCGACGC
>JBBQHO010000301.1:0-3019 GCA_038324055.1 Polyangiales bacterium | reverse complement strand
GTAGTGCTCCACGCCGACCTGCATGCAGTAGGCCTGGTTCAGCTGCGATAGGTAGATGAGTGCGTCCTGAGACTTTGGATACCGATAGCGGCGCGAGACGTAGTCCAGGATGACCTGGTTGCCGCCGCGGTTTTTCTGATGGTTCTCCATCACGGCGTCGAAGACGTTGGCGTCGGGCGGAGCGAAGGTGGCATTGGTCTGCGGCGAGGAATAGCTCTGCATGCCGAACTCGGAGCAAAAGCGAAACGACCACTTTTCGTAGTCCTTGACTGGCTTGCGAGCGTGCCAGACGTCCCAGAAATGAGTGTCGCCAGACTTTTCTCCATGTGCGTGACCGTTCTTGAAATCCCCGCGCCATTCGGAGCTTGGCCAGTAGTCGGTGCTGGCTCCGTGCGCGGCGACGGCGGCAGGTAGCACTTCGTGGAAGAGGGAGAGGTAACCCGCCTTGAGAGCGGGGTCGGCCTCGAGGGCAGGTAGGTTGAGCTGGACGAGCTCGTTGTTGCCGCACCACAGGCCGAGGCAGGCGCGGTGGTGCAGGCGGGCGACCTGTTGCTCGGCCTCTGCGCGAACGCTCTGTAGAAAAGCCGGATCGGAAGGATAGAGATTGCACGCGAACATGAAGTCCTGCCACACGAGCAGGCCGAGTTCGTCGCAAAGGTCGTAAAAGCACTCGCTCTCGTAGATGCCTCCGCCCCAGACGCGCATGCAGTTCATGTTGGCCAGCACGGCTGCGCGCAGATCACGGGCATAGGCGTCGCGATCAAGCCGGGTGACAAAGCTGTCGGCCGGGATCCAGTTGGCACCCTTCAGGAACACCGGGCGCCCGTTGATCAGAAAACGGAATGACTCGCCCCACTGATCGGGCTGGCGATCCAGTACGATGGTGCGGAGGCCGACGCGTTTGGCGACAAGGCCGAGTTCTACGCCAGCGTCGTCGCGGGTCACCACGACAAGATCGTAGAGCGCTTGCTCGCCCTGGCCGGCTGGCCACCACAGTTGCGGATCGGGCACCTCGAGGGTGCGCTCGGCCTCGTCGGCGTCATGCTCGAACTGGACTGAAGCCAACGTCCGGCCGTCCCGGGACAACGTGATGGAGTGGGTGGCGCCGGCGGCAGGTCCTTCGAGCTGGGGCGTGACGATCAGCGATACCTTGCCGTTGCTGGTGTGGTGTTGGGCCACGTGCACGTGGGCGAGTCGGGCGAGCGCGCCGGCCTCGAGGCGTATCGCGCGCCAGATGCCCGCGGTGACGAAGCGAGGGCCCCAGTCCCAACCGAACTGGCACTGCTGTTTGCGGATGCGCACGCAGTCGCCGACCGGATCGTTGAAGTTGTTTGGCGGACTGAAGTCGCGGCGGGTTTTGCGGATGTAGTCGAGGGCGCTGCGGAAACGGATGACGAGCTCGTTCCGACCGGGCCGCAAGTGCTTCTTCACGGCCCAGCGGTGAGCGATGAACATGTTGTCGGTTGCGGCGATTTTTTGCCCGTTGAGCAGTACGGTGGCGGCGGTGTCGAGACCATCGGCGCAAAGTTCCAAGCGGTCTTCGCGCAAGAAGGTCGCGGGCAGGGTAAACGTGGCGCGGTATTCCCAGTCGCGCTCCTCGATCCATTGGAGACCTAGCTCGTTGGTGCCGTAGTACGGGTCGGGGATTTTACCCGCCGCGAGGAGATCGGTGTGGACGCAGCCCGGCACGGTGGCGGGCAGCCAAGACTTGGTGGCGGCGTCACGGAAGCGCCAGGAGGCATGGGCGAGATCGATGGAGGGCATGGCAACGGCGCCACAATAGCGGAGCGGTTCAAGCTGGGCTGCGAGAAGCGACCATCTGGCGCACTCTGCTGGAGCCCCGGATCGACCGGTTGGAGACAGGCGGGCCATTTTGCCACAGCGACAATGCGCGCAGACCGGGCCACTCTAGTCGCGTCGTGAGATTGTTAGCTGCCCCTGCGACGGCCTTCTGGGTTGCGTTCACTGTTGCGCCTGCCGCGCCTGCTGCGAACGCCCCGCCGGCTGTGCCTGCTCCGCCTGCCGTGGATGCGTTCCCGATTTCCTCGCCGTACAGCCTTTGGGGCGGCGGCACTTTGGGTAGTGGCCAAGCGCTTTGGCTCCGCGGCATGGCGGGGCTCGACGTCAATGGGCTCACCACGGTGGAGCTGGGCTTTTCACGCGCCGCGCATCAAAACTTCGATCTGGGCGCGGCCGTGCATGCCACGCTGGGCGTGAGCGATGCTTTGGGGGGCCTGGTGCAAGGGCGGGTGAACATCTTGCGTCGGCAGTCCTTCTGGTTGGGCGCGGAGCTGCCCTTGTCGATCGACGTGTACCCGACCAGCTCGGAGCCGGTGTTCGTGTTGGGCGCGGAGCCGGCGCTCACGATGTCGACCTATTTGAGTCCGCGCGTGGAGCTATTTTATGGTCCCAGCGCGCGGCTTTATCTGATTGAGGGCGTAGCCATCGTCGGGCCTCAGGCACGCGCGGGTATGACTTTCTTCTGGGGTGGCGCGGCCTTCTCGCTTGCGGGCAAGGGCTCGTATCTGTTCGTTTCCGATCTAGCCAACAGACTGGCTTGGTCGCTCGAGCTGGGTTGGAGTTTGCGTTGGGGGTCCAGCCGATGAAGACACTCTGCCGCTCGTCGTGCGGAGTGCTGTGCGCCGTTCTTTTCCTGGTTTTGGTGGCGCTGGGCTGTCAGTCCGAGCCCGTGACCGTCCAGACGCCCAGCGGCGCGCTCACGGGAACGTCCAACGGCACCACGCGCGTGTTCCTGGGGATCCCCTTTGCCGAGCCGCCTGTCGGTGACCTGCGTTTCGCCCCCCCGCAGCCCGTTGCGCCTTGGAAAGGTGTGCTGAATGCGACCGCGCCCTCGCCCGTCTGTCCGCAACTCGATTCTTTGTCCGGTACCAATTTCAATGAGGATTCGGACGAGGATTGCCTCTACCTCAACATCTGGGCTCCAACTTCTCCGGGGCCGCATCCGGTGATGGTGTTCATGCACGGCGGGGGCTACGTCACCGGCGCAGGCAGCGAGGCT
>JBBQHO010000300.1:0-3022 GCA_038324055.1 Polyangiales bacterium | reverse complement strand
AATCCTGGTTGTTCGCGGGGCAACGCCTGGGCGGAGCGAGAAAGCTCGGTAATTATTGTGGAGTCGAGCGGGATCGAACCGCTGACCTCCGCACTGCCAGTGCGGCGCTCTCCCAGCTGAGCTACGACCCCTGGGTTTTTTTGCTGTTTCCCTGGACGGCAAGCCGCTCGGGGAGGCGGACCTAAGCATGACTGCCTAGGCTTGGCGAGGGGGAAAAACTCAAAAACCTGCACGTCGGTGCGGCGCCCCCTGGTCTGTCCCGATCAGTGCTCGGCCGGAGGGGCTCGACGGATTGGAACGGCCACTGTTTGCGCCGGGGCGGCGTCGTCGGCGGTTGGGGCAGCCGCTGCAGGCGCTTCGGGCTCGGCCGTCGCCAGAAAGAAAACGGCTACGGCTGCAAACAGAGCTGCTCCCAAAAAGGTGACCCAAAGTGGCGTGTGAGGCTCATCGGGGTCGAGGCCGTCTTGGGGTGCGCTGTGATCGTCGGCCATAGCGGGCTTATCGAGCCCAGCGGCCGCTTCGTCAAGCGTCGCCGAGCCGGAAGGGTGGGGGCGTGTGCGCGGACGTCGATGTAGCGGTTTGCGCGGCAAGCCCGCGACTTGACCTAAAAATTTGCGGTACCGTAACCTTCCCGGCGGCCGGGCGTTCTCGCCCGCCCCCCCACCTGGAATCCGATGGCACAACCGCAGCAGCAACAGAGATACAGAGTCATCGAGCGCATCGCCGCCGGTGGCATGGCCGAAGTGTTTCGTGCCGAGAGCGCTGGTCTCGAAGGGTTCAAGAAAAAGGTCGCCATCAAGCGCGTGCTCCCGCATCTCTCCGAGAAGCGAGAGTTCATCAGCATGTTCCTCGACGAGGCGCGCCTGTCAGCGCACCTCGGCCATTCGAACTGCGTCCAGGTTTTCGACATCGGCAAAGGCGACAACGCCTACTTCATCGTCATGGAGTTCGTCGACGGCTCGGATCTGAAGGGCGTCGTCGACTACCAACGCCAAACGCAGACGCTGTTTCCCGTCGAAGAAGCGTGTTTGATCTGCGTGCGCATTTGCGAGGGCCTCGCCTACGCACACGAGCTACGGGACGAAGAGGGCGAGCCGCTGCACATCGTGCACCGCGACATGTCGCCCCCCAACGTGCTGCTCACGCGTCACGGTGAGGTGAAAATCGTGGATTTCGGCTTGGCGAAGGCCAATTCGCAGCTCGAACAGAGCCAGCCGGGCATCATCAAGGGCAAGTTCGGCTACCTCTCGCCCGAGGCCGCGCAGGGCAAAGACGTCGATGCGCGCACGGATATTTTCGCCGTCGGCATCATCCTCTGGGAGCTCTTGTCGGGTCGTCGCTTGTTCCAGGGCAAAACCGATCTGGAGACGGTGCGCCAAGTGCAGCGCGCCGAGGTTCCGGACATTCGTCAGTTCAATCCGACGGTCACCGAAGCCGTTTTTCAGGTCATCGCCAAGGGCTTGGCCGGCGACCCGAACGACCGCTATCAAACCGCTCGTGATTTCGGCAATGCGCTGAACGACGTGTTGTTCGATCTACCTCGCGCGGTTTCGTCGTTCGATATCGCCAAGCTGGTCGCACCCGTCCAGGCGCAGCGCGCGCACGAGAAGAAGCGCAAGGCCATCCAGGGCTCGTTCATCGGTACGCTGATCGACCAGGCGCTGTTCGAGTTCACTTCGCTTCCCGAACCCGACGAGTCGAACTCACCCATCCAAGGCTCATCGCCCCTCGACGTGCATTCGTTCGTCGGCGCAGCTCCCGTACCAGGCGGTGACTTGGCCATGGATTGGGCGGCGAGCCTGAGTTCCAGCTCGCACGCCGCGCCCGAACCGGAGACGAGTCGCTTCGAGCTGGGCAACTTGTCGGCCCTCGAAGACGAGCGCAACGCGTCCCGCCCGCCCCCCGCGCCGCGCGCGCCCGCGGCACCTCCGGCGAAGAGCAGCGGAAAGGCGGGAGTCGTGCTCGTCGGCTTGATGCTGTTGCTCGTCCTCGGCGTCGCCGGCGCCTACTTCGGCGGCGTGCTGCCTCGGCACGTCGTCAAAACGCTCGGTTTGCCCTGAGCGCGCGTGTGGCTGGCCTGCGCTCGTCGCGTGGGCAGCGGCAGATTCGATGGAACTCTCGTCGGCGCGCCCCGAATGAGAAACCCCGAAGCGCTGAGCTTCGGGGTTTGAGCGAGAATCACTTCTCGTCTTTGGCGTCGCCTTCAGCCTCGTCGCCTTCAGCCTCGTCGCCTTCAGCCTCGTCCTCGGCGCCATCATCGTCCTCGGCGCCATCATCGTCCTCGTCGTCGTCGTCGTCGTCGGGCTCGTGCAGCTCGTCGTCGAGATCGTTGACGCTCTTCTTCTCGGCCAGGCGCGCGGCTTCGGCTTCGATCTGCTTGAGGCGACGCGCCTCGCGTTCTTCGGCCGAGCGACCGCGATCGGCCTCCTTCTCGTGCAAGCGCTCCTGCTCGCGTTTGCTCTTTTCCTGGGCAACGCGCTGCATGATCACGGGCTTGGGCGAGATCATGAGGGCCATGGCGCGGCCTTCCATGCTGGGCGCAAGCTCGACGACGGCGATGTCCATCGTGCCCTTGACCAAATGGTCGAGCTGCACGCGGGCGATCTCGGGATGCGTGATTTCGCGACCGCGGAAGCGGCAAACGACCTTCACTTTGTTGCCCGTCTCGAGGAACTTGCGTGCGGCGCGCAGCTTCACTTCGAGATCGTGATCATCCGTCTTTGGACGGAGCTTGATCTCCTTGATCTCGATGACCGTCTGCTTGCGCTTGGTCTCGCGCTTTTGGCGCGCCTCTTCGTACTTGAACTTGCCGAAGTCGAGGATCTTGCATACGGGCGGGTTGCCCTTCGGGTTGATCTCGACCAAGTCGAGACCAACCTCGCGCGCACGGCGCAGGGCTTCCTGCGTCGAGATCACGCCGAGATTGGTTCCATCCTCCATCACGACCAGAACTTCGGGTACGCGGATGCGATGATTCACCCGAATTTGGGGCCCACGAGGTTCAGCACGAAAACGCCGACGC
>JBBQHO010000299.1:0-3024 GCA_038324055.1 Polyangiales bacterium | reverse complement strand
CTTCACGTCGTCGTCATGCAGGTGCCGAGTGGCTGGCGCCTGGGCATGCGCATGGAACGCGACGGCCAGCTGCTCTCGCGCGAGCTGGAAGGCGAAGATTGCATCAGCCTCACGCACGCGGCGGCCAGCGCGATTGCTCTGTTGCTCGAGCCAGCAAGCGAACCGCCTGAAGGCGCGGAGGCGCCCCCCACGCCAGACCCAACCGAGGAGGAAAAACCAGCAGCGCACGACCCATCCCGAGGAGAGACTTCCACGCCAGCGACCACGCCGTCTGCTGCCGGACCTGGCTGGCGCCTGGGCGGCCGCTTCGCGACAGGAGTCGATTTCAACCTCTTTCCGCGAGCGGCCGGCATCGTGTCATTGGCGCTGTTCGCGGAGCGGGGCAATTTTCGCGTGGAACTCGGCTCGCAGGCGGTGCCCGAGCAGAACTTCGACGTCGGCTCGGGCGTGACTTTGTCCCACCTGCCGCTGGCCGCGCGCGCCTGCCAGGGCGCGTCGTGGGGAGCCGTCTGGCTCCTGCCGTGCGCACATTTCGAAGTCGGCTACATCCGGGCGCGTGGCGCGACAGCAACGAGCGATACGGCCGCGACGGCGACCTCGTGGGCCGCCGGATTGACGGTGCTTGCGGGTTACCGCCTTGCGGCCGACGTGGGCGTCGTGCTCGAGGCACCGATCCTATTGCCTCTTGCGCGGCATCGGCTCCAGGTGGAAGGGCTTGGCATTGTCCACGAGTTGCCGGTCGTCGATGCGCGGCTTGCCGGGGGTCTCGAAGTGCGGTGGTGACGAAAGGCCCAGGGTGCGGACACCAACGCTCGTGACCCCATCCGTTGCCCTGCGTCCGGAGGATGCCTCCGCGAGCCTGTACGAAGCCCATTTCGGCTTTGTGTGGCGCACCTTGGGCTACCTGGGGCTTTCCGGCGCGTCGCAGGAGGACGCCGCTCAGGACGTCTTCGTGGTCGCGCACCGCCGGCTCGGCGCTTTCGAAGAACGCGCCGCCGTTCAGACGTGGCTCTATGCCATCGCGCGCAACGTGACCCGAAACTACAAGCGAGGCAGCCGACGGCGCGGCCCGCAGGGGGAGCTGCCGGACGACTGGCCTTCGAATGGCCCAACGCCTGAAGAAGATTACCAGCGAAAACAGGCCCTGACCTTTGTACAGAGCTTTTTAGAAAGCCTCGACGAACCCAAGCGCGAAGTCTTCCTGCTTTGCGAACTGGAACAGCTGCCGGCGGTAGAAGTCGGGGAGCTGCTCAGAGTGAGCCCGAATACAGTGTCTTCGCGCCTGCGCTTGGCGCGCGTCGCTTTCGCTCGAGCCGTCGAAGAACACCGGAGAATCCACGTACCATGACGACTGCCGAAGAAATGCTGGCGCTGGCACGACAAGCTGCGGAACCAAGCGCGGAAACACGAGCTCGCGTGGCATGGGCAGTCCAGACTGCGCTTCTGGTGCAACCCGTTGTGCCAGCCCCGGGTTCTACTTCACCCTCGCCTGCAGCACCGACACAGCCGGCCTGGCTAGCTACCCTCCTCCCTTTCGTTGCCGTGGGCGTCATCACGGGCGCGGTAGGCGTCGTCGTAGGGCGTACCCTCCCGCGACCAGCATCACCCGACAGTCACGCGGACGTCGATCGTTTACGCCCCGTGCCGCGAGCGCCAATGCCTGCATCCGCGCAGCCACCCGCGAGACCGATGGGGGGCAAAGCGCCGACGGTTCCGCTGTCGCCCGTGGAAGACTTGCCGGCGGCTCCAGCTCCGCGAAGCGCAGCTCGTACCACCGATGCCCGCAGCCCGGATCTCGCGCCCGAACCGGCACCCGATTCGCTGTCTTCTGTTGTCGCGGCCTTGCAGCGCGCGCAAGCCGAGCTGCGCGATGGACATCCGCTGCAAGCCCTATTGCTCCTGAACGAACTCGACCGTGACTACCCAAGCACGGTACTGCTCGAAGAGCGTTCAGCCGTTCGCGTGCACGCGCAGTGCGCGATCAGCCGCTCGCCGGCATCTCTGGCCGTCGCGCGTGAGTTCGTCCGCGCACACCCAGCTTCGCTCTACACGACACGCATCAAGCGCGCGTGCGCGCTTGAGTGACGAATACGCCGGGGCGTGGACATCAATCTACATACCCCAGCGCGCACCAGGCGCCGATCAGGAGAAACATCATGCAACGTTTCACGTATCTGCTCTGTGCTTTCGTCAGTGGCTGCTCCGGCGAAGTCCTCGACGTTCCCAGCGGGGACGGCAGCAACATCCCCTCCGGAGAAACGGTGACGTATAGTGGTTACGTGTCTTCGTCGGAGCGCCCCTATGACAAGCTACGCATCACCTTCACGTCGCTCGATGCCGGGAAGGTGAGCGGTTACGCAGTCCCGGGCGAGGGCACGCCGCCGCCTTACGACTTCAGCCAATTCTACCCGCCGGAGGAACCGGGCTTCGAGCGTGCAGCCCAGATTGTCGCGGGCTTCGAGTACCAGCTTATGGACGCCAAGCTCGAGGGCAAGCGCGTGACTTTCTACCTCGATTACGGTGAGCCGTATGGACCATGGTGCCAGGGGCAAGAATCCTTCAAGCAACCCGAAGGCTCATCGGTCGAATACGCCTGCATCCCCTGGGTCGGGTCGGGACTCGACTGTCACGCGCAAGACTATGGAGCGTGTGTCGCGAGCAACGGCACAGACGACTACACCGTGCCGTTTCCCGTTTTCAGTGTCTGCTCGGGCCGGGGGTGTGCCTGCACAGCCGATGGATGCACGGCCGCTCCTCGAGGGCGCCATGGCTTCGACCTGCGTCTCGAAGGCGAGGAGCTGAACGGAACGGATATATTCCTTACGCGAGAGTAAGCGCCTTGGCCTCTTGCTTGCGAGCATGGAGAGCTTCGGCTTCCTCGATCGAATGCGTCTGCTGCAAATCGTCGTCCTGTTTGGCTAGCTTGGCCAGGCCCCGATAGAACTCGTGCAACTGGTCGAGCGCGTCCTGATCGAGATCTTCGACCGCCACGAGTCGGTTGCTCGCGAGCTTGTGCGAGGCCAC
>JBBQHO010000298.1:0-3024 GCA_038324055.1 Polyangiales bacterium | reverse complement strand
GCCAAAGACGAGTTCTTGGCCACGGCCTCGCATGAGCTGCGCACACCGCTTACCGCTATTTTGGGCTGGGCGCGCATGCTCCGCTCTGGCCAGTTGGGCGCGAGCGACTATGCGCGCGGTCTCGCGTCGATCGAGCGCAACGCCAGCGCTCAAGTCCAGCTGATCGAAGACATCCTCGACGGCTCGCGCATCATCACCGGCAACTTACAGCTCGAAATTCGACCGCTCGATTTGACGGCTCTGGTGCAAGCTGCCATCGACGCCGTCCGACTGGAGGCCGACGCCAAGGGCATCACGCTCCACCACGAGCTCGATCCAGCCGCAGCACGCGTCGTCGGCGATTCGGATCGCCTGCAGCAGGTGATCTGGAACCTGGCGACCAACGCGGTCAAATTCACGCCCAAAGGTGGCCGGGTCGATGTGCGCCTGGCGCGCGTCGGGACCTCGATTGAGCTGAGCGTGAGCGACAGCGGGCAGGGCATCAGCGCCGAGTTCTTGCCGCACGTCTTCGAGCGCTTCCGCCAAGCCGAAGGATCGACGACTCGGCGCCACGGTGGCTTGGGGCTGGGCCTAGCGCTCGTCTACCATTTGGTCGAAGCCCACGGCGGCAGCGTGCGCGCCGAAAGCGCGGGAACGCAGCGCGGGGCGCGCTTCGTCGTGACGTTGCCAGTGCAAGCCGTGTACGAGGAATTGCCCGAGGGCCCTGGTGTCGCTGCGACGCCGAGTCCTACTCGCGCTGGCCTCTTGATTGGCGTGAGCGTACTGGTCGTCGACGACGAAGCCGACGCGCGCGAACTGGTGGCGACGGTGTTGCTCACCGCAGGCGCGGACGTCGTCGTCGCCAAGAGCGCCCTCGACGCGCTGGATATCGTGCAACGTGGCGGCGCGATGGTCATGATTAGCGACATCGGCATGCCGGTCGTGGACGGCTACGAGCTGATGCGCCGCATCCGTGCGCTACCGGGTTCACGCAGTCGTCTGCCCGCCGCGGCACTCACTGCCTACTCCCGTGAGCACGATCGGCGTCTCGCGCTGGAAGCCGGCTTCCAAGCCCACGTGTCCAAGCCCGTCGAACCGGCCGAACTGGTGCGGGTTGTGCTTAGCCTGGTCGATTTCTAGGCGGGGGCTCATAAATGGCGCTTCCACCCCCCTCTGAAGTATTTCGGCCAGACGACCGAAGATGACGTGCGCGGGCTAGGAATGCGAGCTAACTAATGACGATGCCGCCGTCCATTCGCCAGCGTCGCACGACGATGCCCAACACGCCCCTGGCGAAGTTGCACGGAGAATCCGGCGCAAACGAAGAAACATTCGATGCGCAGCCCGAAGAAGAGGCCTCTGGCGTCTCACAGAAGCTGCCGCCCGAGCTCTTGGCCGAAATCCTCGCCAAGACAGCCTTGAACACCGCCTGACCCCCTGACTCCATCAACAGGATTCGGTCCGGTGAGACCTCGCCGCTGTAGGTGACCAGCCTACTCATTTTTCGTCGGCCGCTCGACCTGAAAAGTGGGCTGGTCATGATGAAGGCAATGCGTCTTCTGCTTTCGTCTCGTGCGTCGATCTTGGTAACAGCCGCGCTGGGGGCGTTCGGCGCAACCGGCGCTTGCTCGAGCAACCCACAGATCATCAGTGACCGCGACGCTGACAGCAACGGCGATAGCGATTCGGACGCGGATGCGGGCGGGGCCAATGGCAACGATTCTGATGGGGTGACCGATGGCGTCGACGGCGGCGGTGGAGGCGATGGTGCCGACAGTGGCTCCGGCGGCGGCGGTCCGGTGTGTGAGACGACTTCGAACGAGGCGGAACTCGCGCCCATTCTCTTGGCGTTTGCATTCGATGTCTCGGGCAGCATGGGGCACTTGGACAGGCCGAATTGGTGGCACGATCCGATCAAGAAGTGGGAGCCGGTCGTAGCCGCGACGCGCGCGTTCTTCGAAGACGCCAATTCAGCGGGCATCTCGGCGTCGCTCACGCTGTTTCCAACTACCGGCAACAGCGCGACCAAGTGCTCCGTCGATTCCTACCAGTCGCCGCTCGTCAGCATGCAAGGCCTGCCATCGGACACCTTTGGCGACGCCTTCGAGCAGTACGAAACAGAGGTCGGCGTCCCTCTCGCCGGTGGCAATTGGCGCGGCGGCACACCGACACTCGCGGCCTTCAATGGCACGTGGGGCTACCTCGACAGCCTACGGCCAGCCAGTCCGGATTCGAAGTTCGCTCTCGTGCTGGTGACGGATGGGTTGCCCCAGGGGTGCTCGGGCTCGGGCCAAACTGACGGCGATACAGGTCCGATCATCACTGCCGTCGAAGCCGTCATGGCCGATGGCGTGCCGACCTACGTTATCGGCATCCAGAACCCGACGACTCCGCCCGATACGATTCCCGCTCACTGGAACCCCCAAGATCGGGGCTGCGCGAGTGACACTTGGTGCACGCCGCCCGACACGCTCTCGGCTCTCAACGGCGTTGCCGCAGCCGGTGGCACCGAGGCGGCGTTCTTGATCGACACCGGCAACCCGACAGCGACCCAAGCGGCTTTTCGCGAGGCCATCGACGCCATTCGCGCGCGGGCCATTTCGTGCGAGCTTGGCATTCCTCCGCACCCAGTGGCGGGTCAGAGCTTCGACAAAGATCGCATCAACGTCTCGGAAACGGTGGACGGGGACAAGACCGACTTTGCCTATGATCCCGATTGCGAAAACGGCGATTCCTGGCACTACGACGACGCTGACCAGCCGACCAAGATCGAGCTCTGTCCAACGACCTGCGCCGCCGTGCAGGCCACTCCGGGCGCGACGCTGAACGTCGATTTCTTGTGCGTGCCCCGGCCGGACGTCATCCGCTGAACGGGCCAGGCCCTCAGCTGGAGCGCGCCGGTGCTTCGGCCCGCGGAGGCACGCTGCCCAAGAGCTGAGCCGCCGACCAATCGTCGTCGGCCGTTTCGTCGAGCACGTCGGGACGCACTGCGTACTTCGTGCCGACAGAGCGCGTGAAAGGGTAAGAAGTGAAAGCGGGGGTGCT
>JBBQHO010000297.1:0-3032 GCA_038324055.1 Polyangiales bacterium | reverse complement strand
GGCGTACATGACGATCGGCGCGCTCAAAGAACTGCTCTACCAAGCCGTCACTTTGGGCCTCGCCGAAGAGAGCGCCGAAGCGTTGTCGCAGCAGGTGTTCGCGTTTTTGCGCGAAGGCTACTTGCGGGTCCAACCGGTGGTCGCCAGTCGTCGGCCGCGCGCCCGGCACGGCGCTTGATGATTGTTTCCAGATTATTTCTAAATCGACTGGAACCGCTGCGAGTCAGCCATTTGCGGCGTGGAAGCGCTCACGCAGCCCAGGACGGGCCCAGCGCTGCCATGTGTGCTTATGTCGGCCCACGCGTTCGCCGTTGCTGCGGCGGGCGCGCGCCCTGAGCAAACTCCAAATGGCCGTAGATTTCAGCGTTTAGACCGCTAGGTTCCCGGCGTCTTTCTTCCCCCCTCTCTGATTGATTCACCATGTCCGACTCCGCCAGCGCCAGCACGATGAGCATCGCTTTCGTTGAAGGCCTCTACGCAGACTTTCTTCACGACCCCAGCTCGGTCCCTGCCGATTGGCGCGCTTACTTCGAGCGAAACGGCAGCTCGGAGGCGTTCACGAAGAGCCCACAATTGGGGCCTTCGTTCAAGGCGCGCTCGGTGTTCAATCCCGGACCTTCGACCTTCGTTGCTCCATCGCAGACGAGCGTGAAGAACGGCCATGCCAAGAGCAACGGCGTGGGCGCGCCTTCGGGCGTTTCGGACGCGGCCGTGCTGCAGGACCGGGTCGACGCGCTCGTTCGCGCCTACCGCGTTCGCGGCCACATGGTGGCTCAGATCGATCCACTTGGACTGCCGCGCGGCGGCCAGCTCGAGTTGGACCCAGCTTTCTACGATCTGCGCCCCGAAGAGATGGACCGCGTGTTCTCGAGCCGCACCATCTTTGGCGCCGAGTCGTTGACGTTGCGCGAAATCATCCACCGTCTGAGCAGCACCTACTGCCGCTCGATTGGCGTGCAGTTCATGCACATCGACGATCTGGAAGTGAAGAACTGGCTTCAGGATCGCATGGAGGGCTCGCTCAATCGCGTGAAGCTGAGCCGGGACGAGCAGCTGCGCATCCTGGTGAAGCTGAACGACGCCGTGATTTTCGAGGAGTTCATCCAGAAGAAATTCCTGGGCGCCAAGAGCTTTTCGCTGGAGGGTTCGGAAAGCCTCATCCCGCTCTTGTCGTTCGCCATCGAGCGCGCCACCGCACACGGCGTCAACGAGATCGTGCTGGGTATGGCGCACCGCGGTCGCCTGAACGTCTTGGCCAATATCCTGGGCAAGAGCGCTCGCGCCGTGTTCCGCGAGTTCGAGGACATCGATCCCGAACTCTACATGGGCTCCGGCGACGTGAAGTACCATTTGGGTCACAGCTCGGACTACGTGTCGGCCAGCGGCAAGCGTGCGCACTTGTCACTGTGCTTCAACCCGAGCCACCTCGAGTACGTCAACACCGTCGTCCAAGGCCGCTGTCGCGCCAAGCAAGACCGCATGGGCGACACGTCGCGCACGCGCAAGTGCTCGATCCTGATCCACGGTGATGCAGCGTTCGCAGGTGAAGGCATCGTGCAAGAGACGCTCAACCTCTCGCAGCTCGAGGCCTACCAGACCGGCGGCACGCTGCACGTGATCGTCAACAATCAGATCGGCTTCACGACGCCGCCCTCCGAAGGTCGCTCGACGACCTATGCGACCGATGTCGCCAAGATGCTGCAGATCCCCATCTTCCATGTGAACGGTGAAGATCCGGAAGCGGTCGCCCAGGTGGTGCATTTGGCCATGGACTTCCGTCGCACCTTCTCGCGCGACGTCGTCATCGACATGTACGGTTACCGCCGTCACGGTCACAACGAGACGGACGAGCCGGCCTTCACGCAGCCTTTGCTTTACAAGGCCATCGCCGAGCGCGAGAGCGTACGCGACGGTTACCTTTCACATTTGCTCACCCTGGGTGAAGTGACGCGCGAAGAGGCCGATCAGATCGCCATCGAGCGCCGCGAGCACTTGGAGACCGAGCTGAGCGAGGCGCGACGCGCCGACTACGTGCGCACGCACGATTGGCTCGGCGGCGTCTGGCAAGGCTACTGTGGTGGACCGGAAGTCGACGTGGCTGACGTCGACACCGGCGTGCCGCTCGAGGTGCTCCAGGACCTGATGCGCAAACTGAGCGACATCCCCGGTGACTTCAACGCCCACAAGAAGATCCAGCGCCTACTCAAGACGCGCAGTGAGATGGGCGAAGGTCAGAAGTCGTTCGATTGGGGCGCCGCCGAGACGCTGGCTTTCGCTAGCCTGGTGACACAGCAGAAAACGCGCGTGCGTCTCACCGGTCAGGACTGCGGCCGCGGCACTTTCAGCCATCGCCACGCCGTGCTGCACGACGTCGAGACCGGCCGCCGCTACGTGCCCCTGTCCAAGCTGGCTCCAGACCAGGCACCCATCGAGATCTACAACAGCCCGCTCAGCGAGTCGGGCGTCATGGGCTTCGAGTACGGTTACAGCCTCGATTGGCCGGATGGTCTGATTATCTGGGAAGCGCAGTTCGGCGACTTCATGAACGCCGCCCAAGTGATCATCGATCAGTTCATCGTCAGTGCCGAAGACAAGTGGAAGCGCTTGAGTGGCCTGACGTTGCTCTTGCCGCATGGTTTCGAAGGCCAAGGCCCCGAGCACTCGAGCGCCCGCATCGAGCGTTTCTTGACCTTGGCGGCGGAAGACAACATCCAGGTCTGTCAGCCCACCACACCCGCGCAGTACTTCCATCTGCTGCGCCGACAGGTCATGCGCCCGTGGCGCAAGCCGCTCATCGTCTTCACCCCCAAGAGCCTGCTGCGTCTGCCCGATGCAGTCAGTCCGCTCGACGATCTGGTGCATGGGTCGTTCCAGCGCATCCTAGCGGACGCGCGCCCCAGCCAAGACTCATCCTCGATCGCGGCGGGTACCAGCAAGGTGTTCCTATGCTCGGGCAAGGTTTACTTCGAGCTCTTGCGTCAGCGCGCCGAGCGCAAGCGCGACGACATCGCCATCTTGCGCGTCGAGCAGCT
>JBBQHO010000296.1:0-3037 GCA_038324055.1 Polyangiales bacterium | reverse complement strand
ATGGCCGACCGTGACTTCGTCACCGATCAGCGTGTTCGAGACGTCGCTCGTCATATGGATGCAGCTCATGTCCTGCACGTTCGAACGTTTGCCGATGCGGATCTTGCCCATGTCGCCCCGCACGACCGAGCCGTACCAAATGCTGGCTTCTTCGCCGAGCTCGACGTCGCCGATGACCGTGGCGTTGTCGGCCACGAAAGCGCCCACGACGCGGGGAGCCATTCCACGAAACGCCTTGATCAGCGCCATCAGGGGCTACCCGTTGCACCGATCATCGGCAGGCCGCGCCGCGGAGTCGCCCCGGCCTGAGCGACCTCGCTCGATCGCTGCAGAGCCTCCGTGAGGACGCGCGGCGCCGGCGCGACCAACCCGACGAGTTCAGCCGAAAGCGAGTTTTTGAACGCTTCACGCACGCGCGCGCGCACGAGTGCGCCCGCGCCCGGCGCGTCGGCGCCTTCTGCCGCTTCGCCAAGCAAATGCACGATTTCGTTGCGTTCGGTGCGGCCGGTCAAATTGCCGTGCCGACTCTGGCCCTCGATCAAGACCAGTTCTTCGCCGCCAACCAGGCTTTGAAGGTGCTTTGCCTTCTGGGCGTCGACCAAGGCAAACAGGCGCGCCAAGCGGCGGCTCTTTTCCTGGTGGCTCACGTCGTCGCCCAATTTGAGGGCCGGCGTGAAGGGCCGTTGCGAGTAGGTGAATCCGAAGATCGACACGAACCCGACGCGCTCGACCAGTGCCAGAGTGGCGTCGAAGTCGGCGTCGCTCTCGCCGGGAAATCCGACGATCACGTCGCTCGACAGCGTAAGGCCCGGCACCGCCTCTTTCAGGGCGTCGGTGCGCTCGACGTATTCGGCTGCAGAATAGCGGCGAATCATGCGCTTGAGCTGAGCGTCACTGCCGGACTGCACGGGCATGTGCACATGTCGACAGAGCACCGGCAATTGTTGGTGCGCACGAATCAGCGAAGACGTGAGGTGGCGGGGGTGCGGACTGGTGTAGCGCAGACGCAAGAGTTCAGGCACTTCGCGCGCGATGGCAAAAAGTAGCGCCGGAAACTCCGTCTCGTCTTCGTGGGCGAGCGCGCCGCGGCTGTGGCGCCAGCGCGTTTCGTCCCCGGCTCCGGGGGGCGGAAGAGCGCCAGAAGGATCGCGGTAGCTGTTGACCGTCTGGCCCAGCAACGTGATTTCGCGCACACCGGCTCCGACAAAGCGCGCGATCTCGTCGATGATCTCCCGCGACGAGCGGTAGCGCTCGGGACCGCGTGTCGTCGGCACGATGCAGTAGGAGCAGCGCTCGTTGCAGCCCTTCATGACCGTCACGAAGGCGGTCGCACCCGAGCGCCCCGGCGTGGGCGTGGCTGCCAAGAACGACGGCTCGTCGACGTCGAAGACGGTTCGGACTTGCGGCAAGCCGCCGCGGTCGAGCTCCGACAGGAGCCTCGGCAACTCGGGAATGTTGTCCGGCCCGATGATCAAATCGATCTGCGGCAGGGCCGCGAGCAGGCGCTCGCCCTCTTGCTGCGCGACGCAGCCAGCCACGCCGATCACCAGCTCGGGCCGACGTTGCTTGAGCAAGCCGAGCCGACCGACCTCGCTGCGCAACTTGTGCTCGGCCTTCTCGCGAATGCTGCAGGTATTGAGCACGATCACGTCGGCCTGTTCGGCGTCGACGCTCGCCTCGTACCCGGCGCGCTCGAGGACCTCTTCCATGCGCGACGAGTCGTGCATGTTCATCTGACAGCCGAAAGTAACGACGCAGTACGAAGGCATAGTGAAAAGGGCGCGGGCGACTGGGAGCCGGAGACACCGACAAAGGGGGGACCACGTAGCACAAAAGGCGACTTGGGGCCCGGTCCGCCCAGAGGCCCGCGTTGACCGCTGAATCCCCCATCCCGTATGTTGCCCAGAGCGCCATGCCGAAGTCCTACGAAACGCTTGTCGAGCTGTTTGACCTGTCCACCACCGAGTTCGCCTCCAACGAGTTCTTGGGAAGCAAGCGCCCGGACGGCACTTGGACTTGGATGTCGTACCGGGACTTTCGCAAAGCAGTCGAAGACGCGCGGGCAGGTCTGCACGCGCTGGGTGTGCGAAGCGGTGATCGCGTGGCCGTCGTGAGCGACAACAGGCCCGAGTGGGCGGTGCTCTGCTTCGCCACCTTCAGCTTGGGCGCCTGCTTCGTGCCCATGTACGAAGAACAGCAGCCCGACGAATGGGCCTTCATCCTCGAGGACTGCCGCGCCAAGGTGGCATTCGCTTCCCTGCGCTCGGTGTTCGAGAGATTGGCTACCGAGACGAGCAAGTTGCCGTTCGTCGAGCACGTGCTCGGCTTCGATCTCGAGACGAACGACACGGCCAGCTACGCCCAGTTGCTTGCGGTCGGCCAAAAGAACCCGGTACCGGCGGCAAAGGTCACCCCCGACGACACCGCCAGCTTCATCTACACCTCAGGCACGACCGGCAACCCCAAAGGCGTGAAGCTCAGCCACAAGAATTTCAGCACCAACGTGCTGGGCTCGTCTTCGCGCTTCAACTTTGGCCCCGGCGATCGCTCGCTCGCATTTTTGCCCTGGGCCCACTCTTTTGGTCAGGTTGCCGAGCTCTACACTTTCCTCCACTTCGGCGCGGCCATCGCCATCAACGACAGCAAGGTCAACCTGATCAACAACCTAGCAGTGGTGCGCCCGACCATCCTCGTGGCGGTCCCACGCATCTTCAACCGCATCTACGACGGCGTAAACAAGCAGATGGCGCAGAAGCCCGCGCCCATTCAGAAGTTGTTTCGAGCCGGCATTCGCGCTGCCACCAAGAAGAATCGCGGTGAATCGATTCGTTTCTCGGAAAAACTAGCGCTCAAGGCCGCGGACAAGCTCATCTTTGGCAAGGTGCGCCTGAAGTTCGGTGGTCGGCTGCGCTTCGTGGTCAGCGGCAGCGCAGCGCTCAGCACCGAAGTCGCCGAGTTCATCGACGCACTCGGCATCGACGTTTACGAAGGCTACGGCTTGACCGAAACGAGCCCGGTCGTATCGGTCAACTACCCC
>JBBQHO010000295.1:0-3058 GCA_038324055.1 Polyangiales bacterium | reverse complement strand
CTGGCAGGGCCCTGCCGGCTACAAGCGTATTGTCGAGTTGGCGCTGCCGATGCTCGTCAGCATGGGTGCGTTCTCGTTCATGCAGGCCATGAACCGTATCTTCTTGAGCTGGCTTTCACCCGCCGCCTTGGCCGCTTCGGGGCCGGCCTCGGGGCTGGTTTGGGCGGTTTTTTGCGTATTTTTGGGTACCGCTCTCTACAGTTCGACCTTCGTCGCCCAGTACTACGGCGCGGGGCGCTCCGAGCTGGTCGGTCGAGCGCTTTGGGCCGGGGTCACTGTCGCTTGGCTCGGCCAAGCGCTGCTCGGCATCGTCAGTCTTTTCGCGGACGAGCTGTTCGCGCTCGTCGGTCATGCGGATGAAGTCCGCGCGCTCGAGGTCGAGTACTTCCGTATCTCGTGTTGGGGAGTTGGCGCCATGGCGAGCGGCGCGGTGCTGGGCTCTTTCTACTCGGCGCGCGGCCAAACCAGACCGCTCATGTGGATCGGCGTCGCGATGGCGGCGCTCAACATCGTGCTCGACTATGCGCTGGTGTTCGGGCACTTCGGTTTGCCGCCTTTGGGCATGGCAGGAGCCGCTTGGGCGACCTTCGTCTGCCAATGGCTCGGTGGTCTTGTCTGGGCTCTGCTCGTTCTTCGCAAAGAGCACGACGCGCAGTATCGCGTGCTTGCCGATTTCGGCTTTCACGCCGACGAGGTGCGGCGGCTACTCCGCTTGGGCTTGCCCAGCGGCGCGCATTTCTTTCTCGATGGAGCCGCTTGGACGGCGTTTTCGGTGATTGTTGGGCGGCTCGGGACCTCGACGCTCGCGGGCAGCAACGTCGCCTGGCAACTCAATTCTTTTGGCCTCATGCCCATCCTGGGTGCGGGCGGGGCCACCGCCATCGTGGTTGCGCAGTTCCAGGGAGCGGGCACGCCAGAGCTAGGAGTCCGAGCTACGCGCTCGGCGCTGCACTTGGCGCTCGCTTACATGTCTCTGTTCGCGTTGTTGCTCGTCACCCTGGGTGACCGGGTGCTCCTGCCCTTTTCTGCAGGCGCCAAAGACTTCGGTGCCATCGCCCCTGTCGCTCGGAGCCTGTTCGGCTTCGTGGTCGCGCTCGGCTTCTGCCACACCGTGCAGATGCTGTATGCCTCCGCACTCAAGGGCGCCGGCGACGTTCGCTTCATCATGTGGACGTTGGCGCTCTCGGCCAGCCTGGGCTTCGTCTTGCCACTGCTGCTGCTCCTGCATTTCGGGTTTGGGGTCCAAGCGATGTGGGCTTGGTTCGTGCTGGACGCAGGCGTCGTGGCCTTGATCTTCAGAGCGCGCTTTCGGAGCGGTCGTTGGACCCGCCTTTCGCTACTTGAACCCCAGGCGCAATCGACAGCCGTGGCGGAATTTCCGGTCGAATTGACTAGAAAATTCTAGCTCCACCTTCCGTATCGTCTCAAACACGCCACGTCATCGCCAAGGCGGTGATGTAGGATACCAGCCGTTCCAATGAGCGAGACGAACCACCTGCCCACGCCGCGGCGCGATTTCAGCTCCGCGTTCGCTGGCGTCTTTCCGTTCGTCGGGACCGTCGTCAGCATCGTGTTGGCCTTTTACCTGCGCAATCAGGAAGGCACGGTCGGCGAGTCGGTGAAGCTCCTCTTTCTGAGCTTCCTTCACCCCGTTGGTGTCGTCGTGCTCCTGCAGACGGCTTACACGGCGCTGCTCAGCTTGCTGTGGATGAGGTACCGCCCCTTCCAAGCTCCTGTGGACTCGGTGTGGCCGACAGTCAGCGTCATCATTCCGGCCTTCAACGAAGGTCCGATGGTCGAGAACAGCATTCGCTCGGCAGCGGTCAGCGACTACCCCGGCAAGCTGGAGATCGTCGTCGTCGACGACGGCTCGCGCGACGACACCTTCTTCCACATGCGCCATCTGCGGCGCGAGTTTCCGGACATGGTCAAGCTCGTGCGCTTCCGCGGCAACCGCGGCAAGCGCGCGGCCCTGTACGAGGGCTTCAAGGCGTCCACTGGTGAGATCGTCGTGACCATCGACTCGGACAGCGAAGTCGAGCCCAGCACCGTGCGCGAGATGGTTGCGCCCTTTTTGGCCGATGCAAAGATCGGCGCAGTTGCCGGTCGCGTAGCCGTGCTCAATCGCGACACCTTCATCAGTCGCATGCTGGAGGTGCAGTACGCTCTGGCCTTCGATTTCGGCCGCGCTGCCCAGTCGGTCTACCGCGCCGTCGCCTGTTGTCCGGGCGCGCTTTCGTCCTTCCGGCGCTCGGTGATTTTTCCGCACCTGGAAGAGTGGACGAACCAGAAGTTTCTCGGTCGTCCAGTCAGCCACGGCGAGGACCAGGCTTTGACCAATATCGTGCTCAAAGCCGGTTACGACACGGTCTACCAGAGCACGGCCGCCATCCACACGTTGGCGCCCACCAAGTACCGCCCGCTCACCAAGATGTTCGTCCGCTGGGACCGTAGCTACATCGTCGAAGGCTTCAGCTTCGCCAAGTTCATGTTCACGCGCTACCGCACCGAGAATCGCGTGCTGCCGGTGGTCTCGTTCGTCATCTCGACGCTGCGCGTGTTCGCGATGTTCTACGTGCTGGTCGGCTTGCCTTCGTTGCTCGACACCAGCCTGCCCGAGTTGTTCCGCGGCAGCTTGGTCTTGCTGGTCGGCACGGCCTTCACGGCCCTCTACTATCTCCGCATCGAAAAGAGCTTTCGCTTTCTGTATGGCGTGGCTTACGCAATCTTCATGGTGTTCTGCTTGCAGTGGATCCTGCCTTGGGCGCTGCTGACCGTGCGTGACGAGCGCTGGGGCACTCGCTGACTTTCTGCTGATCCGCGCTGACCTTCTGCTGATCCGCGCTGGCTTTCTGCTGATCCGCGCTGGCGCGGTTGGAACGCGCTGCGAACTCGGCGCCGGCAAGACCGTCGTCCACGCGTCGCTGCGTCACCCGCCTCGGCGCCTCCGGCGTCCAAAGAACTCCTCGGCAGCGAGCTGATTGTGGGCGCGACAATAGACGCGCAGATTCGCCGCGCCGCTCGCGCCGCCGAGCGACCACGGGTCCTCATGATCGAT
>JBBQHO010000294.1:0-3060 GCA_038324055.1 Polyangiales bacterium | reverse complement strand
CAAGTGCGCCACGTCCGGCCGTGCGACCGCCTGCACCGCGCGCACCTGCCGATTCGGTCTTGGGACGCGCGGCGCCGTAGGCACGCTTGAATGGCGCGATCCGCTCGGCCGTTGTCTTGGGCTGAGCGGGGCGCTTCTTGATGGTCTTCTTGGGGGGAGGAGTCGCCACTGGGGTTAGCCTGCGTAGCCGTTCACGTACGGAAGGCGAGCCGCCGTCGCGCGAATGGCATCCCGAGCCGAAAGCAGCTCACCGGTCGAATCCCACGAGCCTTCGAGGAACGATTTCCGCGGGCCGTCGGGGATGGACAGAGCGTAAGTCTGGCCTGCAACGCTCACGGCGCGCTTCTCCAAGTCGACGGTCACTTCGGCGCTCGGGTCGGTTTCGACAGCGCTCATCAGCTTCTCGGCCACGTCGCTCGTGATCTGCGGGCAGGGCACGCCCAGAGTCTGGCCGGTGCCGTAAAAAATCTCGGCAAACGACTCGCCCAAGATGATGTTGATGCCCTTGCCCCAGCGCACGATGGCCTGCGGTGCGTGCTCGCGACTCGAGCCGCAACCGAAGTTTTTGTTGACGATCAATACAGTCGCTTCGGCGAAGCGCGGATCTTCGAAGGCGTGGGTCTTGCCTTCGGCCTTGAGACCCAGCTTGTCGTCTTCGAAGGCGTGGTCGCCGAGACCATCGAAGGTGACGGTCTTCAAGAAGCGAGCCGGGATGATCCGGTCGGTGTCGATGTCGTTGCCGCGCAGTGGGATGGCGCGACCCTTGAGAACGATGCGTGTGCTGTCCATTTCGATTGGTTCCTTTCAGGGCGCTCAGTGCTGGTCGAAGACTTCGCGAGAATCGGCGATCTCGCCGCGGATGGCAGCGGCAGCCACCATGGCCGGGCTCATGAGTAACGTGCGGCCCTGCGGCGAACCCTGGCGACCCTTGAAGTTGCGGTTCGAGGTCGAAGCCGAAAGCTCGCGACCCTTCAGTTTGTCTGGATTCATGGCCAGGCACATCGAGCAGCCTGGCTCGCGGAACTCGAAGCCCGCGTCCGTGAACACCTTGTCGTAGCCGAGCGCGAGCGCCTGGCGCTTCACCTCGTGCGAGCCCGGCACCACGAAGGCGCGCACACCTTCTTTGACCTTCAGGTTTTTGCCATCCAGCAAGCGCACCACTTCAGCCAGATCGCTGATGCGGCCGTTGGTGCACGAGCCGATGAAAGCCACGTCGATTTTGGTGCCCTGGATGGCCTGGCCGGGCGAGAACGACATGTACTGGTAGGCTTCCTCGATGCTGCCCTTCTCGTCGGCCGAGAACTGATCGAGCGTGGGGATGGTGCTGGAAACGCCCGTCGACTGGCTGGGCGTAATGCCCCATGTCACTACCGGTTCGATCTGGGCGGCGTCGAATTTGACCACGTCGTCGTAGACCGCGTCTGCGTCGCTGCGCAGCGAGTTCCAGTCGGCCACGGCGCGCTCCCAATTCTCGGCCTTTGGCGCGTACTCTCGACCCTTCAAGAAGTCGTAGGTGGTCTGGTCGGGCTGGACATAGCCACAGCGGGCGCCTCCCTCGATGCTCATGTTGCAGACCGTCATGCGCTCATCCATCGTCATGGCGTCGAACGTGTCGCCCGCGTACTCGTAGGCAAAGCCCACTCCGCCCTGCACACCCAGCTTCTGGATGATGTAAAGGATGACGTCCTTGGCGTACACGCCCGGTCCGAGCTTGCCGTTCACCTCGATGCGGCGAACCTTCAAGCGATCCATGGTCAGCGTCTGCGTGGCCAGCACGTCACGCACCTGGCTCGTGCCGATGCCGAACGCCAACGCACCAAAGGCGCCGTGAGTCGAAGTGTGCGAATCGCCGCAGCAGATGGTCATGCCCGGTTGAGTCAAGCCGCGCTCGGGTCCGATGACATGGACGATGCCCTGCTCGGCCTTGTCGGGCGCAAAGAAGCGCACGCCGTGCTTCTTCGTGTTTTTCTCGAGCTCGACCATCATCTGCTCTGACAGATCGTCTTTGTAGGGACGCAGCTGGCTGGTGGTCGGAATGATGTGATCGACAGTCGCGAAGGTCCGCTCGGGGAACATCACGGTGAGCTTTCGATCCTCCAGCATCGAGAAGGCCTGGGGCGAGGTCACCTCGTGAATCAGGTGCAGCCCCATGAAGAGCTGGTACTGACCCGAGGGCAGCTGCCGCACGGCGTGACGTTCGAAGACCTTTTCGTAGAGCGTTTTTCCCATGACGATTTTCCTAATCTGCGTGAGCCGCGCGCGCCGGATTGGCCGCGGGAGGACTGTTTTCTTGCGCGAAGATCTCGAGACGTTCGGCTAGTTTGCTGCCGAGTTCGTGAAAGCGTTCGAGCTCGGCTTCGGGAAAGGCGAGCCACACTTGTTCGATGGCGCGTTTGCGCTCGGCCCGCAGCGTCGACATGACTTCCTGCCCCCGCGCAGTCAGTACGTACGCGCGTTTGCGGGCGTCGCCTTCGCTGACGTGCGCGGTGATCAGGCCCTTGTCCAGCAGTTGGCGCAGGATCTTGCTGACTGCAGCGGCGCTGCTCTTGCGCTCGCGCGCGAACAGACTGGGCATGAAATGCTCGGTCTGGATTTCTTCGAGCGCCTGCCACTGCTGGTCCGTCAGCCCGACGCTCTCGGCCAGTTGGCGGCGTCGTTCGGCAAACACGGCGGCCAGACGCCCCAGCACTTCCACGGCGCTCAGGGCAATCGCTTGCGAAGTGAGACTCGCTGAAGACTGCGTCGGGGCCACCCGAGAAACTTAACCTAGGTTAATGATTGCGCAAGGTAAACTTTGTGGCGGGCAGCGATTTTTCGCTGAGGCGTGCACCAGAGGCTCGTTTTCCCTGGCCGGGTCTGAATTGTGTCCGGAAACCAGTGCTTTCGGGTAGACTATGGATTCGCTCTTCGCTCTTTACGTTTCCCCGGAGGATTGCCCCATGAGTCACCGTCCCGCACTTTCCCGCCGCGTCACTCCCCATTCTCGGCCTCTCTGGGGCGTGCTGGCTCTCGGCGCCGCCTTGGCCTGCGCCCTCCCGTTCGGCTGCAGTTCGACGCCCA
>JBBQHO010000293.1:0-3090 GCA_038324055.1 Polyangiales bacterium | reverse complement strand
TACCAATTTTCGATCTTCGATCTCGAGCCGCCCGACGAAGACAAAGTCTCGGTCGTCACCGACTACCACCCCGACACCAAGAGCTCGTCGACCGCTCTGGATTTTGCCGCCACGTTGACTGCCCCAACCGACGACGCCCTGACCGGCTGGGGCGCCGACCGCACGCTGCTCTGGGGCGTGGGCTACGCCGAGTTCTTGGCCCTGACGGATGGGCAGAAGCACCAGCTGGCATGCCCCGCGGGCACCGCGCCCGAGGACTGCGATCTCGACCACCTGGAACAACTGGCTTTGTACGGCCCCACGGCTCAGCTGGGCCTCGTCGACCAGGCGGTCAGCAAGCTCACGTCGGCTGACTATTTGGCCGTGCAACTCTACCAGGCGACCGACCCCGGAAACGTCTTGTACGAATTGGAGCTGGGCGCGCCAGCCGTGCAAGCCGAGTCGCGGCCGCTCTATTTTACTCGTCAATCGATCCGTTCCGAACTCGACCAGGTGCGCAATCTGGACAGCTACGAGGCGCTGCCGTTGCGCCTGAACGAGCCGGGCCTCATTGATGTCGTCGTGCTTCACCCGGGGCCCAGCAAGCAAGTGCTGGGGCGACTGCAAGAGCAAAGCGGCTTCAAGGACAAGGGCGACTACGTGGTCGTCGTCGACTACGAGGCGCTGCGCGCGCTGCTTCCTGAGGGCCCGAGTGGGCCAACGAAACACAAGCTCGATCCAGCAGTAGACCCCAACTTCGTCTTGGAAGTTCGCGTGAACGCCCTACGGGAAACCTCGGCAAATCCCAGCACGCAGGCGGCGCTCTTCGTCACGCACCGCATCCGTTACCCCGGTGTCATCGAGGACGAAAAAGTCGGTGATCCGGTCGGTCAAGTGGTGGTGCACGACGTGAACCTGAACGACGGCTCATTGCAGTTTTCGCGCACTGATCTGAGCATTCCCGGCGCCGGGCCGAACATTGACTTTACCCGCACCTACTCGAACCTGAACGAGGCCCACGACGGCATGCTGGGCCCCGGCTGGTCTCACGCCATCGAATACCGGCTCGATGTCATCGGCACGGACAAGGTGGCAGACGGCGACAGCGTGCCCCTGTGGGTTGCGGACATCGGCCGCGCAGCGGAAATGGGCGGCGGTCGCGTGCATCCGGTGAGCGTCGTTCCCCACCACGACCTGAAAATCGAGCGCGTTCAGGTCAACGGTACGACCTTCGGCAAGCAGGCAGACGGTACTTGGACGCCCGATCGCGGTCGTCACGGCAAGCTCGTCCTGAACGCCGCGCCGTGCGAGGGCTTCGTGCCTGTGGTGGATCCGAATCCCGATCCGGATGCCATCCCGCAGGGCTGCTTCGTTTACACATCGCGCGACGGCACCGAGTACCACTACAGCGAGCCCCGCTTCAAAAAGGCGCTGCCTTTCGTGCCCGCCCCGGAGCCGTTCTCGCTCAGCCTGACCGAGCGTCTGGCCCAGCGCGTGGGTTACTTCAATCTAGCCCTGCGCGACGCGGCCTATTCGAGCGCCCGCCCGGCGCACTTCGAACCGGGTCAGATCGTCTTCATCCGCGACCGCTTCCAGCAGAAGCTTTCGTTCACCTACCGCTCCGAGACCGAGGCGCCGCTCGCGGGCAAAATCGCCACGGTCACGGATCACGGCGCGCCCCAGGGTGGAGGCCAGCGCACGTGCACGCTCAACTACGGGCAGACTGCCGACACGGCTTGCGCCGGCGCGGGCGACAGCTACGCGGGCACGCGCTTGCGCAGTGTGACTTGCCTGGACGACCAGGGCCCCGACTCTATTGCCGTGAGCTTTTGCTACAATCCGCAAGGATTTCTGAAGCGCGCCCAGCGCGGCCAGGTCTACGAAGAGTACGAGTACACAAAGCAGCCGCCGCGCGCAGGCGAGGCAGCTTGCGACGCCGACTCTTCGCCCAAATCCGAGGTGCCTGATCGCAGTGGCGCTGTGCCTCCTGCGGGCACGGGCGGCACCACGGGCTCTGCGTCTGCCGGGACGATTCAAAGGCTCGAGCCGAGCGGTGAGGCGATCGGCTACGACTACGTGGATGCTCGGGCGACGGGAGGCAGCAATAGTGGTTCTGAGCCCAAACCGGAGCCGTGCCCCCACAATCTGACCCGGATCACTGACGACCACGGCGGTCAGTACGATTACGAGTACCTGCCGGCAGGTGAGGATCGCTCCGATCTTGGCCTGGCGGCGCTAGAAAAATACCCGCCCGTCGAGATGGTGGGCAAGGTCACGTTCCCTGCAACGACCAACGACGTGCGCGCCGTCGTTGAGGTCACCTACGCGGGCGTCGAGCGCACGGTGGGCGCCATGCGCAGTGGCGAAGGTGTGGCCCCGACCGTCTACACTCTCAGCGCCCAAGGTCACCCCGCGCTGATTGTCGAGCCCCAAGGCAAGATGACCACGCAGGTTTGGCTGGGGGACGACGGAAATCCGCACGGTCAACTCGAGTCGAAGACAGTCACGGGCCACGCCTCCGGTTCGGATGTGACCGTCGAGTACGACTACGACCAAGACGGCAACGTCATTCGCGAAGAGCTGCTTGGGGCGTCACGCATCGACATGACCTACGAGGTCCAGTTTGGCCTGATGGAGACGCGTACCGAGACGCGCGGGTCCGTCACACTCGATGCGGAGTGGCGCTACAGCGCCGAAGGCCTGCTCCAGACGCATCGTGACGAGAACGAGCAGACGCACACTTACACGCCACACGGCGTCTTTCCGGGCCTCTTGGGGAGCGAGCTGGTGGACAGCGATTCCGACAGCAAGGTCGACTACAACTACGACGAGTGGGGTAACCCGCTGTCGACGACCTTTGAGGCGCTAGGGGCGGCTACCATTACGGAGCGCAATGCGCGCGGCGAGGTGAAGCGCATCGAGGATCCAGAGGGTTTGGTCTCGAGCTTTGTCTACGACCAAAACGGCCGCGTCACGCACACCATCTTGCCACCTGTGGCCAACGATGTGGGCGCGCCGAGTCCACCCGACTTGGAGACGCACTACACCGGCAGCGTCAAGGATTGGGACACGGACGCCAACGGTTTGGTGACCAACTACACCTATACAAAG
>JBBQHO010000292.1:0-3139 GCA_038324055.1 Polyangiales bacterium | reverse complement strand
TGGCAGAGTAAAAACGATGTCCCTTCATTTCGAAAAGGTCGAATCCCTATGCTGAGCCGAGTCGCGGACGCCGTTTATTGGGCGAGCCGCTATGTGGAGCGCGCCGAGAACGTCGCGCGCTTCGTGAACGTGAATCTCGATCTGATGTTGGACTCACCCAGCGCTCAAAAACCGAGTTGGGAGCCGCTGGTCATGACGACGGGCGATCAGGAGTGGTTCCAGGAGAACTACGAAACGGCCAATGCCGACACGGTCACGCAGTTCTTGACCTTCGATCGCAAGTATCCGAACAGCATTCTCTCGTCAGTCATGGCGGCGCGCGAGAACGCCCGCACCGTGCGCGAAATCATCTCGCGCGAGATGTGGCAAGAGGTGAATTCGCTCTACTTGACCGTGCTCGAAGCCAGTAAAAAACCTGGTCGCGGCGAAGAAATGGCCGTGTTCTACGAGCGCGTGAAGGTGGCCGGCATCTACTACGCCGGTGTGACCGACGCTACATTGAGTCATCGCGAAGCCTGGCATTTTTCACGACTCGGTCGAATGATGGAGCGCGCGGACAAGACCTCGCGCATCTTGGACGTGAAGTACTTCATCCTCCTGCCGACGCAACCCGCTCAGGCTGCCAGCAGTCAGTCGCAATCGCAGTCACAGTCGAGCGGCAAGGAATCGCAGTCGCAGTCGCAGTCGAACGGCTCGATCGATCAGGTGGGTTGGACCGCACTCTTGAACTCGGCGAGTGCGCTGCAGATGTACCGTCAGCAAATCCACTCGATCAGCCCGCTGGAAGTCGCCGGCTTCTTGCTCCTGGACGCTTCGTTCCCGCGCTCGATTCGCTACTGCATCCACCAAGCGCAGGCTAGCTTGCACGCCATTACCGGTTCACCGATTGGTTCGTACAAGACCGAGGCCGAGCGCTTGATGGGCACGCTGCGAGCGAGCCTCGACTACGCCAACATCGATCAAATCATGGAATTCGGTCTGCACGAATACCTCGATCAGCTGCAAAATACGCTGAATGAAATTAGTGGCGCCGTTCACAAGCGCTTCTTTGAACTCGCCGATTGAGGATCTTTCGAATATGGCTGTCCGCGTTGCCCTGACTCACAGGACCACTTACGAGTACGAACGTCCCGCGCAGATGGGGCCGCAAGTCGTGCGCCTTCGTCCCGCGCCGCACAATCGTACTCCGATTCACAGTTACTCGCTGCGCATCCAGCCGGCCGAGCATTTCCTCAATTGGCAGCAAGATCCGCACGGCAACTTCCTGGCGCGCATCGTCGTGCCGGAAAAGACCTCGCGATTCGAGGTCTTGGTCGACATGGTCGCCGACCTGGAAGCTTACAATCCGTTCGATTTCTTCTTGGAGCCAAGCGCCGAAAACTTCCCGTTCACCTATTCGGACGAACAGAAGCACGAACTCACTACCTATCTCGAGACCGAGACTCCGAGTCCGGAGCTGCTCGCTTTCCTGGAGAAGGTCGACCGCACGTCGCGGCGCACCGTCGACTTCCTCGTCGATTTGAACCTGCTGGTGTCCAAAGCAGTCGACTACGTGATCCGGATGGAGCCGGGCGTGCAGACGCCGCAAGAGACACTGTCGATCGGTAGCGGATCGTGTCGAGACTCGGCCTGGTTGCTGGTTCAAGCGGCGCGCAATTTGGGGATCGCGGCCCGTTTCGTATCGGGCTACCTCATTCAGCTCGAACCCGACGAGCGGCCCATCGACGGTCCGCCGGGACCAGCCACTGATTTCACCGATCTGCATGCCTGGGCCGAGGTTTACGTGCCGGGCGGCGGCTGGATCGGCCTCGACGCAACGAGCGGTCTGTTCGCGGCCGAGGGTCACATTCCCGTCGCCTGCGCGCCGACGCCGGTGACGGCGGCGCCGATCGAGGGTGGGGTGGAGCAGGTCGAGACCAGCTTTGACTTCGACATGCACGTGCAGCGCATCGTCGACGTCCCTCGCGTGACCAAGCCGTACACCGACGAGCAGTGGGAGGACATCCTCGTGCTCGGTGATCGGGTCGATGCCTCGCTGGACATGCACGACGTACGACTGACCATGGGCGGCGAGCCCACGTTCGTCGGCGTGAAGAATCCCGACGCCGCTGAGTGGAACACCGAAGCGCTCGGCACCGAGAAGGCTGGCATCGCCGATCGCTTGAGCCGCAAGTTGCGTGAGCTTTGGGCGCCGGGCGGACTTTTTCATCACGGCCAAGGCAAGTGGTACCCGGGGGAGCAGCTGCCGCGTTGGGCCCTGTCGGTCGTGAGCCGCATCGACGGTCAGCCTATTTGGAGCCGTCCGGAGCTGTTTGCGCTCTCCGATCAGCCGCCAGGTCACACGGACAAGGACGCCGAGCGCTTCGTTCGGACCTTGATCGAAGTTCTCGACGTCGACGACGAAGGTCTGATCCCGGCCTTCGAAGACGCCTGGTACTACATGTGGCGCGAGCGACGCTTGCCGACCAACGTCGATCCACTCAAGAGCAAGCTGAGCGACAAGGTCGAGCGCGATCGGTTGGCCAAGGTCTTTCGGCAGGGTTTGAACAAAACCGTCGGTTGGGTATTGCCGCTCGGTCACGACGGCTTCGACTTCGTCACGGGCAAGTGGTTCTTGCGGGAAGAGAACTGTTTCTTGGTGCCCGGCGATTCGCCGATGGGCTTCCGCCTACCGCTCGAGTCCGTGCCGTGGACCGCAGACGTCGACTACGACGGCGGTATCGATCCCGATCCGACTGTCGAGCAGGGTCGTTTGCCGGAGTTTACCGCAGTGCGCGGGCGCTTCCGCGGCGACGTGGGGGCGACCATTCGCTACCAGACGCCGGGCCAGCCCGGTCCGGGACAGTTGGGTGGCGACAAGCCGGCAGGCAACAAGCACAAGCTCGGCGGCGATCTGGGCCCCGGCAAAGTTCGGGGCGAAGGCCCCCTCCGAGCCGCCACGGCCTACGCAAAGCGCGGCGAACGCCTTGCGCCGCTACTTGGCACCTCGGCTCTCGGTATCGTCAAGACGGCTCTGTGCGTCGAACCGCGAGACGGCATTCTCAAAGTGTTCCTGCCGCCGATGCACACTGCCGAGGCCTTCGTCGAACTGGCGGCGGCCATCGAGCAAGCCTGTGAGCTCACGGGACTGGTCGTGCAG
>JBBQHO010000291.1:0-3173 GCA_038324055.1 Polyangiales bacterium | reverse complement strand
GCTGGCCATCGCACGTGTCTGACAGCATGTGGCAACCGTCCTTGCCCAGCAGCTGCACCTCGAGGCCCTTCTCGTGGAGGCTGCGCAGGCCCCAGCCGAGCGAGTTGGCCGTCGAATCGCCGAAGACCACTACGCGGTAGCGCGCCAAATCGGAGCTCAATTCGGCCCGACTGTGGGTATCGATGCTGAGGAGTGAGCTGGACACCGGCTCTGCGTGGGGGCCAGTGGGCCTCACCATGAAGAAGCAGGCCAGCGCGGCCGTGGCAGGCAACGTCAAATGCGACTGCAGGAACGTGAAACCGTGCTTGCGTATCGGTCGTTCGAGCAGGTGGTAAGAGACGAGCGCGATGGCGAAAGTGACCGAAAGGCGGAGTGCCTGAAGCACCAAGCCGTCGAACGCGGTCCGCTCGGCTGTCAAAAAGACGTTCACCGGCCAATGCCACAGGTAGACGCCGTAGCTGACCGTGCCGAGGAACGTGAGCGGGTGCCAAGACAAAGCGCGCGCCACGAAGCTCTTACGCCCCATCACTGCACAGGCGATGAGCACCAAGACGCCGAGCTCGGTCAGCCAGAAGCCGCCACGGTAGAGAAACGGATCAGTGCCCCCGAGTCGGCACCAGGCGACCGCGAGTCCCAGCGCGGACGCGACACCCAGCCAGTCGAGTTGCCGAACATGGCGCGCCACGAGCTGTGTCCCAGGTGGCACCAAGATCGCGAACGCTGCGCCGAGCAAGATGGCCGTCATGCGGGTGTCCGTCCCTAGGTACGCTCGGCTGCTGTTGCCTTCTGAAAACACCAACAGCATCGCGCCCGCAGATGCGAGACCGAGCCCGAGCGACACGGCCAAAAGAGCTCGCGTGCCGTAGCGCTTGAGTACGAGCATCGTGAGCAGGGGCCAGACAACGTAGAACTGTTCTTCGATAGACAGGCTCCAGGTGTGCTCGAGCGGCGAAGGCGCGGCGAACAACTGCCAGTAGCTGCGATCGCCGAAGATCGCGTACCAGTTGGCAAAGTAGCCCAAGCTGGCCAGAGCTTCGTTGCGCAGCGCCAGCTGGTCCTCGGGCCGGGCGAAGAAGCGGACGTAGACCGCGATTGCCGGCATCAGCGCCAGCAACGCTGGCATCAGGCGCCGAAAGCGCCGCACCCAGAAGGCGCGCAGGTCAATGCGGCCGGTGTCGCGCCGCTCTTTGAGCAAGAGCGCGGTGATCAGGTAGCCCGAGAGCACGAAGAAGAGATCGACGCCCAAGTAGCCGCCGGGCAAAGCGCCGTCGGCGTGGAACAACAGCACGCCAGCCAAGGCGAGTCCGCGTAGACCGTCCAAACCTGTCAGGTGGACCATGCGGGTAGAGGGCGCTTGGGCTTCGGTCACGGGGGCGGCGGAAGCTAACAGCCTCGGCCCGGTTCCCAAGCAGAAATTTCAATCGGAAATCCTATGTTTCGTGAATGTTTTGTGATGGGCACCGTCGGTTGTGCGGCAATCCGCTGCTACTGTCTCAAACGATGCCCCTTCGAGGCCACCGAGGCTGGACGCGCCTCGAGGCAGGGCCAGACTCGGTCGCATGCGCAAGGCACCCGCCTGGTTCGAGTTCTGCTGGGTGACGCTGATTCTGGCGTCCGTCGGCGCATGCAAGGGACCGCAGCCCGGTCAGCCTGCGGTCGAGAGCGTGGGGTTCACGGCGCAGCCCCAGCGCAGCGGAACATCTCTGCTCGACAGACCCTCGTTTCGCCAATTGGAGCTGCCGGAGATCGCTGGTGTGTGGCGCTCGCGAGCCATCACACTCGAGGGGGCGGCTATCGACCTACTGATTGCTCCCGGAACATTTGCGATGGATGACGACGCCATCGAGCGCTGGGTGCGTGAGGCAGTAAACGGCGTAGCGCAGTACTACGGGACCTTCCCGGTGCCGCGCACACTCGTCGTGGTGGTCGCCGCGGACTCGGGGCTCAATGGCATCACACGTGGCGAGCATGGTGCCTCCGTGCTTTTGCAGCTTGGTGCGGACTTGACCGAGGAGGAGGCGCGCCACGACTGGATTCTCACGCACGAGCTCTTGCACGTGACGTTTCCAAGCCTGGACAGGAGCAGGTACGCATGGGCCGGCGAGGGCCTTTCGTCCTATCTCGAGCCCATCGTGCGCGCCCGCGCCGGCACGCTCACTGTCGATGAGCTGTGGCGCGATCTTCTACGCGACGCAGCGCAGGGGCTGCCCGAAGAAAACGACCAAGGCCTCGATCACACGCCGACCTGGGGTCGCACCTACTGGGGCGGCGCGCTCTTTTGGCTGGAAGCCGACTTGGCCATCCGCGAGCAAACGGCAGGCAGGCACTCGCTCGACGACGGCTTGCGCGCCATCGCCAGGAACGGCGGCACCGTCACGGCGACTTGGCCTATCGAGCGCTTGCTGGCGGTAGGCGATGCGGCGACGCAAACGCACGTGCTTTCCGAACTGCACCGACTGCGCGGCGAGACGGCGGCAGCGCTTGACCTGGATTTGCTCTGGCAAAGATTGGGGGTGCGACTCGAGGGCGAGCGCGTCATCTTCGACGATACGGCGCCCGGGGCGGCGCTGCGCGTTGCACTCACTGCGAAGCGGCTTCGCAACCAGCGCGGCCCGTAGTTGACCCGCCAAGCGCAGCGGAGCTACGCCTCACCCATGACTGCCATCGAGCTTCTGCACGCGCCCGAGCTCTCGGGGCTACGCGGGTTGCTGCATTTCGCAAAAGACCCGTTGCTAGCCTTCGAGCAGGCGCGAAAACTGCATGGCACGTTCGTCGCCTACGAGCAGGGCGGTCAAACCATGCGGCTGGTCATGGAGCCGAGCCTGGTGGACGAACTCTTGGTTCGTCACGCCGACAAGCTCGAGAAAGATCTGTTCACCCAGGCGCTCCGGCCTCTCTTGGGCAATGGCTTGTTGACCAACGACGGTCCTCCTTGGAAAGGACAGCGACGGCTACTCGCGCCCTCGTTCCAACCCCGGCAGATTGGCAAGTTTGCGGAGATGATGGTGAGCACCACGGAGAAGTACGTGGCAGGTCTGGGTGCCGAGCAGTCGCGCGACGTTCACGCCGACATGATGCAGCTCACGCTCGAGATCGTGCTTGCCACGTTGTTTGGCTCCGACGCCGAGCGCACGCGGGACGTGGGGCGCTTGCTGGACGTGGCCATGGACGAC
>JBBQHO010000290.1:0-3231 GCA_038324055.1 Polyangiales bacterium | reverse complement strand
CGCCGGCGACAATCGCCGAAGGGCAACGAGGTCAGCCTCCGCTTGTCCTTCGGGCGGCTGCGTGGAAGGATTTCGAGGCGTCATGACAGATTCGAAAGACCCGCGAGCTAGCGAACGCGCGCGAGCCGAGGCTGCTCTGCGGCGCTCCTCGAACCTGATGGTGCGGCAGCACAAGGCGCTCGGCCCGCCTCTCGTCGTGGCTCGAGACAAGCGCGTGGTTCATCTCGACCCGAACACGATGGAAGAAATTCCGCCGGACCGGGTGCGAGCGTTCGTGGCGCGAGCGCAGGCCAGCTGGGACGAGTGGGGCAGGGGCTTATTCTGCGCCTCAAGAGCCTCTGCGACGCGCTCGCCTTCACGACCATCCCCGAACTCAAAACCCTGCGCTCGACGCTGCTGCGCTGGCGCAAAGAAATCCTGGCCTACTGGTACTGCCGGTTGACCAACGCCCGCACCGAGGGCTTCAACAACAAAGCCAAGCTCATCAAACGCCGAGCGTATGGCTATGTCTCGTTCAGAAACTACCGACTACGACTACTTAACTCCGGCAGCGGCTGAGCTTTTTTGGCCGGACCCACCATCAAGTGTGAAGAGCCCTATTTCAGGCCTCAGACCCCCGGCCTGAATTGCGGAAACAGCCTAAAGACAGGGCGTTCCTTGGAGCGGGAAATGGGATTCGAACCCACGACATCGACCTTGGGAAGGTCGCGCTCTACCAGCTGAGCTACTCCCGCGAATTGGTTGGGCTTGTGGCCAAAGCCGCAAGAACGACGCCGAGCATAGTCAGCCGCTCCCCCTGCGCAACGCTCAAAATCGTCGCGTTTTACTCGATCGCCGGCCCCGAAGGGTTAGAGCTAAAGCTCGGGGCTCGAGCGCCGTTCAATTAGGTGCGGGTGTTCGAGCGACAAGGCGGGTAGGTCCATGGCGGTTGCGGGGTTTTCCACACGAACGGGAGTTGCCTGTCCAGGCTGCGGGACGGAGTGCCGTTTTGCGGAGTCCACTGACGTGCTGGCGGCTCGGCCCGTACAGGTCGAGATTCGGTGTCCGGCCTGCGCCAGGCGCGGCTCGACCATTTTGCGCGAGGGGGATCGCGAGAGTTTTCGCCCTTGGGGCATGGCGAAGCCAACGCCGAGCAACTACCCCAAAGCGAGCTGACGCTCTGCTTCAGGAGGCCCGCTCAGTCGCGATTCAGATCGACGAGGCGCGCTAGATCGCGACTGGCGCGCGCCGCGCGGTTACCGTCGCGGAACGGGAACGCGATGGTCACGCCCTCGTTCTTCTTGCCGACGACCATGCCGCCCTGGCGGCCGAGCACGCTGGCCAAGAGCGCGCGATCGATGTTGCCTGCGACGTGTTCGATGTTGCTCAGAGCCACCGAGCGATCGAGCTCCGTGCCGCCGACGGCATGCAGGAACGGCGGGCTGAGATGCGGAGGCTCGGCGTAGGTGCCTAGAAAATACAGCAAAGAGGTCGCCGCTTCGGCGTCGGTGCGACCGCGAAACCACGAGCCCAGGTGATGGGTGCGTCCCGCTTCGCAGCGCGCGTACAGCGCCGAATGGGTGAGGCCGAGCGCCGCGGTCAGACCGTGAGCGAGATGGTAGTAGCGCGCGCGCTCTTCGGGCTGAAAGTAGGCGTCGACGAGTGCGCCGTGGAAAGTGATACGCAAGGCGGGCGTCGTGTCCCCCTGGCTGCCGGTGATGGGCTCGTCGGCCAGCGTGACCCGGGTGGTCGAGTTGCTGACCGTTGCGAGCTGCGGCTCTTCTTTCCAGATGAAGGCCGAGCCTTCGGGCGCGCTTGGTGAGGCAACGAATTGGGCGAGCGCTGGGCTTTTGCCAAGCAGCGCTTTGCCGTCCTTTTGAAATCCAAAAAACTCGACCACCCAGCCGTCGGTTTCCGTGATGCCGACCGTCGCTCCGCGCAAAACGCGCGCGCGTGTGGCTTCGCAGACCCGGTTGGCGCGGGCGATGCGCTCTTCGAGATCGGTCGGCGCCGCGCCCTTGGTGCGGGTCACGGGACCTGAGGCGTCGGCTGCGCCGGCTGGGGCGGGGCGGACGAACCAGAAGTAAGCGGCAAGGCCAGCGATGGCCACGGCCGCGGCCATCACCCAGCCGGTCCAGGACGCCGAGCCCGGTCGAACGCTGGTGGCGGCGGCCAGGGCGCGAGGCTGGGCCAGTTGACGCGCGAGCTCGAGCGTCCGACCGCGGCGTATGTTCTCATCGAGTTGCTCCCAGCGGCGCACCCACGAACCCACGCGGACGCGGCTCACACCGGCGGGCGAAAGCAGGAGCAGCTCGCTGCCTTCCCAGGTGACTTCGCCGCTCGAGCCGAAACGGCCCAAGGCCTCGCGGACGTACTGGCAGACCAAAAGCTCGGTCTCGGGCGACAATGGGTCGAGGAAAGCGTCGTACTCGGGCGTCCTCTGGGAGGAACCGGGTCCTTCGGCGGCTGGCTGCGACATGTCGGTTCGACCTTGTCACGGCGAGCGGGCGAGGGAAATAGACGGATCCGAGCGGGTCGCCGCCGCTTGTCAGCGCTTGGGGCTCGAGGGTACATGCACAGGACATGGTTCGCCCTCTGATTCTGCTGTCGAACGACGACGGCTACCGCGCCTCCGGGATTTTGGCCCTGCGGGCTGCTCTGCTCGACTGGGCCGACGTCGTGCTGTGCGCGCCCGAAAACGAGCAGAGCGCGTCCAGCCATTCGCTCAGTCTCAACCGGCCGCTGCGGCTGAGGAACGCCGAGACGGGCGTCTATGCGGTCGACGGCACGCCAGCTGACAGCGTCTACTTGGCTCTCAATGCGGGCATCCTCGAGCGCAAGCCGGACCTGATCGTGTCGGGCATGAATCACGGGCTCAACCTGGGGGTCGATGTTTTCTACAGCGGCACCGTGGCCGCGGCGCGCGAGGGTGCGCTGTCGGGCTACTTGGCGTTGGCCGTGTCCGCGTGTCGGCAAACCGATCAGACGCTCGCCGCTGCCGAAGCCAGCCGGATCGCGCGAGCGCTGCTCGACACGGGCCTCGTCGGAGCGCGGCTGTTCAACATCAACATTCCTACTGGCAATGCTTGGAGCGTGCGCGCGACCCGTCTCGGGCGTCGCAACTACGGCGGCGGTCTGATCAAGCGCCAGGATCCGCGCGGTCTCGACTATTTCTGGATCGGCGGCTCCGATAGCGAAGTGACGCATGGCGACGCGCCGGGCAGCGACACCGAAGCCTACGATCAGGGAGCG
>JBBQHO010000289.1:0-3265 GCA_038324055.1 Polyangiales bacterium | reverse complement strand
CGCGGGAGCTTCACGGTGGGAGTGAGATTCTCAGCCGTAGGTGCAGCGCCTGCGCTAGGCGTGGGCTCGGCCGGGACAGCGCTGGGGACTTCGAGTTCGATCGGCGGCACTTCGACGTCGGCTGCAGCACCACCTTCACGCGTTTCGAGCGCAGCGCGTCGCTCCAGGAACTTCTCCAAATCGGGATAGAGCGGCGCCCGCGTACCGTTGGGCAAATGGCCCAGTTGCTCGAGTTCGCGCTGGGCCTGATCAACGCTGCCCGACATGGCCAAACTGTAAACGAGGGCCGAACGCGCCAGGTAGTCACCGCTCTCGCCGACTTTGGCCTCCTCCAGTTGCTGGGCGATAGCGGGCCAAGGTGGCTCGGCGCTCGCATCTGCCAAGTCGAGCAGCGCAAGCGAGTACGGACGTTTGGCGCCCATCAAAGCGACGAGTCCTTGGCGAGCCTGTTCGGATCGGCCGCTCATACGCAAAGTGTCGACGCGCGCCCAGCCGCTGGCGGCGTCCGTCTTGTCACGCAAACTCGACGAGAGCTTTTGGAGTCGCTTGTCGAGCACGACCTGGATCTCTTCGCGTCGTGGATCGCCTTCGGGCCAGAGGCGCAAGCGCCACCACTCGACCTCCGCGGCGCCGAGCTGCTTTTGGAGATCCGGAGCAAGCGAGGCTGGCTCTTCTTGGCTCGTGGGCACGGGCTTGCCCTGCGCAATCCACCCACTGATGCGCTCTCGAGAGCTCAACCCCACGAACGCTGCTGCACTCATCAACACGACGCCCACGACGATGCCACTGCGTGCGCCGCGCTGCCGCGGCGCTGTCGAAAGTGTACTGATGCGGGAGCCGTCGGCCAGCGAGCCGAGCGGTGCCGGTAGAGGTGTCGCCGCGCGCAGCTCTTCGCTGGGCACCAAG
The DNA here is from genome assembly GCA_038324055.1 of Polyangiales bacterium. Taxonomy (GTDB): domain Bacteria; phylum Myxococcota_A; class Polyangia; order Polyangiales; family Polyangiaceae; genus NIC37A-2. The sequence continues at coordinate 2,359 of JBBQHO010000289.1, read as the reverse complement.
AGCGGGTTCTTCGACGAGATCGCTCGCGCCGAGCTGCTTGGCGAATCCGTGCTCGCCGGCGCATCGACGTCGGTCGGATGCGGGGACGCGAAATGCGCGTTGGCCGGCAGCGGTGGGGGCAGCGACGAACCGTGTCCGCGTTCCGAGGGGGCGCCTAGCGTCGACTCGCTGAGTTCGAGTTCAGGCAAAACCATGGCACGGGTGGGTGCGCGGCTGTCGACGGGCGTCGCGCGCAGCGCCGGTGAAGCCGGAGCTACGCTCGGATTGAGCCGACCGCTCAGCGTCGAGCTGAGCGAAGGCAGCTGCGCGCGACTCGACAAGGGCGAAGGCGCTAGACGCGCGCCTTTTTGGCTGGAGCTGGGAGCTTCTTCGCCCTCGGGCTCGGCGGGCCGAAACGACAGCGCAGACTGAATGCGCGGCCGTGGCGGTAGCGGTGTGGATTTTGGCGCTGCCGACGCTCTCTGCGGAGCAAACGACTCGGGGGGCAGCGACCGCACGATGGCATCGTCGACCACGTCTTCGAAATCAGCGTCACCGGCCGGTGCACTACTGCTGGGCAGCTTGCCTGGAGGAGAGCTGCTCGGAATCTTTGCAGAGGGTGGAGAGCTGCTCGGAATCTTTGCAGAGGGTGGAGGGCTGCTCGGAATCTTGCTCTCCTCTTCTTTGCCAACGCCGAGCGGTCGGCTGCTGGGCGACTGGGCTGCGTCGGGCCGTCGCCTGGAAGCGATGTCGGCGAGAGAAGGCAAGCCGAGCGCCGTGCCCGAGGCCACGCGACCGAAGCGACCGACGGACGAAGCCGAGGATTCGCCGAGCGCGTCGATGGCGGCTTCGACCGAGGTCTCGAGTGAAGTCGTCCCGGACGCAACCGCGGCATCTGCTGCCGCTTGCGCGACAGGTGCGACTTCCGGCAACCGGCTGGAACTCGGTACCAAGAACGGCTCGTGCGGAACGACAGGTGCCACTGGCGGAGGCGTCATCGTCTTGGGCTGACGCAGGAGCGGCTGGAGCTCGACGATCGATTCGAGCGGGCGCGCCTTCTCGTCACCACGCGACATCAGATCGTCGGGCTGGACTTCGCCGCGGCTGATGGCGCGCTGAAGGTCGTTGAGCGATTGGTAGTGCCGAGGTGGCGCTCCCGTTTCGAGGGCGGAGACGACGGCCCAGACTTCGGGGACGTTACGGCCGGGCTCGGGAAAAATCTTGAACTCGAGCCCGCAGTTCGTGCAGCGCACCGTAGTGCCACGCTCCGAAATTAGCGCGTCGTCGAAATCGTACTCCGTCTTGCAGCGCCCGCACGAAACGTCCATGTCCGATCTCCCCGCCCTCGACGGGCAGGCCCGTGGCTTTTAGTTTACATGATGTCGCCGCAAAGCGCGCATCGCCTACGGATACCCTGGCCCCCACGCTCACTTAACGATGCGCAAATAGGGAGGAAGCTCGCGCTTCGTTTGCTGAGCTGGGCTCTGCCGACTGCCGCCGCCTGCACCTTTGTCGGGTTGTGACGAGGCAGCGGTGGGCTCCGAGGCACGCTCCGCCGCAGCCACGACCTGGGGAACGGTTGGTGCAACGGCTTTGGGCCCCAAGGCCTGCGACGGCGCCGCGGCCTTCTTGGCGGCGCGAGCGCCCTTCGCGCGTTTGGCAGGGCCTGCGCTTTCCTCCTCGGTCTGCGGAGCGGCCTGGGCCTCGGCGCTTTGCGTGGCCTCGCCGGCCACGCGTAGTCTCGGCCTCTTGTTTTCCGCCTTGGCGGAACTCGGACGTCCTTCCGCGGCAGCAGCAACTTCTGGCGGCACGGAGTCAGGCCAAATCATGCCACGCCCGTCGTCGCCGACGAGTCCGTAGATGGCGCTCCACGGAATCCAGCAGTACTCGGGCTTGCGATTGAAGCTGAGCGTGCAGGTCAGGGCTTCGGTCCCCACGTCGAGATCCGGAATCGGCACGGCCATGTTGAGACCGACCTGCAAGACCAGCTGCGCTTGCTTCTTGAAAGAAGCAGGCACGCGCACCTCGCGCGGACGCGGGTCGAGATGAACGTAGACCGACAGCGCCGTCTGCAGGAGTGCGAGGGCAACCTCGGTTTTGGGCGGAAGCTCGGACGACTCGCTCATCGCCGCTGGTGATAGCCGGGAATGCAGAGCCAGGCCACCCGAGGGTCCGGTCTAGCCCCGACTTTTCTTCTCGTCTTTTCGCTCTTCGCGCGGGCGCCAGAATTTGACCAGTTTTCCACGAGTCTCTGGCGTAACTACTCCGAATTCGCTCAGGTCGAGACGGACTTCGGCGATGGCCGCGGTTGGCATGTCGCGCTCCTCGCCGGTGAGCAACAATAGCAAATCGGAGATGCCCGGGTTGTGTCCAACCACCA
>JBBQHO010000288.1:0-3280 GCA_038324055.1 Polyangiales bacterium | reverse complement strand
CTAACTCCGGGCCTTCGCTCTGTGCTCGCGACGATTGTACGGGGGGCCGCAAGAACGGGCCCAATCTCTGGGTGAACGGCCCAGGTTCAGCTCAGGCCGACTTCACCCGGTTCGACGCGCTTTTGGAGAACCAACGACAGGGCACGCCATCCCGCGGATATTCGGTGAAGTTCACCGTAAGTCCTCGCCCGCCCCCGTCGTGACGCCTCGGTCCGACGTCGCGATGATCGTGGCGTGAAGAACGCAGACATCGACGAGTTGCAGCGCGAAATTTCGGCGGCGCGAAATCGCACCGATGGCGGGCGCGGCCACGTCCCACCGGCGGTTCGGAGCCGCGTTATCAACTACGTCGCCGAGCGTCGCGCGGCTGGAGAGACGCTCGAAACGCTGGCCCAGAGTCTCGGATTGAATCTGCAGACGCTCAAGGGCTGGCTGCAAAGACAGCGCAAGTCGGCTGACGCAGCTCACGCTGCCACCCTGCGACCAGTGCGTGTTGTTGCCGAAACGCCAACGGAGGGAACGCGCCGAGTGACCGTTTGGGGCCCGCGCGGGCTCAGAATCGACGGTCTTTCTCTCGATGATGTAGCCGAACTCGTCCGGAGGCTCGCGTGATAGGCGCGCTTCGTGGCGTCAGCGTCTACGCGTACGGCGAGCCGTGCGATATGCGCAAGAGCTTCAACACGCTGAGCGCTCTGGTTGTCGAAAAGCTCGGGCACGACTTGATGACGGGCGACCTGTTCTTGTTCGTGAGCCGCGACCGCAAACGCGCCAAGGTCATCTATTTCGATGGCACTGGTGTGTGCCTTTTCGCGAAGCGGCTCGAGGCCGGCCTCTTCGCGACGCCATGGAAAGGGCCCATGTCCAAGAACCTGACGCTGACGCTCGCGGAGCTGTCGTTGTTCGTGGAGGGCAGCGAGGCGCTGGGACGCGTGACGCTGAGCCCGCCTCTGCTTCGCAAGGCTGATTTGCGCTCGAAAATATTCGAAGAAGAAGTGCAGGCCTCGGGAATTTGAGCGAGTTTCGGTAGGTTTACCCTACTGAATGACGCTGGAGCAGCTGACAGATCACCAGAGCCTCCTTGCCGCAGCCAAGCTGCTGCAGGCGGAGAATCTCGTGATGGCGAAGATGATCGCCAAGCTGAAGAAGCGGCTCGCCGTGCTCGAAGGCACTGAGGCCGTGCAGCTGCAGTTGCACATCGAGGAACTCGAAACGGACCTCGCCAACGCGCGCAAGAAGCTCTTCGGCGAATCGACCGAGCAGCGGCCGAAGGCCAAAGCCGCAACCGAAGGCGATTCGGAAGCGAAGAAGCAACGAGGCCACGGTCGCCGCGAGCAGCCGTTGCTCGACGTGGTGGAGAAGGTGCACGTCGCCAACGAGGCAGAGCTGGCCTGCAGTTCGTGCGGCGGCGACCTGCGTGAGTGGTCGGGCCAGTTCGAAGAAGCGGAAGAGATCGACATCATCGAACGCCGCTTCGTGGTGACCCGCCACAAGCGCCAAAAGTACCGATGCACCTGCGGAACCTGCATCGAGACGGCACCAGGTCCGGTCAAATTGTTCAATGGGGCGCGCTATTCGGTCGGTTTCGCGCAGCACGTGGCGATGGCCAAATATGCAGATCACCTGCCGCTCGAGCGCCAGGTGAAGACGATGCAGCGCGACGGCCTCACCGTCGACTCACAGACGCTTTGGGACCAGATCGAAGCGTTGGCGAAGCTGCTCGAGCCAGCTCACGACCGCTTGCAGAAATACGTACTGAGCCAGTCCGTGATCGGTGCCGACGAAACGCACTGGCGCATGATGGCAGCCAAGGGCAAGAAGGCCGGCGGCGACAACAAGCGCTGGCAAGTCTGGGCCGTCGTAGCGCCGAACGCCGTTTGCTACCGGATCGAGGACAGCCGGTCGGCTGACGCAGCCAGCAAACTTCTTGGCGACTACACCGGCACCGTGATCTGTGACGGCTACAGCGCCTACCAGTCGCTGAAAAAGCGCGGCGCGCGCTTCGAACTCGCGCATTGCTGGGCGCACGTTCGGCGCAAGTTCATCGAGATCGAGGAGCAGTACCCGACGCAGTGCAAGCAAGTGCTGGACTGGATCGGAAAGCTCTACGCCATCGAGCGCGAGACGCGCGACGGCCCGCCAGAAGATCGGCTGCAAACGCGACAAGAAGAGTCGCGCAAAATCATCATTGCGATTCAGAACTGGGCGCTGAAAACAGAGGCGCTTCCGCAGAGCAATTTGGGCAAGGCCATCGCCTACATGGGCGGGGTTTGGGATGGACTGCGCGTATTTCTCGACGACGCCGACGTCGAGCTCGACAACAATCGCACCGAACGCGCGCTGCGTGGCGTGGTGGTCGGGCGCAAGAACCACTACGGCTCGCGCTCGAAGCGCGGGACCGAGGTCGCGGCCCTTTTCTACAGCTTGATCGAGAGCGCGAAGCTGGCCGGGGTCGGCCCGCACACGTATCTGCGCGGGGCGATCGAGGCTGCACTGCGCGGCAGCTCAATCCCGCTGCCGCACGAACTCGCCGTCGGCTCTTGATCAGCCGCTGATCTCTGCGCGGCAGCTCAAGCCGCCGTCAAGATGGGGGCGGGCGAGCACTTACAGTTCACCGGTGAAGAACGCGCCTGATGGCGGTGAAGTTCACCGGTGAACAGTCGCAGTGGCGTCAGCTGGTGGGCTTCTTGGACCGCTGTTTGGTGCGTGCGGCGTTGAGCTCCTTGGCCTCTTTGAGACGGTAGCTGTCGGCTTCGATGTCGATGACCTCGGCGCGGTCGATGAGGCGATCGACGAGAGTGACGACGCAGGCTGCGTGCGGGAAGACCTCGCTCCACTCGGCGAAGCCCTTGTTGGTGCTGAGGAGGAGTGGTCTTCCGCTGTCGTAGCGTCGCGTGACGACTTCGAAGAGCAAGTCAGCGTACCGGCTGTTGTACGAGAGGTAGCCTACTTCGTCGACGCAGAGCAGGTGCGGGAGGGCTGTGGTTCATCTTGCAGCGGGAACCTATCGATTCGAAATGCTGGCGCTGGAGCCCCAAGCGCGTCTTGTGGCTGATGGACCCATCCGCATCATCGTAAACAACCAGCTGGTCGACCGGGGCAACTTGCAAGGCTTTGAGGGAAGCGCGGTCACCTTCCTTGGCGCCAGCGAGATTGTGTTGGACAGCGGTGCAGTTGGGGAGTTCACGGCGCAGAACGCTGCCGTCGTGGTGCGAGGAGCCTTCTCGGTAGGCCGGCTGCTCGCTTGGGATTTGCTGGTCGACGCAGCGAGGGTGCTGACGTG
>JBBQHO010000287.1:0-3350 GCA_038324055.1 Polyangiales bacterium | reverse complement strand
GTCCTCCGAGCCATGAAGGAAATCGCCGAGACCTACTTGGGCGAGGAGGTCACCGAAGCGATCGTGACCGTCCCCGCTTACTTCGACGATGCGCAGCGTCAGGCCACCAAAGACGCGGGCAAGATTGCCGGACTGGACATCAAGCGCATCATCAACGAGCCGACAGCCGCCGCGCTGGCCTACGGTCTCGACAAGAAGGACGTCGGTTGCATCGCCGTCTACGATCTGGGTGGCGGCACCTTCGACATCTCGGTCCTCGAAATCACCGGAGGCGTATTCAACGTGCGCGCTACGGGCGGCGACACGCACCTGGGAGGCGAGGATTTCGATCGCATGCTGATCGACAAGTTCGCCGAGGAATTCAAGGCCAAGAACGGCGTCGATCTGCGCCAAGATCGCATGGGCCTGCAGCGCTTGCGCGAAGCCGCGGAGCGCGCAAAGCACGAGCTTTCTTCGTCGCTCGAGACCGAAATCAACATTCCCTTCATCGCCACGACCGCCGGCGGGCCGCTGCATCTGGAGCGGACACTCAAGCGCAGTGAGCTCGATATTCTCGTGCGGCCCCTGGTCGAGCGCACGATCGAAGCCTGCAAGCGGACCTTGGCGGACGCCAAGGTGAATGTGAATGAGATTCAAGAGGTCGTGCTCGTCGGCGGCATGACGCGTATGCCCGCCGTGCAGAAGGCGGTTTTGGATTTCTTCGGCAGGCCTGCGAACAAGGCGGTCAATCCGGACGAGGTCGTCGCCTTCGGTGCCGCTCTCCAGGGCGCGGCGTTGGGCGGCGCCATCGAAGAGATGCTCCTGCTGGACGTGACTCCGCTTGCGATCGGCGTCGAAACGGGAGGCGGCGTGTTTACGCGGCTGATTCCGCGCAACACGACGATTCCGACAGAGAAGAGCGAGATCTTCACCACCAGCATCGACAATCAGTCTTTCGTGCCCATCCACGTCTTGCAGGGCGAGCGCGAGATGGCCCAGGACAACCGCAGCCTGGCCAACTTCGAATTGACCGGCATTCCACCAGCGCCGCGCGGTGTCCCCAAGATCCAAGTCACGTTCAGCGTCAACGCCGAAGGCTTGCTGGCAGTGCATGCGCTCGACCTCGGAACCGGACGGTCGACCTCGGTCTCGATCACCCCGACGAGCGGCCTGTCCCAGCAAGAAGTCGACAACTTGGTCACGGCAGGCGACAGGTTCCGCGAAGCCGACGAGCTGCGCCGCGGCCTGGCTGAAATGAAGAACAAGGTCGACACACTCATCTACACGACCGAGCAGGCCGTGGAGGCGTATGGCGATCTCTTGACGCCCGATCACGCAGAGCAAGTGCGAGCGCAGATCGACAATCTACGCGGCATGTTGGCCAGCGGTGCCGACCTCGATTCGCTGCGGGGCGCCTACATGGAGCTCGAGAACGCCGCCTACGAGATCGCCGAAGCCATGTACGGCGACAGCGCGGTTTGATCAGACCCTGGTGGGTCAGCAGGCCCGCGTCGATTCAGGTGCTGCGAGGCGCCGGGGCCACGCGGCTCAGTTGGTGCAAACTGACTTTGGCGATGCCCGGGCCCGTCGGGCCGTCGGTGTAGACACTGACCTGCGTTGTATTCGCCGGAAAAGTGGTCGTCACGCGGACGATCTTGCCCACACGCCCGTCGTCCAGCTGGACGGAGCCGTGCTGATCTTGGAGCTGATGGATGGCGCGCAGCGTCAACATGGGTCGAATCTACACCGATCCCTGGCGCTGGTCACATTCTCGGCGTGACGGGAATGTAGACTCGACGTGAAGGTCTGAACAGTCGAGCAGCGCCGAGAAAAGGTGCTCCATGTCGTCGGGTGCTCAGGTCCGACCGCCCTGACGAATCACTCTTCGCTCGAAGCCAAACGCCGCTCGATGGCTTCCAGGTGCGCGTTGACTTGCGGATCGCGCTTCCTGAGCGATTCGACGCGCCGCACGGCGCTCATCACCGTCGTATGATCGCGATTGCCGAAAGCGCGGCCCAGCTCCGGGAAGCTGGACTTGAGTCGCTGGCGACAGAGGTACATCGCCACCTGACGAGCGAAGGCGACGCTCTTGTGTCGATCCTTGCTGAGCAGATCGGAACCTGTCACACGGAAGTGGGTGCAAACGGCCTTCTGAATGTCGGCCACGCAGACCAGCTTGTCGGCACTCGAGGGAAACTGCGACGCCTCGCCGCGCATCAGTTCTTCGTCGATGGGCCGACCAGTGAGCGATGCCTTCGCAGCCAAGCGAATCAGCGCGCCCTCGAGCTCCCGCACGTTGCTCTGCACCTTCTGCGCGAGCAGTACCGCGACCGAATCCGGCAGATCGATCTGCTCGAGCTCGGCCTTCTTCTTCAAGATGGCTACGCGCGTTTCGAGCTGGGGCGCTTGGACGTCGGCGACGAGACCCGACGTGAAGCGCGAAACCAAGCGCTCTGGCATGCGCTGCAGCTGCTGTGGGTATTTGTCGCTCGTGACGATGATGGGCACGCCGGCATCGTGCAGGGCGTTGAAAGTATGAAAGAATTCTTCCTGTGTCTGCTCGCGGCCGGCCAAAAACTGGATGTCGTCGAGCAGCAACAGGTCGCACTCGCTGCGGTAGCGCGCACGGAACTCCTCCATGCGGTGGTTCTGGAGCGCCTCGATGAACTCGTTCGTGAAGTGCTCGGCCGAGACATAGATGATGCGCGCGTCGGGGCGATCGACCAGTACCTTGTGGGCGATGGCGTGCATCAAGTGCGTCTTGCCCAGGCCAGTGCCTCCGGCAATGAACAGAGGATTGTAGCGCGGCCCACCGCCACCCGCCGAAGCGAAGGCCGCGGCGTAGGCCAGCTCGTTCGAAGGCCCGACGATGAAGTTCGTGAAGGTGAACTTGCTGTTCAGCTGACCGATCGCTCCCGGCACGACCGAGAGCCGACGGGTCGCGTTTGGCGGCTGTGAAGGGCTCCGCGCCGGCGTGGGTGTACGAGCCGTGGTGGCACCGAACGACGAACTCTCGCGCTGAGGCGTCAGCAACCGCGCACGAGGGGTGCTCTGGGCGCTCTGGGCGGGTGCTGGCGGCGGGCAGATCGGGCTGGCGAGCGTCGTATCGATGCGCCACTCGACGCGAACGCGCAGTTGGGTGAGCGATTCGAGATGGGCGACGAGCGTGGGCTGAAAGTGATCCTTCACCCAGTCCCGAACGAACTCGTCGCGGGCGACGAGGCGCAGGGTGCTCTCGGAAAACCCCAAGAACTCGACCGACGAAAACCACTGCTCAAATGTTGCGGGTGAGCGACGACGCGTATGGTCGAGTGCCTGCGACCAGGAGTCTTGGGGAACAGAAGGAGAGAGCATGCAGTCAGACCAAAAGG
>JBBQHO010000286.1:0-3421 GCA_038324055.1 Polyangiales bacterium | reverse complement strand
GTGCCTGAGCGAGGATCTCGTCGCGATGCGTGGAAACGAACTCGCGCAGCATGATTGGATGCTGCGCCCGCTATGCTGAAAAGCAAAGCAAGGTCTAGTAACGGGTTATTTGTGCTCCAGGTCCTCGGCTTCCGGAGCCGCCTTGCTGACGAGCGGGCATCGCGACGGCCTATCGTCATGCGAAAGTAGAGCGAGGCCGAGACCATTTGCTACTCAGACCACCGCCCGACGCGGGAGACGCACGCTGAACGTAGTGCCGGCAGCGTCGGTCGAAGTCGCGATGATCTTGCCGCCATGCGAAGCGACGATCTGCGATGCGATGTAGAGCCCGAGGCCGAGCCCGGTGTTGGTGTGGTCCTTTGCGGCGTGACGGACCATGGGATCGAAGATCGTCGTCAGAGCAGCCGGAGGGATCGTCCGGCCGCCGTTGTGAACCGCCACCAACACCTCGGCGCCCTTGTCTTGGGCGAGGAGGCGGATCGCATCGTCCTTCCCCCCATACTGAATCGCGTTCCGAACGAGGTTTGAGAGCACTTGCGCGATCCGGTCGAAGTCCCAGTCCCCACGCAGATCGCCCTGGGGCTCGAAGTAAATTCCGCCCGATGCGCGAAGTCCTTCCAGCTCGGCGATGACCTGGCGGCAGAGCGGATCGAGATCCATGGGCTTGCGAAGTACGGGGATGGCGTCTCCAAAACGGGTGCGGGTCAGGTCGAGCAGGTCGCCTATCATGCGATTCATGCGGTTCGCGCTATTGAGCATCCGTGCGGCGATGCTCACACTTCGGTCGTCGAGCTTATCCGATCCGATGAGCAACGTGGAGCCGCTGATGATCGCGGAAAGCGGATTGCGTAGGTCGTGACCGAGGATGCCGAGGGATTGGTCCCTGTAGTGCTCCGTCGTCTCCGTGAAGCTCGCGACCGCCTCAGTGAGGGCTTCGTCAATCGCTTCGTTGAAGCGAGTTACACCTGCCGGATCGCTCCCCTTCTTTTCCCACAACCGAAGGACGCTGGCCCGGAGCGCTCGGTATTCCGCCACCATTTGGCCGAGCTTGAAACCGAACTCAATCCGCAGGGCCGCGTGGACCTGGCCGATCGCTCCGAGGTTCTGGGCATCACCGTGGCCCTTGGACTTCTCCGCCTGCTCGGCGGCCGTCTGACGAGACCTCATGTCGCGGACCATCGCGGTCAGAATCTCATCGGCATGATCTCGGAGCGCCTTGGAGTTCATGCCTTCCGCGGCAGGCAGAAGCGTGCGGGCGAACGTCGCCCATTCGCCGACGATGGCCATCCGCTCCGAATCGATGAAGTTTGCGAGATCCATGCGGCCACCGTAGCATCAGCTGTCCGTGCGCCCTTCGTGCACCCGTTCACAAAGAAATGGGACCCTGGAAAAACCAGGGTCCCATTGGTGGAGGCGCCGGGAATCGAACCAGGAGCCTACAGCGCGACAAAGGGCTTCTGTGCTGCATTCGGGAATCCCTTTGGCATGATGAACAAGCTCGGTTGAGCTTCGCGTGGGTCGAGGCCCAGGCCGTGCTACCGTGCCAAGGTGCCGGGAGTTAGAGTGGGATTCGAGGTCGTGGCGCATGTGGAGGATAACGGGGCCCATCGCGTGCTCGGTGGGCGCCTGTTCCTCACGACCTTGGGCGATGGACCGAGCCGCGTCGAGGCCGGGGCGAGCAAGCCCTGCGTGCTCCGCTTCGTTGGCCGCTACCTTGAAAACGCGCGCAACGGCTCGACGGCCACGTTCGAGCCGTTCAACGAGCTGAACGGTTCGCTGGCGCGCACCGCTGGGCGTCTGGAGTTCACGTTCCTCCCGACGAGTCAGCAGGTGGCGCTGAAGCCCAACGGAGACGAGAGCGGTCGGCGAACGTTGGAGCTCGACTTCGACCCTGCCTCGTTCCGCCTGGCGCCGCCTGTGTCGAGCGAACTGCGTACGCTCGTTCTGCCGAAGCCCCCGGACGAGAAGAAGGAGTTTCGGCATTTCGAGCTCGGCGTGGTGCTCGTGATCGACGGCGCTGAGAGCGCCGCGCCCGAGCTGAATGGTGTGCTTGACGTGCCGCTCGCGCCTCTCCTCACGGGACTCGTGGTCGAATGGCCCGCTGACCTCGACGAGTTCGCGCCCGCGGGACTCACCCTGATCGCAAGGCAGGGCGAGATCGAGAGGCACGTGCGTTGGTCGAGCGCGCAGTTGGCGGACGGACGGCGGCGCCTCCTCTTTCGCGGCGTGTTGGGGCCGACGCCCGTAGACCTAGTGGCGCGCTTCTTGGGTCGTGAGGCGGTGCTTTGGGAACGGCAAGACGTCTCCAACGAGGAGGTTCCACCGACCTGGAAGGTCACGCTCGAGCAAGAGCTCCTGCGGGTTTCTCCGAGCAGCCTCGCTGAGCCCCAAGCGACGCAGCAGCTCGCTTCGAACCAGCTGGGCTCACGACCTTCCTTCGACGACGAGCCGGTGGACGTCGCTTCGTCGGCCTGAGTTCAGTAGCCTCGGCCCGAGGTCGTATCCACTTCCCATGGTGCCTCGAGCGACGGATAAGGCCGGGCAGGCGCGCCGGGCTTGGCCGAGGCGAGCCCAAGCCCCTCGACGCACCGCGCGACCTCCGTGCACGAGTTCGCTGCCGCGCAGCTTGTCAGGTCGTGCGCGACGAACAGATTGCAGGCCCAGCTGTGTCCGAGCACGAGCCCCGTACAAAGGCGCGCCCGCCCACAAGCGGCCCGCGGCCTGGGCGCCACGGTCGACGCGGCCACTGGGCTCCACTCCGTCCGTTGCCGAATCTCGGGTACGGGGGCGCAGACGTGCGCGAAGCCTAGCCCCGCGGCCGAAGCGAGCACCGCTCCAGCTCGCGCGCAGGTGAGCGAGTCCGCGCACTCGACCAGAATCGAGCCGGCGTGGGCCGAGCCGCTTGCGGAGAACAGTCGAACCTCGAACGGGGAATCGGGAGCCTCTCCGCTCAGCTGCACGAACTCTGGGTAGAGGCGCCATGCCTCGGCGACGAGGGCGCGCTGCTGCGCGAGCTGCGCCGTGTCGAAGCCGACGAAGGCGAAAGGGTGCGCGCACACCGGCTGCGCGGGGCGGCGCCTCTCGACGTCTAAGTAGCGACGGCGGACCCGCTCCGTGTCCTGATCCGGAGGGGCGGAGCCGCTTGTACCCCCCGCCGGCTGCGCGCGCATTGGAGCGCCCGCTGACGCGAGCGGAGCACCGATTGCGCTACCGTCCGTCGCCCCCAGGCCCGTCAGCGCTGGCTGGGCAAAGCGCCCCGGATCCGAGCTGCTCGGCTCGTTCGAGCGGCAGGCCCCCCCCAGCAGACTCAGCGTAGCGAGTCCAGTCCCCAGCCACGACGTTCGCTTCACCAGTGGCACTTCAATGCCACCTTCTCGAGCAAATCGCCAGAGAAGGGCGCGCCCGTCACGCTCACGTTCGT
>JBBQHO010000285.1:0-3439 GCA_038324055.1 Polyangiales bacterium | reverse complement strand
TCGTCGGTAGCCAAGGACGGCGCGGCACTGACCTTGGGCCCAGGGCGGTTGGATCTCGCTGGCATGTTCTGATGCGCCTCGCATCATGCCTTTTGACCGTGGTCGCAGCGCTTACGGGCTGCGTCACTTTCGACGACGACCACTTCGCCGTCGAGCCCGTGCCGACGGGGCTAGGCGACGGTGGTTCGACAGGCGACGGTGGTTCGACATCGGACGATGGCTCGACCCCGGTCGGTTCGAACGTCCCTCCGGACCCCCCCGCCATGCCCGGCCGAATGTGATGGCGCCTCGATTGCCTGCTGAACTGCCTGGGCAACGACGCGTGCAACGGAGTCGAACTGCGTTGTAACGCAACGCAGAACTGCGACTGGTGGTGCGAAGGGGACCGCGCCTGCCGTCAAGCTCGTTTCTTCTGCGAAGCTGGAAGTTGCTCCCAAACCTGTACTGGTAGCCAGAGCTGCAAGGACGCGGAATTGCGCTGCGCCAATGAGGCAATTTGCGACGCGGACTGCGGCGGCGAGGCGGAGAAGGACCAGCTTTCGCTGATGTGCGACGTGGGGACGACTTGTACCCCAACGAATTGCCCGTGATTGCCTAGGTAGCTGGTTACGCACGGCAGCCCAATGAACGGCACGATCCCTGCTACTCTCGGGTCATGTCACCCGAAGCCCTCGAGACGGCCGCTGCGAGTCCCGTTTCGGGCTGGGGTCAACGCACGCTGGGCGCGGGCGAGTCCGAAGGCTCGCGCGACCTGCTGGAAACGTTGGATGTCGACGCTGGACCTATCGTCACGATAGAGCCGAGTTCCCCGGTCCGGGACGCGGAAGACCTTTCGCCGCCTATTCTTTTCGACGGCGCGTACGAACTCGTGGAGCTGATGGGCGAGGGCGCCATGGGCGCCGTTTGGCGCGCCCGCAACGTCAACCTCGACAAACAAGTAGCCGTCAAGCTGGTCAAGTTGGCGAGCAGTGATCCATCGGCGCACACGCGCCTGCGGAACGAGGCGCGTCTGGCCGCGAAGATTACTCATGTCAACGTCGTGGGTGTGTTCGACACCGGAGTGACGGACGACGGCAGCTACTACCTGGTGATGGAGCTGCTCGATGGCCACGATCTAGGGCACTTGCTCGAAGGGCGTGGCTCCGTGCCCGCGGTCGAGGCCGTCCAAATCATCCTGCCGGTCCTCGCGGGCTTGGAATGCGCTCACAAGCGCAAGGTGCTGCACCGCGACATCAAGCCCGAGAACATTTTCATGGCGCGCACCGAAGACGGTGTGGTGCCCAAGCTCGTCGATTTCGGCATCGCACTTGCCGGTGACGTCCCTCAGGACATGCGCACCACGCGCATCGGCTCTCTCCTTGGCACCCCGCTGTACATGGCGCCGGAGCAAGCGCGCGGCTCGTTGGACTTGGACGAGCGCACCGATCTGTGGGCCGTTGCGACCGTACTGTACGAGCTGATAGCGGGCCAGGCGCCGTTCGCCGGGGACAGTCTCCAGGCTCTCTTCTTCGCCATCGCCTGTCACCCTGCGCCCCCGATTGACGAAGCGGTTTGCGACGCAGAACTCGCTGCCATCCTCTCACGTGGACTTGCCAAAGACGCCGACCATCGCTGGTCGACTGCTCGCGAAATGGGCGTTGCGCTGGCGCACTGGCTCGCGAGCTACGGCGTCCATCACGACATCTCGGGAGAACCGGTCGAGAAGGTTTGGCTCCGCGCCGGCAGTATCCCGGCTCCACCCAGCGCGTCTCGGTCGCCCCTGGACTCGCATACGGTGATTCCGCCCCTAGCGACAAGCGTAGCGCAGTCGCGTCCCGGCCGCTGGTTCCGTCGTGTGCCTGGCCGATGGGCACTGGCTGCAGCGGCACTACTCGGTTTCGCCTACTACTCTTTCGGCACGATGCCGTCGCAGGCGGTCGCGAGCAAATCAGAGGATCTGGGGGCGATCGAAGAAACGGTTGCCGTGGTTGCGTCCGTCGTCGCTACGTCGACCCCTCTGCCCAGCGCGACTGGAGCGAATGCCACGAGTCCGAAGCCCCCGAGCACACCTCGACGTGAGCTTGTAGCGCCCGAGCCAAAGAAGACCGACAAGAGGACGGCTACGGCTGAGCCTGCGGGCGCGACCGCCCCCGCTCAGTCGAGCCACTCACGGGTCGACCCGAACTGGGGCTTCTGAGGACCTGGCCGTCACGGCGCTGCCGGTGAGCCTTCGTGCAATCTCCGAGTTCAACTCGGCGCCAACGATCGTCACGTACGCCGTGAGGTAGAGCCACGTCATGAGCACGGCGAACGTGGCCGCCGCTCCATAGGTACCGTGGTAGCCACCGATGCGCTCGGTGTAGAGCCCGAAGCCAAAGGAGACGAGCGTCCAAAGAAAAGTGGCCACCAGCGCACCGGGGCGCACGACGTGGTTGGGCGTGCGCGACCGCTTTCGCGGCGCAAATCGAAAGAGAAGGCACAGCCCAAAGAAGTACCCAGCCCAGATCAGCGGCCAGCGCAGGGTACGAACGAGGACCAACGCGCCTTCGCTCACGCCCAAGCGCGTCAACAGATCAGGCGCGGCGCCGAGCGAGGCCAGCAAGACGGCGCCGCCGATCAAGGCTGCGCCGGTGAACGCGACGTTGAGTCGGAGCTGCCTGAGGAAACCGCGTCCGTCGGTGTCTTCGTAGGCGACTTGAACCGAAAGCACCAAGGCGTTGGTGGCTCGCGAAGCGCTCCAGATGGCAATCGACAGCGCCAGCAATGCGCTGATACTGAAGCTGGTGCGCTGTTGCGCGGCGAGTGAAAGCGACTGCGCCAACACGTCACGAGCCGCAGGGGCCAGTGAGTTTGCGAACCAGGTCAACTGCAGCTCCAAGGTCGATGGATCGGCGACCAAGCCGTAGACGATCACAAGCGCCGCGATGGCTGGGAACAGCGAGAGCGTGGCGTAGAAAGCGACGCCGCCGGCCATCACTTCGACGTTGTCGTTCCTGATCTCGCCCCAGGCGCGCACGATGACGGCTTTCCAGTCCGCCCAGCGGAACGCGAGCGGAAGAAAGCCTCCCCATCGCCACTGCACAGCGCGGTTCATGCAGCAAAGCTTAGTGAGTTGTTTGGTGAAAACCCTGAGGCATTTCGCCACATTCGTGCGCGAAGCGAAGCCAGCCAGGCCTAGCTGGTCAAGCGCGAGCGACTCGGCTCGTGCCAAGCCATGCGGCGTGCCAATTCGACTCGTTTTTTGGACGTCTCGACCCCGATCGCATCCATGTCGTAGGCGTTTGCAGCGGCCAGGATGGTTCCCCGACCGCAGAACGGATCGACGACCACTCGGCAGGCGGTGTGGGCCAACAGGAATTCACAGCTGGCTTCGCACGCGCGGCTGCCCATGGCCCGAGACCACGTCATCGTGCCGAGCGCGGGAAGAACGTCGGGTGAGGACTGACCTGGTGAAATGCGC
>JBBQHO010000284.1:0-3576 GCA_038324055.1 Polyangiales bacterium | reverse complement strand
CGAGCGACCGCGAGCAGGCCCAGCAGAGCCACGACCCAAGCCGCCTGCGGAGCTGCCGGCCGCGCGGGCCCGAAACTGCATCCGCCGCCGGCCGCATCGAAGCCGAGTCGCGCCCGCGACGGATCGAGGCCGATGGGCAGTGCTGCTTCGGCAATGGTCTCGTCGTCGAAGCGCAGCCGAATGCCGAGCATTTCCCCGCCGCTGCCCGCGGGAGCGCTGACTTGGAAATCGACGAGTCCGGCGCTCAACTGGCCCAACTTGCCCGTGCCGCCGTCGACCTCGAGGCGGAGTCGCGACGCATCGAAGCCATGCGCGGGTTCACCTGAGCCGTTCTTGAGCACCACCAGACCCGATACCGACGCTCCCTCGCGCGGAGCCGCAAAGGTGTTGGCGAGTACCATGCGCGAGGTCTTGCCTGACGGCGCGTCCGAACTCGACCCCGCTTCGGCATCTTGCGCGCGGAGCGTCCCGACGATGTCGAGCGCGCCCGCGCCCGTCCAGCTGCCGCCAGCAGTTTCTCCAGGCACAGCACGTGTGCCGGCGCGGAGCAGGCGACGAACGGCGCGCATAGTCAACTCGGGATCGCGTTGAAACAGCAGAGCGATCGCGCCAGCGACAACTGGTGACGACATCGAAGTGCCGCTGGACACGCCATGCAGATCGTCGACCACCAAACACTCGACGGTCGGATCGTAGCAGTTGCCGTTGCTGGCAAACTGACTTTGCGCGTTCGAGGCGCCGCGCGGGTCGGCCGCGGTCGACAGAGCCGCGACCAAATACTGTCCGGGCGCCAGCAAATCGGGCTTCAGATCGCCCAGTTGGGTCGGGCCTGCCGAACTGAAGACGGCGCGGCGGCCCTGCTCTACGTTTCCGCCGTCGACCGCGGTGCCCGTGTAGTCGACCCAACTGGTGCGGTTCACCGAGGCGCCCACCGCGATCAAATCCGGATGACTCGCGGGCACACCGACCGTGCCCGCGGTGCGCGCGCGCGGCACGAGCATGCCGGTGCCGGTCAAGGCCGGACCCAGCTGGCCAGCACTCGAAACCCAGACCCGCGCCGTGCCGTGGCCCGTCAACACCAAATCGAACACCCGCCCGCTCTGCCACGTTCCAGCCAAGACGATGACGAGGTTTCCTGGAGCAACCGTCAGATTCTGGCCGCCGTCATCACCATTGAAAACCGTGACGTCGTAATCGTTGGGCGAGCCTTCACCAAGATCGCCCGAGCGAAATCCCGCCGCCTCGCCGGGTCGCACGGCTACGGTTTTCTTGCCCTTATTGCTGTCAAACGCCAGCACCAGCTCGTCGCCAGGCGAAGACGAAATCCAAATGTAGGCTTGCCCGGTCAGGGTCTTTCGCGAACTCTCGGGCGTGAGCAAGGACAGGCGCGTGCTCGTGCCAAGCGGCACCTCGACTTCGGTGTGAATGCCGAATGGCTCTGGGTAACGGCCACTTCCGCCGCCGTACAGCCCGCCGTCGTTGCCGGAGGCCACGACGACCGCACGCCCCGGGCCCTGCGCGAGTTCCGCCAGGCCCTGCTCGATGCTGCTCGTGCCATCGTGCGCGCCAAAGCTCGAACCCAGGCTGACGTTGAGCACGGCTGGCTGACCCGCTGCAGTGGCGCGGTCGAAGACGAAACGCGCCCCCAGCAGAATGTCGGCGTCGCTCAGGCTGCCTGTCGAACCACCCGACTGCACGACCACGAGTTCGGCCTCGGGCGCGATGCCCGAGTAGACGCCATCGCGACCAGCGGCTGTCGACAGCACGTGCGAGCCATGACCGACACGATCGAGCGGTCCCGAGCGCCCGGCCTCGAGCAGCGCATCGATGTCTTCACGGCTGTACACTGCGCAGCTGTCGTCTTGGTTACAGCCGAATTCCTCTTCGATCGCCGCGTGCTTGCCGAACGGCTTCTCGTCGAAAGTGAGAAGCCAGGCGACGCGCGTCGCGCCTTGGGCGTCCCGAAAAGCGGGATGTGTGAGGTCGGCGCCGGTGTCGATCACACCGACGATCACGCCCTGCCCGCTGAGCCCAAAATCCTCGCGCGCGGCCGTTGCACCGACGCTCGAGCCTGCCTGATCGAGCCAGAGTTGGCGCGCTGGCGCCCAACGCAGATCGAGCCCGGCTTGGGCAAGCGTCGAGAGTTGACTCGGCGTACCCCGAGCCAGCGCTAGAGTCTCCGTGATGGGGATCAGACCCTGAGCGTAGGCTTCGTCGCGACTACCCACGCGCGCGACCCAGCGCTGCCGACTCGACGCCAGCAACAGATGACTCGAGCCTCCGAGCTGACTCGTCGCGCGAAGCAGCGCGCGCCCCGAAGCATCGGCCGCGGCGCCCGACGTTCCGAACAGTCCGACCAACACCAAACTCCAACCGACTCGCCTCTGCCTCATCCGGGCTCCTCGAGTAGAGCTTGGAGCAGCTTTTCCAGGTCAGCCAGGCGGGCGGGTGAGGCGCCCACCATCACGTCACGGATGACGCCCTGCTTGTCGATGAGCACGAGCATCGGTACTTGCGAGGCCAAGTAGGTACGGGTGGTGCGTCCCGCCGGATCGTGCACCAGCGTGTAGGACATACCGGTGTGGCTAGCGACTTCTGCACCTTCGGCAGGGGCATCGACCGTGATGCCAATCACCTCGGCGCCCTGCGGCTTGTAGAGGCGATGCCAGCGGTCGAGCGTGGGGGACACGAGGCGGCACGGCCCACACCAGCTGGCCCAGAACTCGAGCACGACTACCTGCCCCCGCACCTCCGAAAGAGCGGAGGTCTCGCCCTGAAACGTAGTGACGCCTGCGATCTCGGGAGCGGGCCGACCGACGAAGGCGAGTCGGATCCGGTCTTCGAATTCGGGGGTGCCTTCGAGTTCGACGCGCACGAGCCGTGACGCACCGGCACGCAAAAACGTGAGCGGAAGAGCTTCGCCGACTCGCCGCTTCTGAACGGCCGTAGCCACCTCGGGGGCGCCTTGGACGGGCAGCCCGTCGATCGACAGCAAGACGTCACCCGCCGCCAGACCGGCTTTCGCTGCGGGCGAACCTGGAAACACCAGACTGACCAGAGCCCCGGCTTGGGCAGGTTCTGTCGCCTTGAGCTCGACGCCCAACCAAGGCTTGCTGGAACGCGGAAAAGAAAGGGTCAGCGGGCTGGACGGCGCCCTCTGCGTGTCGCTGGCAGCGGGCGGGCTCGGACTCAGCGCGGGTCGAGCAGCCGGCGGGTTCTCAGCGGGGGTCGCAGCTGCAGCGGACGCGCCACCGCAGCCCGAACAAACCAGTGAGAGACCCCACCCCAGGCTCACGGCGCGCCAAAAATCCATGTGTATCTTCCTTAGCAGCGCGCCCGTGAAAAACAGGCGCGCGAATGGCTGCTGCGCCGAAATGAAGGAAAAATTGGTTGGCGAGCCTGCGTGGCGAGGCCAGAAAAAGCAGAAGCCCAGCGGGGGGGCGCTGGGCTTCTCGAAAGGTTTAGTGCAGGAAAGCGAGAGCTAGTCAGAGATCATGACGCTTAGGGAAGCGTCGAGCGTCGGCTCCCGGTTCCCAAACCAGGGGGACGCTGCATCGAACCGAACTCAAAGGAGCC
>JBBQHO010000283.1:0-3584 GCA_038324055.1 Polyangiales bacterium | reverse complement strand
ACGGCGCGCTGCCCACGATTCTGTTCTGGATCGGGGAGGCCCCGGCGCGAACGCCCGAGCTGTCGCTGTCCGTCTCGCGTCTGCGCATCTGGGTGGACCAGCATGGCGACGAGCCCGGCAGTGCGAGCGCATTGGCCGAACGCCTCTGCATTCCGCTGGCGGCAGCGACGCAGGTCGTCGAGTACTTGGTCGCTACCCGCAACGCGCTCGGCGTCATGCCCACGCAGCAGACCTTGGTCGCCGAGCGCTTCTTCGACGAGACGTCGGGGATGCACGTCGTGATCCACGCGCCCTTTGGCAGTCGCTTCAATCGCGCGTTTGGCTTGGCGCTGCGCAAACGCTTCTGTCGCAGCTTCAACGTCGAATTGCAGGCAGCCGCAGACGAAGACGCGCTCGTGCTGTCTTTGGGGCCCATGCACTCGTTTCCGCTCGAGGCTGTTTTCTCGTTTTTGCACCAGAAAACCGCCGAAGAAGTCCTGATCCAAGCGCTGCTCGACGCCCCCCTGTTCGGGACGCGCTGGCGCTGGAACGCCTCGCGCGCTCTGGCCGTGCCGCGGTTTCGCGGTGGTCGAAAGGTGCCTCCGCGCTTTCAGCGCATGGAATCCGACGATCTTCTGGCGCTCTGCTTTCCCGACCAAGCTGCGTGCCTGGAGAACATCGTTGGTGAACGCGAGATCCCCAACCACCCGTTGGTCCAGCAGACGATCGACGACAGCTTGCGCGAAGCCATGGATGTCGATCGCCTGCTGGAAGTACTGGGCGACATCGAAGCCGGGCGCATCCTTTGCGTGGCGCGCGATCTGACCGAACCCTCCCCGCTTGCCCACGAAATCCTCGGCGCCAAGCCGTACGCCTTCCTCGACGACGCCCCGCTCGAAGAACGTCGAACACAGGCGGTGCAGCTCCGACGCTTCAACACCGCAAAAACGGCTGCGGATCTGGGGCAGCTCGACCCGGCTGCCGTCGAGCAGGTCATCATCGAAGCACACCCCGATCCGCGCGATCCCGACGAGCTGCACGATGCCCTCGTGATCCACGGCTTTCTGACCGAACTAGAGGGTCGAAAACTCGAAGCGGACGCGGGGCTCCCCTTGCTCGAACCACTCCTGCGGAGCGGACGAGCCACACGCGCCGCGGTGGTGTCGGCAAGTGGTGCCGCGGTGACTCTCTGGCTCGCGCGCGAACGCGCAGGCGAACTCCGTGAGATCCATCCTGACGCACGCTTCGAGCCGGAGTTCGAACTGGGCGTGCTCCGAGAGATGCCGAGCCCGGGCCTCGAGCTCTGGCGCGGACGCCTCGAGATGGCAGGACCAATCAGCGCAGCGGAGTTGGCCCAAATGGCCTCGGTTTCGCTTCCGGTGGCGCAAGCGGGATTGAACGCCTTGGAAAGCGAAGGCTTCGTGCTGCGCGGCTCCTTTCGCTCCGGACGGCAGGAAGAGTTCTGCGAACGCCGCCTGTTGGCGCGCATCCATCGGCTGACGTTGGGTCGCTTGCGTCAAGAGATCGAACCCGTCAGCCCTGCAACGTTCGTCGATTTTTTGACGCGCTTCCAAGGCCTCACGAGCGACACCCGGAGCCGCGGCAGCGAAGGCACGTTTGCGGTAGTCGAGCAGCTTGCCGGCTTCGCGGCGGCGGCCGGAGCCTGGGAAAAGAGCATCCTGCCCGCTCGGATTCAACACTACCAAGCCGCTTGGCTCGACGAGCTCTGTGTCGGCGGGCGGGTGGTCTGGAGCGGCGTACCCCGCGCGACGTCGGGGCCCGTCAAGAGCACGCCGACGTTGCTCATGCCGCGAGAAGGCTGCGAACTTTGGCTGGGCGGAGCCGCGCGAACATCCAGCGAGCTCGGCGCGGATGCAGCGCGACTGGCCGAAGTGCTCCGAGCGCGGGGTGCGTCGTTTTTCAGCGAGCTTCAGCGTGCGAGCGGTCTCCTGCCCTCTCAGGCAGAGAACGCCCTGCGCGAACTGGTATCCCGCGGTCTGTGCACGACAGATTCGTTCGCCGGGCTACGCACATTGGTGACCCCCGCCGACAAGCGGACTGACGTGCATCGGGGTCCACGCGTACGCCGCAGTGCGCGAGGTGCCATCGGCATGAACGTGGCAGGGCGCGTGAGCTGGCTCGGACACGACGAGGCCGAGTCGACGCGTCACGTCGAAGACGAACAAGCAGATCTGCGCGCTGTAGCCTTCGCTCTGCTCCGGCGCTGGGGCGTGGTCTTCCGCAAGTTACTGGAGCGCGAGACCGAGCTGCCGCCTTGGCGGGACTTGCTGCGCATTTTCTACCGCTTGGAATCGCGCGGGGAGATCCGCGGTGGCCGATTCGTGACTGGCTTCTCGGGCGAGCAGTTCGCCCTGCCCGACGCCGTCGCCCTGCTGCGCAAGGTGCGGCGGAGCGGGCCACACCAAGAGCCCATCAAGGTTTCGGGCGTCGACCCGTTGAACCTGGTCGGCATCCTGACACCCGATGCGAAGCTGTCGGCAATCAGCAACAACTCGCTCCTCTGGGTCGGCGGAGTCGCTGCAGCCATCGTCGAGAGAGGGACGCCGCGCCTCCTCTCGGTCCCCGAGGGTTGGACGGAGCACGCGCTACTGGAGGCGCTACGCAAACCGGGACCGAGCGACCGAGCGACCGATAGGCTCGTACGGTCGCCGCGGCTCAACCTCCCAAGCGGTCCAAGAGCACCTGAGCCGCTGGAAAGCCTTCGTCGGTGGTGAGAGCACGGCGCGCCAACAGCGCCGCCTTCTTCGAGTCACCTTGTGCTTCGGCAATTTGACCCTGCCGGAAATAGGCTTCGGCTTTGCTCATCGAGCAGGGCGTCTTGCTGAGCGTGATCATCTGCAGTGCCCGCACGGCGACGTCGTAGCGCCTGTCTTCTTGGGCGCGGATGGCGAGTTCGGCGGCGACCTCGGCGTTGTTGCGGTCGCTCATCAGTGCTGTCTCGAGCCAGCTGTACATGGCCTCGGGATCGCCACTCACGCGTGCAACGCGCGCTAGCGCATACTGCAAGATACTGAGCTCCGGTGAACGGCGTTTGCCGTGAGCTTCGACGGCAGCGTCGAGCGCAGCCTTGGCTTTATCGACTTCACCCATCTCGATGTAGCAATCGGCGAGCTTCGTCGTGATGACGTACGGGTCCGGCGCAACCTGCCGAGCGAGTTCGTACAGCTCAGCGGCGCCCGGACCGTCCTCGGCCAAGAGCCTGAGGTCAGCAGCGTCGCTGAGCAAAGCCGCGCGCCGCGCTGGATCTGCGGTGGCGTCGGCTTCGAGCACGAGCATTTCGGACAATTCGTGGTGGGCCCCGGCGGCCTCATAGGTGCGTCGCAAACGGGCGCGCAGCACAGCGTCGTCAGGGCGCTCGCGGCTCGCCGTCAACAATGCCTCTTTGGCTTCGAGTGGACTTCCTGCCTTCTCGGCCGCTTCGGCCCAGGCGAGGGCTGCCAGGATCCGCGGGGCGCCCTCACTGCCGGCGAACTGCCGGGCACTGGCGAAGAGCGCAGTGTCGTAGTCCTCCTGCTTCATCGCGAGCTCCCCCAGCTCGCTAGCGACGATCAGATCCGACTCGTGTCCCCGCAGCCATGGGGCCA
>JBBQHO010000282.1:0-3592 GCA_038324055.1 Polyangiales bacterium | reverse complement strand
AGGCCCTTGTTCATCTTGACCAAGCCCGGGACGGTCGTGCGGTATTGCCTGGCGATGGCGCCCAACGATTCGCCTGGATTGACGATGTGGAACAGCGGCATCGGTGCCTGCCACGGATCTTGCCAACCCTTGGGGTAAATCTCGACGACGCTGCGATGCGACGCGCCCAAATAGCGAGCAACCGCCTGGCGGATGGCCTCGCCGGACAGTTCGTTGGGGGCAGTTTCGTCGGAAAGCGGGGCCAAGATCTGCGCCGAAGGCAAGCCGAGTAAGCGGCCACGACTCAGCCGCAGCGCGCGGTCGCGCGACGAGACCAGGCCGCGGGCGCGCTGCTCGTGCAGTGCCTTTTGTACGGCTAAAACTTCGTCTGCAGCTGGAGCCACTTTGGCCAGTTGGTCGATCTGACCGTCGAGTTCCTTCTCGATCGTGCCGAGTGACTGGGAACCACGACCGACGACCTCGATGCGTGCCAGCGCCGGACCCGAAGCATCCTCGATCGACAGGTCGAGTTCGGAGGCGGCCTGCACTCCGTCGGTGAGCTTGCCGAGTCGTGACGGACTCGTGAGGATGAGCAGCCCCGCGTGCAGGGCTTCGCGCTCGGTGCCCTCGGGCATGACCCAGCCATACCAGGCGGCCGGCTGCTTCGCGCTTGGATCCTCGGCCATGCTGAAGCGCGGCGTGTTCTGATGCACGAGCGCTGTCGCGTCTTGTCCGGCACGCACGTGGCCGAGGTGTGACTCGAGCAAGGGGCGCAGCTGTTCCAGGTCGAAGCCTCCGCTCACGGCCAAAAACCCTTGCTTCGCGCCGTAGCAGCGATTGTGCAGCTCTTTCACGTCAGCCAGGGTGATGCGCTCGAGTTCGCTCGCTGCGGGGAGCGTTGGGCGCGCGTACGCTGCCGCACCCAAGAAAGCCATGCGGCGTAGGCGTTGGGGTGCCTGCACGCCGCGCACGGCGTCGAGCTCGACTTCGCTAGCTAGCGCCAATCGCTCGCGGGCGCTCTCGAGTTCGCTCTCGGTCAGCGCGCCCGTCGTGAAGCGACCTTGCGCGACCCAGAGAGCCAAGGGCAATTCGGCCCGGGGCACCGTCGTGCAAAAGACCGTGGAGTCGTAGTCGACCTCGACTTCGTTGACGCCGCCGCGTTCGCGCACGAGCTTTTCGTAGTCTTGTGAAGTCGAGCGGTAGCCGCCGTCCTTCATGAGTTCGGCCAGGAGGCGCGTGACGCCTCCTTTGTCGGCGGCCTCGCGGCTGACTCCGGCACCAAAAGCGGTACAGACAGTGACTAGCGGCGCGTCGGTCGTCGGCTGGAGCACGACACCAAGGCCGCTCTGGAGCTGCGATTCTTGAACGGCAGTCCAGTCGGCGACCGCAGGCTCTTGCATTTGCTCTGCGCGGGCGCTGGAAATCGTCGCTGCCGGCGACAGGCAGGCTGCGAGCAGCAGCGGAGCGAGTGAACGATGGAAGACGGGAGGCACGCGTCTTCGGGCCTAGCAGTGTGGCTCTGATCGGGCCAAGTTCGGCCCCGCTTCCTCTGATCGACGTCCATAAATCCGCCCTCAAAAGAACGAACGCGGAGGGAATGCAATCCGCGTCAATTTTCGTACAACCCACTCGGTCTTCGTGCGCTTCACCATTTTACTTCGTCGCAAGCTGGGCCTCGGCCTGGTGGCCTGTGCCCTCTGGTTCTCGTTGCCGAGCAACGCCAGCGCGAAAGAGCAGGTGCACACCGTCTACGCGGGCCAACGCCTGGCCTCGATCGCCAAGCGCTACCAGCTGACGGTCGACGAGTTGTGCCGCGCCAACGGGCTCAAGCAGAATTCGCCCATCCGCCCCGGACAGAAGCTCGTGATCCCGGAGCGTGACGCGAGCGGGGCCATCATCGTGCCGAGCGGACGCTCCGGCGCCGGTTCCGCTGCACCTGCCCCCCCGTCCAAACCGACGAGCAAACCAGGCCCCAAAGCCGCCCCACGTGCGGTCCAGCCGGGCGAACCCCACGTCCACGTCGTTGCCAGCGGTCACACGCTGCGCGCCGTAGCTCAGCGCTACCAAGTCAGTGTGGCGGCCATCTGCCGAGCGAGTGGCCTCACCGAAAAGACTCCGCTCAAGATTGGTCAAACGCTGATCGTACCGGCCAAGTCGGATCCAGGCGGAGAGTACGCACGCCAGGTGCGCCTGACTGGCGCGTTCGACCGCGTCCCGGAGAGCCGCGCCAAGGGCAGCGGGAGCGCCAGCTACCGCAAGTACCAGAAGACGCCTTGGCGCCGCGGCTACGTGACGCTCAACGCACACGGCCGCCAGTGGAAAGGCTACGTGGTGGGTCCCGATGGCAGCGTACTTCCGCAAGCGGGCGTCAAAATCAACTGGGCCATGGGCTCGCGCGCCAACGGGCCCAGCGTGGATCCGCGGCTCATCCGGCTGATTGCCCAGGTCAGCGATCAGTTTGGGGGTCGGCCGCTGCATATCGTCAGCGGCTACCGTACGAAGAGCTTCGTAGCCGCTTCGAAGCACAAAGAAGGGCGCGCTCTCGATTTCAGCGTCGTCGGTGTGCCCAACGAGGCTCTGCGTGACTACCTACGTACGCTGCGCAATGTCGGCGTCGGCTTCTACCCGAACTCGAGCTTCGTGCACCTCGACGTGCGCTCCTACAACGCCTTTTGGATCGACTATGCAGGTCCCGGTGAAGCCCCGCGCAAGCATCCCCAGCGCGGACGCTCCAAGGTGCCGTCGCACGATCCGAGAAGCACCGCTCACGCGCCCGGACCTGCTGGAGCCGAGGACGAGGACGAGCCGCCGGACGACACGGCCGTCGACCCAACTGGCGGCGAGGAAGGCGGCGAAGATGCGCCGAGCGAACCCGCGGCCGAACCGCCCAGCGAGCCTGCGACCGAACAGCCGAGCGAGCCCGCGCCCGAACCGCCAGCGGCGCTCTGAGTTCTAGAACAGCCCGAGACTGCGAGGCCCGAGGCCGATGCCGTCATCGATCACGAAGCTACGAACCGCCCCAAGCCTACCGTGGGCAGCCTCGACGGCGTGCACGACGTTGCGTCCGGCGTCAGCCACGAAGCAAATTTCGCAGGCAAATACGCACTGTACGGGGCCCAGCGTGAAGGCCTTCTTTTCCGACTGGAGCACGACATTCGTCGCCCCGTTCTTGGCGTCGAACCACAGCACCGTGTCGGGTCGACCCGCATCCTCGCCCTCGATGGCGCCGAAGGCACCGAGCAAGAGCGCGTCCTCGCTGGCATAAGCGACACTGAAAGTGAAGGGCCCGCGTTCGAGCACAGAAGCCAACAACCGCTGGTTCTCTTCGAGCACCAAAGTACCATCGTTGGCCTCTTGCACGGCCAACAGCACGAGGCCGGAGTCCGGTGGCGCCCGCTCATTCGTCTGGTCGTCGATGTAGCCACTGCAGCTGACGGCGAGTTCGTCGCCGCTGGGCGACAAGGCCATGCCGGTGCAGTTCCTGAGGCCCGCCAGAGGGACGACCGCCGTCACAACCAATCGCTTCGCGTCCAAAATCACGATGCTGCCGCCCGCGGCGTCCTGGAAGCCGGCATCATGGCCCGAAACGCTTAGCGCGATGCTGCTCCCGACG
>JBBQHO010000281.1:0-3620 GCA_038324055.1 Polyangiales bacterium | reverse complement strand
GCCCCAGCGGTAGACTGTGGTGCTTCGTGGGATTCCGCAGTTGACGGACAGGCGGAGAGTTCGCTACAATTACACTGTAAACGCCAAAAGTTTGAAGTGAGGGTTCAATGACCAACCTCAAGAAAATCGGATTCGTGAGCGGCTCGGCGCTCGTTCTAGTCGTCGCAATGACGGCCAACTCCTTTGCCCAGGGCGCCAAGGAATCCGCGAGCGACGACGGTTATGGTTACGAGTTCGAAGACGATCCGCTTTCCGCGGGTGGTTTTGGTCCGAACGACTCGCGTATTCGGGTTCGTCGTGGCGCGCAGCGCTCGACCCTCATCAAGCCGCGCACGCAGTTCATCACCGAACTGCTGAAGTCCGTCGAGAACCTTTGAGCGAGTCTGGTGTCCAACCATTGAACTGCTGATCCGAGGTCGGGTCGCGGTCAGGCGCAGTTTCATTCCCAGGCCGGCTCAGACCCGGTATTTCCTAGCTAGATAATCATGGCAAAAGCGGTTCTCACATTCGCGCTCTACCGAGGAAACGACCTTCTGCGTCGTGAGACGGTCAGTCAGGACATCATCAAGGTCGGCAAGGACCCGAAGAGCCATCTGCAGCTCGACGACGAGCTCGCTTCGCGCATGCACGCAGTCATCGAAGTCGGCGGCGAAGACGAGATCACGCTGATCGATCTGGGCAATGAACCTGCTACCCAGGTGAATGGCGCTCCAGTGAACAAGGCCAAGCTCGCACCAGGAGACCAGATCCTGATCGGCAACACCAAGATTATGCTGGAGCGTGTTGCTGCAGCTGGCGTTGTCGCGCAGCCCGCACCCGCTGCTGCACCGGCCGTCTCCTCCAATCCTTTTGCAGCTGGTGCAGCCGCTGCGGCTGCGCCCAACCCGTTCGCTGCCCAATCGAATCCGTTCGCGGGTTCGTCCAACCCGTTCGCTGCCCAATCGAGCCCGTTTGGTGCTCCCGCGTCGAGCCCGTTTGGTGCCCCCGCGGCTCCGGCCCGTCACGGCGGTCACGGTCATGTGGCTCACGACGCAGCGCCCGGTACGTACACGTACGAGTTGATGAAGAGCGGGCCTGCGGTTCCCAACGACGAGGTCGAGCTCTCGCACGTTCCCGCAGTTGAAGTGATGGTTTCTTGGGACACGAATGTCCTCCACGTGTCGCACCTCTCGCCCCCGCGCGACTTCTACATCGGTGAGCCCAACCCGGCCGACAAGAAGGACAAGACAGACTTTTTCATTCCAGAGGAAAAGCTGCCCGTCCGTAAGTTCCCGATCGTGGTCGGTGACGCCGGCAGCGTGTCCGTGGTGATCCCGCCCGGCGCACGCGGCAGCGTCGAGATTGCGGGCCAGCCCAAGATGACGCTCGACCAGGCTCGTGCTCAGGCGCAACCGTCGGGTGCACTCCCTGGTGCGCATCAGCTCCAGCTGGCCACGGGCTCCAAGGCCCGCATCGAGCTGAACGGTTTCGTGTTCCAGGTGTCGGCGGTCAACGCGGGCAAGCCCATCAAGCACGGCCTGGGCGCCGGCATGGACTGGACGGCGGCGATGTACTTCGGACTGTCGTTTGCAGCCTTCGGCGGCATCATCGCGTCGATGGCCTTCTTCGTGCCGCCACTCGGTCTGACCGACGAAGGTGACATCGACAAGGATCGCTTGCTGCTCATCCAGCAGTACCTGAACGCGGCTGCAGAGCGCGAACAGGAAGAAGAGCCCGAAGAAGTCGTGCCCGAAGACGCTACCAATACGGAAGGCGGCACCGGCAGCGCGGCCAAGCTCGAATCCGGCTCGATGGGCAAAGAGACGAGCAAGGACACGAACAAGCGTTACGCCGTGAAAGGCGAGAGCGCCGATCCGCACCTGGCGCGCCAGGCGGCCCTCCGCGAGGCCCGAGATTTCGGCATGATCGGTCTGCTCAACGCGGGCGCCGCGGGCGATCCCGACGCTCCGACCGCGCCGTGGGGCCAGGCTACCTCGGCCGGTGCCGACGAAGTGAGCGCGCGCGGCAACATGTGGGGTGACACCATCGGTGACGCTTTCGGCGCGGGCGGCCTCGGTCTCTCGGGTATCGGCGAAGGCGGCGGTGGTCGCGGTGAAGGCATCGGCCTCGGCAACATCGGTACGCTCGGTCATGGCGCCGGCACTGGCACTGGCCAAGGTTTCGGCTCGGGCAATGGTCGCCTCGGTGGCTCGCACAAGACGACCGCCCCCAAGGTGCGCATGGGTGCAACCCAGGTGAACGGTCGACTCCCAGCAGAAGTCATTCAGCGTATCGTGCGCCAGAACTTCGGCCGCTTCCGTATGTGTTACGAGCAGGGCCTCGCCCGCAATCCGAACCTCGAAGGGCGCGTAGGCGTTCGGTTCGTCATCGGTCGCGACGGCTCGGTTTCCAACGTCGGCAACGGCGGCTCGGATATTCCGGACAATGCCGTGGTGAGCTGCACGGTGGCTGCGTTCTACGGTCTCAGCTTCCCTCAGCCCGAAGGTGGCATCGTTACAGTTACCTATCCGATCATCTTCAGCCCCGGCTGAGACGAGCGGTTCGAACGAACGGCACGTTTCGTATCACTCACGAAACAGCAAAACGCGCGGCCTTCGGACCGCGCGTTTTCGCGTTGGGGAGCCTTTACTTCCCAGTGCGCGTCCGCCTATCCTGCGCCCGGAAGTGGGCGAATCCTCTGCGAAAGTGAGCCTTGAGATGTTCCTGAGTACGACCATGAAGCGCGCGATGTTCTCCCTAGGATTGGCCATGAGCCTGTCGACCGTCGGCTGCAGCCGCGATCACATCGAGGCCATCGAGTTGGCCAATGAGGGTGACAAGTCGATTGCCGTCAACGCCGACGGCGCAATCCAGAAGTACGAGCAGGCGCTCACGCTCGACCCGACCTCCCACCTCATCGTCTGGAAGCTGTCGAAGGCTTACGAGAAGAAAGAGGACTGGGACAAGATGGCTAGCACGCTTGCCAAAGCTGTCTCCCTCGCTCCCACCTTTGCCAACTACTGGGAGAAGCGTGGCTTTGCGCTGACCAAGCAGGCCGAAGCCGGTAACCCCGACGCCTGGGAGGAATCGAAAGAGCCTCTCAAGAAGTGTATCGAGACCGACCCGAACCGTGCCTGGTGCTACCAGCTTCTCGGTGAAGCCCAGTGGTGGACGGACGATATCCAGGGCGCGCTGCAGAGCTTCACGCAAGCGATCGAGCACGATCCCCGCGAGCCTTACTTCTACGTAACGTTGGCCGAACTCTACCAAGTGCTCCGCCTCTACGGCGAGGCCGGCGCTGTGCTCGAGCAGGGCACGAAGAACATCGAAGCGACCGAAGAGACGCGCGACCACGTCTACAATATGTATCTCCTGACTTTCAACGTCGCGCAGTTCGCGGGCGATCACGGCCGCATGTTGGCTGCCGTAGAGCGAGCTTACGAGATCGGCGGTGCTGCACATCCCGAAGCTCAGTTCCACCTCGGCAGTACCTACGCCACGATGGAGCCTCCCCAAAAAGAGAAGGCCAAGCGCCTGCTCGATTCCTTCTCGAAGAAGGCGTGCAAAAGCGAGGCCGGGAAGAAGTTCAAAGCCCAGTGCTCTCAGGCAAATGCCTTCCTTCAGCAACTCGGATCATGAAC
>JBBQHO010000280.1:0-3760 GCA_038324055.1 Polyangiales bacterium | reverse complement strand
TGGGCATGTCGCTCGTCGCCCATGATCGCGCGACCGGTAAGATAGCCGGCTACGGACTGGCGACCTTCGGTTACGACGTCGAGTTCGCGGGACCCGATGCGTTCATCACTGAGCTATTCGTCGACG
This sequence comes from Polyangiales bacterium, assembly GCA_038324055.1. Taxonomy (GTDB): domain Bacteria; phylum Myxococcota_A; class Polyangia; order Polyangiales; family Polyangiaceae; genus NIC37A-2. The sequence goes on along the minus strand of JBBQHO010000280.1, from coordinate 3,634 downwards.
AGGCGTTCCGCAGGCTGGGCGTCGGCCAAGACTTGCTCGATGCCCTGATCGACCAGCTGACGGAGCGGGGCACCCACGCCGTGCACCTGATGGTGAGACCGGAAAACGAACGCGCCCGCGCCTTATACCAAGGTCGGGGTTTCAAGGACATCCCGCGGCTGCTCATGACCAAGTCACTCGGAAACCGCGAGTAATCGGACGCGTCCTCAGGACGACAGCGGGTCGCCTATGAGTATTTGTCCTACCATTCGGCGGTAAGGCTCCAGCGTTTCCTTCACTTCGCTCGCAGCCCAGAACACAGTTCAGGTCGGAGCGCGTCGAACCCAGTAGTTGAGCGCGTCGAGAGAGTCGTCGATGAAAATTACCTTGTTGTCTTGCCTGGGTCGTCCTGCTTCACAATCTTCTCACGCTCGCGCCCAGGTCTGGCGCGGCCTCGGCCTGAGCGCTGCGGCGGCTCTGGTGGCGTGGGGCTGCAGTGGGGTACCCCAGATCTTCGTCGAAGACTCGGACGCAGACTCGGACACGGGCAAGGACGGCACCGGCAACGGTGGCGACAATATCAACGTTGATGGCGACAGCGACTCAACGAACAACGGCGGCGCGCCTCCCAATCCGGTGACCTACACCTGCGGCGACGGGGACTTGGAGCCGGGTGAGTTTTGCGACGACGGCAACAAACAGGACGGCGACGGCTGTTCGAAGGACTGCCTCACGCAAGATCCCGACTTCAACTGCACGGAAGGCCAGCTCTGCACGCCGATCTCGATCTGCGGCAACGGCGTGATCGAAGGCCGCGAAAAGTGCGACGATGGCAACGCCATCGACGGCGCCAACGGCGGCGATGGTTGCGACGGCGATTGCTTGACCGTGCAGTCCGGCTTCACCTGCGGCAAGCCCAACACGCCTTGCCTCGTCAGCCCAGAATGCGGCAACGGCAAGCGCGAGCGCGGCGAGCAGTGTGACGACGGCAACGTCGACGCCGCGACCGACGGCTGCTCGCAAACCTGCGTCTACGACGCGGTCAACTTCTGGTGCCCGATCCCCGGACAGGACTGCATCGAGCGCCTCTGCGGCAACGGCAAGCGGACACCGGGGGAGGAATGCGACGACGGCGATCAGGACGACGGCGATGGCTGCGATAGCGATTGCAATACGGAATCAGGAACGAATTGGACGTGTACCAGCAGCAGCACAGCAGTGCCGGCAACCACCTGCCGCCCCGTGTGCGGCAACAACATGCGCCAAGCGGGCGAAGAATGCGACAACGGCAACGACGGCGACGTGGGCTGCAGCGCCGCTTGTCAGATCGAGTTTGGTTTCCAGTGCCTGACCAACAACATCGGCCAGCAAAGCGTCTGCACGGCGACGGTCTGCGGCAATGGCAATTCAGCCACTCCGGTCACGTCGGCCGAGCGAGGTGAAGGCTGCGACGACGGCAACAAGATCGCCGGTGACGGCTGCGGCGTGAACTGTCAGCTCGAACCCGACTGCAGTGACGGCACTTGTGACCTGCAGTGCGGCGATGGCTTGGTGACGACGGGCGAAGAGTGCGACGACGGCAACAAGACGACCGGCGACGGCTGCGACGGCGATTGCGACATCGAGCCCGGTCACTGGTGCAACGAGAACACCGCCGCCTATCCCGCCTTCGTCGATTTCTTGGTCACTTACCGTGACTTCAAGCCCCAAGGCGTCCCCGGCGGACACCCCGATTTCCAGGAGAGCGGCAGCGACGCCGACCTGGTTGGTCCGCCCTGCAAGACGGGCTTCACCCGATGCGAGGCAGCCGAGGGCAGCTCTTGCCCCGCCAACACCTGCGGCTACCTGAACGCCAATCGCATTCCCGAGTTCCACCGCAGCAACGGAACCAGCGGTATCAAGAACAAGGACAGCTTCCATTTCTGGTATCGCGGCGCCGATAGCACCTACACGGGTGACGATGGCGCGGTCGACGTCGCGCAAATCGCGGATGTGCTGCGGGTCAATGAGGTCGGGGGCAAGCCAGGTACCTACAACTTCGCTTCCAATGCGCACTTCCCCCTCGGCTCGCTCTACGCGAACCCGAGCGTTGGGCTGCGCGGCGTGGATGGAGCCGGCACGCTCGACAGCTGCGACCAGCTCGGTAGCGACAATGGCTGCTGCAATCCCAACGATGGTGGGGACGCGGGCACGGCCCCCGACGGCTTTTGCGTGGGTAGGAACTACCACTTCACGACCCAGCTTCGGTACTTCTTCCAGTACAAGGGCAACGAGGAGTTGAGCTTCTATGGCGACGACGACGTGTTCGTCTTCATCAACGGTCGCCTTGCCGTCGATTTGGGCGGAATTCACGGTGGCGAGAACGGGCGCGTGCTCCTAGGCGACGACGGTGACGGCGATGCTACCGACAGCGATTGCTCCATCCAGCGCAACAGCCCGGCGCTCGCAACTTGCGTCCTGGAAGACGCCGAAAAGGGCACGGCCCTGAACGACGACAAGCGCTTTGGGCTGGTGAAAGACGGCATCTACGAAATCGTGCTGTTCCACGCCGAGCGGCGCCTGGAGGCCTCGAACTTCAACCTGACGCTGGCCGGCTTTTTGACGCCGCGCTCGACCTGTGAGCCCTACTGTGGCGACAACCCGGATCCCGATCCGCTGAAGCTGGCCGACTCCTTCGTCACGTCCGACGAAGGCTGCGACGACGGTACGGAGAATTCGGACGCCGTTTACGGCGCCTGCCGCGTCGATTGCTCGGCGCGCATCGAGTGCGGTGACGGTTTCATCCAGACGCCAGGCGCGTTCACTGGCTCAACGGAGGAGTGCGACGATGGCTTCAACGGGTCGTTTTACGATGGCCCCGGCGCAGCGGACGATGGCTGCGGAGTTGGTTGCAAGAACCCACCCTTTTGCGGAGACGGCGACGTCCAAGCAGCCGAAGAGGATTGCGACGATCCGGACGGCAACAACGGCGCCTACAACGGCTGCAAATCGGACTGCACCTGGGGACCGTACTGCGGCGACGGCCTGCCGGGCGGCAGCGAGGCCTGCGACAACGGTATCGATCCGCTGACAGGCAACGTCGGTTACTGGCCCGAGCCGGGCGTGCGCTGCGGCTACGATTGCGAGGATCCGCCGTACTGCGGCGACGGTACGCGCAACGGTCCCGAAGAGTGCGACGAAGGGGTCGCGGGCAACACGGGCGGCTATGGCCAGTGCAAATCCGACTGCAAGCTCGCGCCGCGCTGCGGCGACAAGAAGGTGCAGGCGGCCGCGGGCGAAGCGTGCGACGACGGTCCCATCGGCAGCTTGGCTTGTTCGGCCACCTGCCAGCGACGCCAAGAAGTCACGAAGTGATGCGCTGAGTCAGTCGGGCGCGGCCAACAGGGTCACGTTCGCTTCGAAATGTCGCCCCGAGCCCAGCGTGAAATACGCCCGGCCCGGGGTGAGTTCGTTGGGGGGTGCAAAACCGAGTTCCACGACTTCGTGAGGCGCCGCGCCTGCGCGCGGCGCGCCGTCGCTCAGCTCGACCTCGACCAAGAGCAGCTGCACTTTTTGGCGCCCTGCACTGGGCGGCAGCGCAAACTGGCCACCACCCAGCAGAGCCGTGACGCGCCGCTCGAGCCGCTCGATTTCGGCCGGGACGCGCTCGCTCGGT
>JBBQHO010000279.1:0-3760 GCA_038324055.1 Polyangiales bacterium | reverse complement strand
GAGCAGGACGTACATCCCCAACACCAACATCGTGCGCGCGACCTTCACCACGCCGCGTGGCGTGTTCGAAGTGGTCGATTTTGCTCCGCGCTTTCGCCAATACGAGCGTCATTTTCGCCCCAACCTGCTTTTGCGCCGCGTACGGCGATTGAGTGGCGAGCCTCATGCGCGCATCCGTTGTCGTCCGACTTACGACTACGGGCGCGTCACACCCGAAGTTCGCCGCGGGTCCAATCACCTCTCCTACGCGATCCCTGGGCAGCAACTGCGGCTCACGGCCAACGTATCGCTCAGCTACGTCGAAGACGAACGTGCTTTTTTGGTCGAAGAAGACGCCTGGCTGGCTCTATCGTTCGGCGATCCCTTCGAGGCTGCGCTCGTGGAAACGGGCGTCAGCTTCTTGCAGCGGACAATCGACTACTGGGAGCGCTGGGTGAAGCATACGGCCGTCCCTGGGCGCTTTCAGAAAGAGGTCATTCGCTCCGCTCTTGCGCTCAAACTCCACATCTACCAGGACACGGGCGCCGTGACCGCAGCCACGACGACCAGCATCCCGGAGTGGCCAGGCTCCGGCCGAAACTGGGACTACCGCTACTGCTGGATTCGCGACAGCTACTTCACTCTGCAGGCGATGCGTCGGATCAACCACGTCGACGAAATGGAAGCGTTCGTGGCGTTCATTCGCAACGTGGCGTCGTTCAACGACGATCTGCAGCCACTGTACGGCATCGGTGGTGAGACCCAGCTCGAAGAACGGATTGTCGACACGCTTTCGGGCTACGAGAACTCGGGGCCAGTCCGGGCTGGAAACGACGCTTATCTCCAGGTGCAGTACGACGCCTACGGAGAAGTCATCGCGACAATCGCCCCGTTTTTCTTGGATTTTCGGTTTCGGGATCGCGTGGACGACTCGTCCCTCGGTCTGCTACGCCGCTTGCTTGCTCGCATCGAGGAAACGATGGAGCTGCCTGATGCGGGGATCTGGGAAATCCGCGACGACAATCGTATCCACACCTTCTCGCTGCTGTTCCACTGGGTGGGAGCCGAGGTGGCCCGACGCATAGGTCGCGCTGTCGGCGACTCTATCATCGAGAACAAGGCCACCCAGCAAAGCGCTCGAGCTCGCGCCTTGATCGAGCGGACTTGGGACGAGAATCTTGGTTTTTTTGGTGACTCGGACCGCACCCACAATCCCGACGCCGCCCTCTACATGATGATCAACTTGGGCTTTCTCGGGGCGGACGACCCGCGCGCGCTGCGACACTTGCGTGCCCTCCAGGCCCGACTGCGTGTCGACGGCCCACTCGTACACCGCTACCGCCATCATGACGGAATCAGCGCCGATCACGGAGCGACCTTCACGGTGTGCGGCTTTTGGCAGGTCGAAGCGCTAGCGCGCCTCGGCCTCAAGGAAGAAGCCGAGGCGAACTTCGCTTTGCTGCTCGAATACGCCAACCACGTGGGTTTGTTCAGCGAAGACATCGAACCCGTGACGGGTAGGCAGCTCGGCAATTTCCCGCAGACCTACTCGCACGTGGGTGTGATCAACGCGGCGTTTGCGATCAGCCCCTTGCCTAGTGAAATTGGCGATCCTTGACCAGCCAGCGCTAGTCATCAGAGTTCAGTCGAAGTCTCCGCCTCGTGAGCCGATTGGGCCCCGAGCCCGGGCGCAAGTGGCTTGAGCATCAGGGCGCCGAGAACCAGGCTCAACACCCCTGCGACCCCGCTCCCGCACAGCACGCCAAGCTTGGCTGCGCCCAGCAGGGCCGCGTCTGCAAATGCCAGCTGGGCGACGAACAACGCCATCGTAAAGCCGATGCCCGCCACGACGCCGAGCATGATGATGTGCCGCGCTCCAAGGCCCTGGGGTAGCGTCGCCAGGCCCAGCTTCAACATCAGCATGCAGACCAAGCAGATGCCGAGCGGTTTGCCGACGACCAAGCCGACGCCAGCGCCCACGGCAGCCGCGGTCGAGGTAGGATTCAAATCGAGGCCGCCCAAGGAAACGCCCGCATTGGCCAAGGCAAAAAGGGGCATGATGCCGTACGCGACCCAAGGATGCAGCGTCGCAACCAGCGAATCGACAGGAGACAAAACCTCGCGCTGCGCGCTGGTGACTCTGCGCAGGCTTTGGGCCACGCTGTGCGTTGAGGTCCGGCCATCGGCCAACTGCTGAATGGGCTCTGCAACCTCTTGCGCGAAGCCTTCTGTTCCGAGCCAGGCCTGCACTGGCGTGCACAGACCGATGATCACGCCGGCGATAGTCGGATGCACGCCTGCGGCATAGGTCCCTGCCCAAGCGACGAAGCCAGGAACTATGTAAACGAGCTTGTTGCGTACCCCGAATTTCTGGAGCACGAACACGCCCGCAATACCGGCGCCCGCAACCACGAAACCCATGGCCTGGACGCCCGAGGAATAGAAGATGGCAATGACGACGATCGCTCCCAGATCGTCAATGACCGCCAGGGCCAAGAGCAGCACGCGAAGCGCTGGTGGGACCCGATTGCCGAGCAGTGCCAGTACGCCCACGGCGAAGGCAATGTCGGTCGCCATGGGAACGCCCCAGCCACTGCGAGCGGCTCCGGCTCCACCTATCAGCAAGTAGACGCCCGCAGGGGCGATCATGCCGCCGAGTGCAGCCACAGCGGGCAAGAGCGCGCGCCGCCATTCCGACAGCTCGCCCGAATGCATTTCGCGGCGGATCTCCATGCCGACCACGAAGAAGAACACCACCATCAGTGCGTCGTTGACGAACCACTCCAGGTTGCGAGCAAAACGAAAACTCCCCAACTCGATGGCCAGCGTGCTCTGCCACAGCTCGTGGTAGCCGTGCGCCCATGGCGAATTGGCCCAGATGAGCGCAGCGGCCGCGGCCACGAGCAGGATGACGCCGCTGGCCGCCTGGATCTGCAAGAAGCGATCGACCGGACGGGCCGTCCACGCAGCCAAGCGAACGAGCGGAGTCCAGGCTTCGGGTGGCTTGGGGGGAAACTGCAACGGAGACGGAGACGGAGACGGCTGAGAGTCGGACACGGCAGACAAAACTCCAGGATACGCGGGCTGCTCCCGCAAGTGGACGTCGGACAAAAGTGTACCCCGGGACGGACGAGCCATCCCAGGGTACTGCCTCGGCGGTGCGTGCGGAGTTCCAGGCCCTCACGCGCTGCCGTTTGCTTGTTATTCTGCGGCCGACACTTCCGGAGCCAGCGCAGCCATTGCAGCCGGAGTCGACTCCGGCGGCAGGCCGTGGGTGGTGGGCGACAGGAAGTCATAGGCATGCATGCCGTGCTCGCCCGCATCCAGACCTTCGATTTCTTCCTCCGCAGAAACACGGAGACCCATCGTCATCTTGACCAGGTAGAAGAACAGCGCCGCCGTGGCGAGGGCGAATGCGCCGATCGCGCCAGCTCCGATGAGCTGCTTGACGACGGTGTGCTCGGGGTTGGTCGAGAAGATGCCGACGGCCAAGGTGCCCCAGACGCCGCAAACCAAGTGAACGGAAACGGCGCCAACGGGATCGTCGATCTTCACCTTGTCGAGCAGAACGACTGAGCCCACGACCACGACACCCGCGACCCCGCCGATGATGATTGCGGTGAGCGGCGTGATGACGTCTGCGCCAGCCGTGATGCCCACAAGGCCAGCCAAAATGCCGTTCAGCATCATGGACAGGTCGGGCTTCTTCGAGATGGCCAACGTGTAGGTGATCATGGCCGCCATTCCGCCGGCTGCAGCGCCGAGGCAGGTGGTGACCAGA
>JBBQHO010000278.1:0-3764 GCA_038324055.1 Polyangiales bacterium | reverse complement strand
CCCAACGAGAGCACGAGTGACCAGTTCTTCGACGAGCGCCAGTTCGAGGCCTACAGAGAGCTCGGCTACCACGCGGGCTGGAACACCTTGGAAAACGCAGAGATTCCAGCTCTGGCGCCGCCGGGGCGTAGCACTGAACGGCTACCGACAGCGCCCGTCCAGGCCTTGTGATGGCTCCCTGCGTTCGGCAGGATGGGTGACGAACCATAATGGGCGCGCGCATCCTGGTCGTCGACGACAGTCCCACCATTCGGAAGGTGGTCTCGTCCATTCTGATGCGACACGACTACGAGCCCGTGGAAGCGGCCGATGGTATCGAGGCGCTGCAGAAACTCGCTCAGGGCAGTGCCGACCTGGTTCTCGTCGACTTCGTCATGCCACGCATGAACGGCTACCAGCTCTGTATGACGATCCGGCAGCGGCCGGAGCTCAGTCAGTTGCCAATCGTGCTGATGAGCGCCAAGGGCGATCGCATTCGCGGCAAATTCGTCCAGCAGACAGGGGCACTCGATGCCATTACCAAGCCATTCGACGCGCGCGGACTGATTGCCGTTATTCAGAGTGCGCTCGAGAAGAGGGACGAGAACCGAGGCAGGCGTTCCGACGCGCCGCTTCCCGAGGACGAACCGACCTCGAGCCCAGAGAGCTCGCTGGAGAGCTTGTCGGCGCGTACGAGTCAGGCTGCCATGCAGCTGTCTGACCATTTGGCCCAGTTGCTCTTGCCCGAGCTGAATCGGCTGGTTTTGCCGATGAAACACTCGGATTTGCTGCACGCCTTCTCGCGCGCCCTCAGCCCGGAAGCGGCGACCGAGTTGGCTTCCTTGGTAGCCGAGTCGGACTTCTCCGGGCACGCCGGCGAAGTGCTGTCGGGTGATCTCGCGTCGATTTCGATCGCAGAAATCCTGCAGCTGCTCGAATTCCAGCGCAAGACCGGAGCGCTCACGCTTTCTCACAACCGCTCGCGAGTCACGTTGTTCGTTCGCGACGGCATGCTCGACTTCGCCACCTACGCTGGCTTGCCCGAAGAATTTTTGCTCGGTCGCTACTTGGTCGAGACCGGCGCGTTGAGTCGCGAGTTGCTCGACGACTGTATCGACAAGAGCCGCGCCGCAGGCCAGGTGTTGGGTGCCTTTCTCGTTCAAGAAGGTCTGATGAGCGAAGAGCAGTTGATGTCGGCCTTGGCCAACCAGACGTCCGAGCTGGTGTACGAGGTCGTGCGCTGGCGCAGCGGGCGCTTCCGCTTCTTGCAGCAGACCGAAAACACCTTGGCGGCTCGCGCTTCGCTCGGACTGCGAACGGCTGGACTGGTCATGGAAGGCTTCCGCCGTGTCGACGAGTGGCGCTTGATCGAGGACAGCTTCGACTTCGGTGACGTGCTCTTTCGTGACGAGATGGCCGTCAAAGGCTTGGAAGAGCGCAAGGACCTCACCGAACTCGAGCTGCGTGTGCTGCACGCCATCGACGGCGAAACCAGTGCCCGGGAACTGGTCGACAACCTCGACGGCAGCTCCTTCGAAATTTGCAAGGTCCTCTACCGCTTGCTCAACTCGCGCCTCGTCAAGCGCCGCGGCTGATTGGCTGGCCCGATGGAGATCCGACGCGCACGACCGACTGACGCGCACGATCTGGACGTACTGGCGCTCGGCTGCGGCCTGAAGCTCGACAGCGCAAGAGAGTTGGCGCTCGAGCACAGCGAATTGTGGCTCTGCGCCGAAGAGACGCGACCGGTCGGTTTGGCGCTGGGTTGGTTCGTGGCCGACGAGCTCGAGATCGTCGACGTGGCCGTTCACGAAACGCGACGCCGCCTGGGTTGGGGCGGTGTGCTCCTCGATCGGCTGCTTGCACGAGGCCGTGAACGTGGGGCAAAATGGGCTTTTTTGGAGGTACGCGCCGGCAATCAGCCGGCCCAAGCCCTCTACACGGCTCATGGCTTTCGCCGCGATGGAGAGCGCCGCGCCTACTACGCCGATGGAGAAGATGCCTGGCTGTTTCGTTGTTGTCTGGGCGTCGCCATCGAGACAGACTCGCCTTGATGCGGCGCTCAGCGAGATCGGCCAAGCTGCGGGCGGCCCCGTCGAACGCGGTCGTGCTGGCGTTCGCGACGCTGCTCGCTTGTGAGTCGCGCACCACGCCCGCGGAACAACTCGGATCGAGCAACGAGCCCAGTCCCAATGCGCAGATACTGCCTGAGCCGCTTTCTGGTGCGCAGAATCGGTTCGGGGGCGTCAACGCTGCCTCCCCGGCGCAGACGCTCGTGAGAAAACCTCTGGTCGCCGACAGGGCCTTACGCGACGAGGACGTTCCGGGCTCTGCGGCGTCGGGCTTCGAGTTCGTGGTAGATTTCTTCTGGCCGGAGGTGCGCCGCGGGCCAGAACTCGGCGAACGGGCCGAGCTGGCGCACGCCAGCTGGCTCGTCGAGGGCTTGCCGGGCGCCGTTGAAGCAGAGAGGGAGCGCGCTCCGCACCAACGCGTCCTGCTCAAAGGCGCATTGTTTCAGCTGCCCCAAGACACAGAGATCCGCAGTCGCGGCGATCGCTTTGGACACATCGTCGTTTGGCCGGATGGTCGCAGCTACCGCACCGTGCCCCAAGGCGCGCTGTCGGCACTGTTCGAAGATCGCCGCGTCGATGTCATGCCTCCATTTGCGGCCGTTGTCGGAGCAGCCGAGGTGTCGAACGACGGCAAGAAGTCAATCGTGCGCAAGATCACGAGCCCACTCGGTGAGCTCACGTTGCGCTCGATCGAAGACGCCGAGTGGAGCAACTCGGGCGCCTTGTTCTGCGATTTACTGCTCGAGTTCTTGCGTGTTCGGGAGAGTGAGACCGGCTGCCTCGCGGGCGAAAGACCGCTCGAGTTCAAGTTTGCCTGGGCAGAAGGCGGGGAACTTCGCGCCACCATTTCGGGCCACAAGCGGCGTACGGATTTGCGTCCGAGCGATTTTTCGGTTCCGCCCGTCATGCCGATCTTCAAGCCCGGTGAACTTCCGCCTCAACAGGCCCAGCCGTGGCCCGAAAAGATCCAACGCGAGTTGTGGCCGACCGGCACGGGCCCTCAGCTTTCCTTCAAGAACGTCTTGGAAGTGCCCCTGTTACTGTTGCTCGACGGCCTGCCAGCAGTTCGGCTCGAGCCTGACCAAGAATGGCAGTTTGCCGCTTCGCGCCCTGGCGTTCGCTATCAGGCCCGTGACTTTTTGGGCCAACACCTCCGCGGTGGCGGCCTGCTCAGCGCGCCGGCGGTTGTCCACTTGGGCGCCGACCCTGAGCTCGTTCGCCCCGAAGCAGTCACGGCGGGGTCGTCGGCAGCTCCTTAGCCTTGGATGCGTTGTTGCGGCGCCGCGCCTTCGAGCGGGCGTCGCGCAGGTAGTCGACGGCGCGCCGTGCATACCCCAGGATCAATCCGAGCAACGTAGGTTGGGGCGCACAATCGTAGCCGAGGGGGGGCAGGTTGGCGCGCTCCAGCGCCGCAGCCAAGTCACCGCGCAGCACGTAAGACCGGCGCCGGAGCTGCCTATTTTGCCGCCAAATCGTGGCATTGACGAAGTCGCGACTGATGGGGTTGTCGCGCGCAAGGGTCATGAAACACGACGCGCGATCGGCGTCGGTCTCGCGATCCTCGAGCGAGACGATGCCTTGGTGATAGAGGCGCGTATCGAACAGAATGACGTCGCCCACACGAGTCGCGATCGGCAAGCCGCGTTCGACGTCCGGCGGCCCGGGCGCCAGGTGAGATCCGGGAATGACACTGAGCCCCCCGCCACCCTGGTG
>JBBQHO010000277.1:0-3782 GCA_038324055.1 Polyangiales bacterium | reverse complement strand
CGCTCGAACGGGTTGCCGTCAGCGTCGGTCCCGGCTCGTTCACCGGCGTGCGCGTGGGTTTGGCCCTGGCCGAGGGGCTGCGCATGGGGCTGGGCATCCCGGCGCTGGGTCTTGGCAGCTTGCGGGTCGCAGCCGCCAGCGCGCGGCTCTCGGGCGATGGTCTGACGCCAGGCGTAGCGGGCGAACTCAGCGTCGTGCTCCGCGACGCGCGCCGCCAGGAGTTCTTCCTGGGCGCCTACGACGCGCACGACCGTGAACGGCTGGCGCCCGTGGCCATCCCGCAAGAAGGCGCCGAGGCAGCCATTACCGCTCGCTTTTCGGGTGAGCCCTATCGGCTCGTGCGCAGCGATCCGGACGCGCGAGCCGTCGCGTTACTCGTTGGGACCCTGGAGCCAAGCGAGCACCCGCTCACGCCGCTCTACGTCCGCGACTCGGGCGCCACGCCGCAGAACATCCCGGTGTCGCCGCTCACGCGGCCCCGCCTCGAGTGACGAGGCGCGGCCCACCCAAAGCTGCCCCTCGCCGTCACTTGACCGTGAGGATGCGGCAGCCGCTGCAGTCGGCGGGGCGATTGGGAGCTGCGTCGTCGCAGTCTTCCGCTTCTTGCACGACGCCGTCGCCGCAGTAGCCACCCAGCACGCAGCCCGGCTGGCACTCGTTGTATCCGCCGTCGTTGACGCCGTCGTCGCATTCCTCGTTGCCGCCGATGATGCTGTCGCCGCATTGCGCGTCGCACTGGCTCCGAGAAGTGTTGAAGCCACCCAAAGTGAGCTTGAAACTCGAGCCAGTCATCTTGCGCTCGGCGTGGAACACTTTGATTTCGTAGACCTTGCCGTTGACTAAGTTGAAGCCGGCGGCGGTGCTCGAGTCGATGGTCACGCTCTTGAGAATGGGCACGTGAAGACCGCCGAGATCGACGGCCAAGCGGCGATTCACGAACACCCAAACGTCGTCGTCACCCGTAAAAGAGAGAACGGCGCTGGAGGCGGAGTCGTATTGGAACCAGTAGGTGATCTCCGAGGTGAACGAGAAATTGCGCTTGGCGCCGCTCGGATCGTCGGCCCAGCTGCCGCCGTAGACTTCTTGCGGGATCTTGGCGACAGCGCCGGCGCCCGCCGCGTCAGCATCGTCGATGGGGAAGAACAGCGGGTTGCCGTCCAGATTGTTGTACTTGGCGCTGGTCGCGCCGTTGCCGTTGACGCCAAAGCGGTTGACGAAGCTGTTCGTGCCGCTTTCGTAGAGCTTGATTGAACCGACGACGGTCTTGTTGTTGAGGCTCGTGTCACTTCCGGGCGTGTTGCGATACCAGGTGTTGAAGGTCGTCGCGGAAGTGATGCAAACGTCGCCGGTGTGGCTGCCTGAGAACTGGGGCTTGCCCTCGGCGTCGAGTGTGTTCGTGGTGACGCCATTCACCTGGGTCCCGCAGCCGACCTCGAAATCCGGGTGTGCGAATTCGAAGTCGCGATACACAGCGGGAATGGTGAGAATGCAGGCGCCGTCTTCCATTTCGCAGGGGGCTTGCGCGCACACGTAGCCGTCTTCGGTTTTGCACGTCGACGAGCAACCATCGCCGTTGGTCTTGTTGCCGTCGTCGCAGGCTTCGCCCAGGACGATGCCGTCGCCGCAAGACGAAGTGCAGCCATTCGGTCCGCAGTACGGCTCGGCCTGGCAGCGTTCGTCGCAGCCGTCGAAGGGCACTGGCGGGTTTTGCCCAGGATCATCGCAGGTTTCGGTGCCTTCGATCTCTCCATCGCCGCAGACTGTCTCCGAGCACTCACTTGCGCCGGCGACAGTCATGCACTTGTAGCCGATCTCGACTTTGCACTTGTCTGAGCAGCCCGTGACACCGTCGGTGCCGCCGTCACATTGCTCGGGGAACGACACGATGCCGTCGCCGCAGCGGGCGTACGGAAAACAGGCCGCGCCCGCCACTGGGCAGGTAAAACCGGGGTCGAGCAACAAGCAGTTGTTGTGACACCCGTCGCCAGCCTCGTTGTTGCCGTCGTCGCAGGCCTCACCCGGATTCAGAACGCTGTTGCCACAGTTGGGCCCAGGAGGATTGTTCGAAAGGTCGCCAGTATTGATGGTGCCGTCATCGGTCGTGCTGCCATCGACGCTCAGATCGCCGCTGGTGTCGCTGTTGCCATCTTTGTCCTGGCTCGAGGCATCACCGTCTGCAGTCGCGCCGCAGCCGGCAAGCGTCCCCCAGGCCAACGAGCAAGAGAAGGTCAGGGCAACTAGAGGTCGGCGAAGGTGAGACAAGGTAATTCTCCTAGGAAAGCGCTCCCTTAGCTTGCCACGACTTGCGGAATGACCGCCGCACAAACCAGAAACAATCCGTCGTGGCAGGACGAATTTCGAGTTCGGCGCTGAATTTTTCTTCCCACAGAGCTGTGAGCTATGTGTGTGTGCGCTCTAGGTTACCAAGAGGCGACAGCGGCCTACATCGTAGCGGTTTGCGCGAGCGCTCGTCGTCGAGCTGCCTCGTCGAACGCGCCGTCGCACGCGCCGTCGCACGCGTCCGTTTTCAGAGATCGTAGAGCAAAAACAGAGCCCGGAGCGGACCGTTGCGCAGCGGCTTGGCAATGCGCGGCCGGCCGCCGAAGCTGTCCTGGAACAGGTAGGCGCGCGGCGTGCCATCGTCTTCGCTGGGTTCGCCGATCAAAAAACCCGCGCGATAGCCGGGAAACTGCCGACAAAAATCGCCAAGCCCGGCGTACAAATCCCCCAGTTCGCCGAGTGGCATGTCCAAGCGCGCCCCGTAGGGCGGGTTGCTCAAGATCACGCCTCCTGCGTAACCACGCGACAGCGAATCTTCGCGGATGGCGGACGCGTCCCAATCGCGAAAATCGCCGGCGTAGGTCGTCACCTGCGGCAAGACGCCCGCGGTCTCCAAGCTGCGCGCCAGCAGCGCCTGCGTCACCGGATTGATCTCCGCCGCGTAGAGCGGCGGTTTGGAATCGTCGAACAGCGGCTTTCCGAGCCCTTCGAACGCAGCAGCGAGCAACGGGTGAGAAGCTGCGCTGGGCGCGCGCCCCGAGGTCCACAGGGCCTTGCCCTGCGCCATGTGCGCCGCTTCGACGATCAGCGTGCCGGCTCCAGCCATCGGATCGATCACGCACTCACGCCGCGAGTCGTGACGACTGAGCATGACCAGCGCCGCCGCCAGATCTTCGCGCAGCGGCGCTTCGCCGCTCTGCGTTCGGTAGCCGCGCTGGTGGAGCGGGCGGCCCACCAAGTCCAAAGACACAGTCAGGACGGGCCCGTGTTCGTCCTCGTAACTGCGCACATGAAAGACCAAGTCCGGATTTTCGGCGTCGACAGTCAGCGTGATTCCGCGACCTTTGCAGCCGTCAATCAAGGCGTTCTTGACCGTACCCACAACCTGGCGCTCGCCGGCCTCGACCGAGCGCGGATGAAACGCCAAGACCGATATCTTGGCGCCGTCGAACGCGTAGCCGCGGACGTCGTCGGCGACTTCTTGACCCAGCTCCGCGTAGAGCGGCTCCAGCCGCGTCGCTCGCGACTCGTACAAGTCCCACAGCGCGCGCGCAGCCGTGCGGTGGTAGGTCACGGCCACGGCCGCGGCCAAGGGCGAGAACGGAAAGCCGATGCCCTCCGTCCCCACGTTCCACGGCCGTGCGCTGAGCATCTCGTGATTCTGCTCGGGCGTGAGCGCCCGCCGCAAAAGGCGAGAAAACTCGCCAGCCATGAGTTTCCGCGAACCGCTCGTGCCGAGCAGGCGAAGTCTATCGACGAAGGGCACGGCAGGTCTTTTCTGC
>JBBQHO010000276.1:0-3816 GCA_038324055.1 Polyangiales bacterium | reverse complement strand
GTGTTCGTGAACGGCCAGCTGGTCATCGATTTGGGTGGTCTTCACGGCTCCAAGAGCGCGCACTTCGTGCTTGACGCGGGCGGCAATGGGCAGGCGGTGGTAGACAGTGACTTGCTCAACGCAACCGGCACCCCGCGCAGTCCAGGTAGCGTTCCGGGTGTGGGGACGGCAAGAGGGACCCAGACCGTCGACCTTGGTTTGGTCGTTGGCGGCATCTACGAGGTGGCCATGTTCCAAGCCGAGCGCAACGAGTGCGGCTCCAATTTCAAGGTGACGCTCAAGGACTTCAACCGTCCCAAGAGCCAGTGCGTCTCCACCTGCGGCGACGGCGACGTCGCCAGCGACGAACTCTGCGACGACGGCCCGAGCGGCAACGACGGCAGCTACGGCAAATGCGGCAATGATTGCCAGAGCCGCGGCCTGTTCTGCGGCGATGGACTGCCTCCCGACACCGACAACGCGAGCAAAGAAGCCTGCGACGACGGCATCAACCTGACGACCTACGGCGCAGGCTGCGCTCCTGGTTGCAAAGTCCCGCCCAGCTGCGGCGACGGCAAGGTTCAATCGTCGTTCGAAGACTGCGACGACGGCACGAATGCCGGAGCCTACGGCGGCTGCGCCGCAGGCTGCGTGCTGGGCCCGCGCTGCGGCGACAAGAAGCTCCAAAAGAGCGAAGGCGAGCAGTGCGACGATGGCAACCGCGTGAACGGTGATGGCTGCAGCGTCAGCTGCGGCATCGAAGGCGGAGTCAAGTGAGCTGACGTCGACGGCTCAGCGCAAACTGCGCTTGATGACCGAAAACCCGTTGAACAGAGCGAGCACCATGACGCCGGCTGCGATCCAGCTGGCGCGCACCGGGCCGATGGCGAGCGGGACGCCGCGCGAGCCTGCGAAGGCGCGGTCAAGCAAGGTGAGTGCGACGCTGAGGGCGAGGAGCGACAGCGCCGGGCCGAGGCTTTTGAGGAGCGGCGGTTGCGGCGCGCGGTAGGCAGGCAGAGGCGAGGGCGCGGGCCGCGGGCGCAGGCTGACCGGGGCCAAACCCAAGCCGCTGGGCGCCATCTGACCTCGGGCGCCCAAGTCGACGGCGAGCGGGATTTTGAGGTCGCTCATCGAGCCCTGGGGGGCACGAACTGCGGGGAGCGCGGCCGCGGGATGAGGGCGCGCGCCTGGAGCAACCTGGGTCGCGGCACCGGCAACGCCCAGTGGCGGCACTTGCGGCACTGCTGGTGCGGCGGACGGCGGCATCGCTGGCGGCATGACCGAGTCGAAGCCACTCCCGGTGATGGCGCTGGCAGGCCTGGGGGCGCTGGGGCGGGCCGAGATGGTGCCGACTTCGTGGCGGAGATCCAGCGCAAGGCTGAGCTCGTCCCAAAACTCGCCGATCGATTGATAGCGATCGCGTGGATCGACGGCCAGCGCCTTGAGGAAGACTTCTTCGACGGCGTCGCTGACTTGCACGCCTTCGGTCCGCGGAGTGGGACGCCGAACCGGATCGATGATGGTGCCCATCATCTCGGCGTGATCGCCGCCAATGACTTCGAAACCCTTGGCGGCTTCGACCAGCGTGATGCCCAGGCCCCACACGTCGGTCCAGCGCCCGGTCTGGCCAAAACGCCGAGGCGCCCATTGCTCGGGCGCCGCGTAGGCCGGCGAAAAAGCCACGAAAGCTTCGCCTGTTTGGCTCGCGCGCCCGGCGAGCTGTCCAGCTGCGAGCTTCACTTTGCTGATGCCAAAGTCGAGAATTTTGGCGACATCTCCTTCGCCCAGTCGCGCAACGAACAAGTTCTCGGGCTTCATGTCGCGGTGGATGACCGTGAGCGTGCCGAGCGGACCTTGCAGATTATGAGCTTGCTCGAGCGCTGCTGCGATGGGCGTGAGCAGGCGCACCAACGCGTCGAGACCCAACGGCGGACGGCCCTTCTCGGCGCGGCGCAAGATGATGGCATCGAGGGTGCGTCCTTCGAGCCACTCGAGCGCGATGAAGGGCACGAGTTGGTTGTCGGCCGTGTGGAACGCGTCGACGTGGAGCGGCCGCACGATGGCCGGGATCTGGCTGGACAAGCGAAACATCACCTCGGCTTCGCTGCGAAACTGCTCGAGGAATTTCTGCCGTTGATCTTCGGTGAGGTCGCTTGGGATCTTGAGGCACTTGAGCGCGACCTTGGCGCGAAAGCCCTTGTGGTGGGCGCGATAGACCACGCCGAAGCCGCCTTCGGCGACGACGTCTTCAACCTCGTAGGTGCGCGCCACGACCTTCCCCACGATGCCAAAGCGGTCCTCAGTCACGGAATCGTCTTCCCCACTCCCCACATTCCTCTCACAGCGTACACGAGATGAAGCGGGTCCGTTCTGCCCATTTTCTCGCGCTGCTCTGCCCGGGCCTGCGGCCGCATCGCACCTACGCATACATTTCTTGCCGTGAAGGAGAACGAATCGCGCATTCGGGCGTAGTTACCCCCCATGAGGAACTTCATCGGGGTCGGGGTGGCTTTTGTAGTTTTGGGCAGCGGGGTCTTGGCGTGCACTACGAGCAAGGCGGGCGGCAGCACAGGCGTCGCGACGGGCGGGACTGGCGCCATGGGCAACGCGTCGACCACGGTAGCGGTCGATCCGCATGGCAATGCCGTCGGACGTCCAGCGTTTCATTTTCAGACTCGTCCGCACGAAGAGCATCGCAGCCCGGCCGTGGCCGCTCTGCCCCCCCTACCCGCAATGCCGCGCTTCGTCGACGGCGCCGCTCGCTGCTTTCCGCGCCCCGCCTATGACGACGGCTATTCGTCGCGCGGTGGGCCTTACCCACAGAAGTCTGCGCCCAGTTCGTATGGCAGCGTAGGTGGACTAGGTGCGAGCGGGACCGGCCCTGGTGGCGGCGGCTACGGCCAGGCGACCCGCAGCGCTCCCAGCAAGAAAGCGGCGAGCTCTGTCGCCGAAGCCAAAGGTGACGCGTCGAACTCTTGGCAAGGCGCCCGGAGCACACCGTCGGCTGCGCCAGCTCCTGCCCCCAGCGCCGCGGCCCCTCAGGGTGGGCCCCGCTTCGACGCCCCCAAAGACAGAGAAGCCGCGCGCTCACGCGATGAAAAACGGGAGGGCTCTTCGAGCGACGTCTACGCGCCCGAACCCCCGCCGTATCCTGGCCAAGCGGCCCGCGGTCCTGATTGGGGCGCCGCCATCTACCTGTCGAACGACGACACAATGAGCCTTTCCTCGGCGCAGCGCGTCATCTGGGCCATCGATCATTACTCGCCCGTGCCGCCCAGCACCGTTCGACCGCACGAGCTCTTGAACTACTTCTCGTTCCAGACGCAGCCGGTCGCGCAGGATCACGATTTCTCGGTTCTGCCCAACATCGCGCCCAGCACCGAAGATCCGAATCTGCTCACCCTCAGCCTGGCCGTGCAAGGTCGTCCGCTCACACAGGCCACGCGGCGCAACGCCAACTTGGCGTACGTCATCGATCGCTCGGGTTCGATGGCCGCCGAGGGCCGCATGGAATACCTCAAGCGCGGCCTGTTGCGCTCGGTGCGTGAGCTGAAAATGGGCGACATCGTCCACCTGGTTTTGTTTGACACGACTTCGTGTGATTTGGCTCAAAACTTCGTGGTCGGTCGCGACCCGACCGCCCGGCTCGAGCAGATGATTCAACAAATTCAGCCGCTCGGCTCGACCAACCTGAACGACGGACTGTCTCAAGGTTACGCCGCCGTCGACCGCACCTACCAGCCGACCTACACCAACCGCGTGGTTTTGATTACGGACGCCATCGCCAACACCGGCGTCACCGACGAAAACCTGATCTCGATCGTCGGCAAGCACTAC
>JBBQHO010000275.1:0-3836 GCA_038324055.1 Polyangiales bacterium | reverse complement strand
CCGATCCCATCTCGAACTCGGAAGTTAAGCCCACCTGAGCCAATGGTACTGCACGGGTAACCGTGTGGGAGAGTAGGTCGCTGCCGGAATAAATTTAGAAAGCCCCGTCTCGGAGAAATCCAAGACGGGGCTTTCGCTTTTTTGGGTTATGCAAAGAATCTGCGTGCTCGTCGTCATCGCAGCCCTGGCAGCGTGTCGTTCGGAGACGGCGCAGTTGGCGCCCGCGCAGGCGACTTCGAGCTCGGCACTGCATTTGGCAAGGCAAGCTCGGCGGTCACGAAGCTGCAGTATCGGGCAACCTCCTGGGACGACATCTGGATCGATGACGCGAGCGCCCCCGACTACAACCGGTGGACCAAGCTTTGCGACAGTCAGGCCAATCTCGACGATCTCTTGAGCATGTTCGAGAGCCGCGGCTGGACGGTCATCGACGCGGCGCAAGCATTCGCCGATCCCGTCTTCGACAAGGCGGTCGACACGATGCCGGCTGGCCAAGGCATGTTGTGGGCCCATGCCAAAGCCGCCGGCAGGGATGTGCGCTATCCCGCTGAAGACCGAGACTACGAAAAAAGCGCCATGGACAGGCTCGGCCTCTAGCCCTGGCGACAGGTTGTGTCGAGCCGACGCCAAGGTCGCCGGGAAACGAACGAAATCCCGCGAGCACTGGGGTCAGGGTGTCTCGCAGCGCCCAGCTCGGGTGCGGGCGTCCTCCAGCACGGAGCGGAAGTATGTTGCCCGCTCGGGATTGCCGGTGGTCGCGGCGGTGAGACGCTCGGCGTAGGTGCTCTCGATGCGCGGTACGAGTCTCGCAATCGCGCAAAGCGCCTCATGGGTCAGCAGCTCGGGCCGTCCAACGCCGGAGAGTGCCGAGCCTGCTGTCAGGAGATCGTCGAACACTGGCGAGGCCGCAGGTCGCTGAGCGCTCGACCCCGGGGTCACCTCGAGCAGCGCTCCGAAGAAGGCGTTCACGAACCACACCTGATCAGGCGCCGGCACCACAGCGACCACCTTGTTGCCCTCGTTCCACGATCGTAGCCAGCCACCCATCGTGAAGGGCTCGAGTCGCCGCAAGCGCTCCTCGGCAGTGCTCGCCTGGTCGACGTAGCCTCGGCACACGGCGAAAGCACCGACCGGCGCGCCTTCTCCCAGGCACACCAGCTCACACGCCTTGGCGCCATCGCCTTGCTGGGTCGCGGCAACGAGCTCCGCACGGTGCCGATCTTCGGAAGCCTTGCGCGCTGTGTGAGCAATCTCCTCCTTCACGGCCATCAGGCCGACGGTGGCAAATCCGCAAACCAGGAACGTCATGAACCACCAGGGTAGCTTCAGTACTGGCGGACGGCCGCGTAGCTCGCGAAACAGCGACACGAGCGCGAGCACCGCTGGGATGAACAGCACTCCGAACATGGTGAGATCGAGCGCTTTGGTCGCAGTGTTCGACCAGCGTACGCCTTCGTCCTGGAAAGCAGCAGCGATCGAGAAGAGGGCCAGCATGCCGAACGAGGCGATCAGCTGAGCTGCGAGAATCAGGTACGCCATGGCCACGAGTCTTCGTCATCCGGGCCCCGAACCCAAGTCTTAATCGGCCAGGCTCGCCAGGCCGCCACCCCGGGTTCGAGCGTTAGAGCGAACGCCTCAATCTCTTGCCTGAAGCTAGCCAAGCCTCCTCATGCGAGCGCTAGTCGCCAATCGCGACGCGTCGATAGCGCAGAGGAATGGCCAGCGCGGGATTCACCAGCGTGAGATTTCCGCCGACGAGCTCCCAGTAGTAGCCCTGCGGCTGCTGATTGGTGAGCTGGATGAACAGCTGATTGCCATCGATGCGGTACACGCCAATGAAGGCGCCGAACATCACACGACCGTCGGCGTAGAACGTGATGCGCGAGCTCTTGTCGTTGTCCGAGAGCCACGAGCCAACCAGCACATAGTTGGGTAGGCCGGGCATCGCCTGGCGTGCTTCGGGGCGCGGGAAGCCGAAGCTGTTCACGAGCTGCGAGAACTCGGGCACGAAGCTCTCGAAGGCCTGCGTCACCGTCTCGATGTGCACCACGTAGGCGACACCGTTCGAGGAGGTCACGCGCTCGTCGATCATCTTCTGCAGCTTGCCCTGGGGGTCGATGCTGGCGACATAGCGCCGTCGCCAGGCCGCGCCACCCGCGAGCTTGTCGTTGCCCTGCGCGATGACCTTGTAGCCGGGTTGGCCACGCGAGGCGTCCACCATCGCGGTCACATACGCGTCGAGCGAGGTCTGTCCGAGCGGCGTGATGCGCACCGAGCAGATGGCCAGCACGCCGCCTCGATTGCGCGTGAAGGTGACGCCTCCGGTGTCGTTGCCGCCGACCGCCGCTTGCCAGCCTTCGGGCAAGTCGATGGAAAAGCGCTGTTGCGCGTCCTGGTAGGGAAGCGCAACGAGCACGGTCAGGAGCGCGGCGATCATGCGGCGAGTCTAGACCAACGCGCTGCTCAAAGCTTCACCGATCCCGGTCAGGCTCTAAGGCGCGCACACCTTGCAGCCCGCGGGAGGCGAGGGATTGCCGCCGTGGCCGGGGAAGACGCCTACGGGCCCGCCGAAGATCCCCTGGAACTGGCGAATCTCTTCCTCCCAGTCGGGGCCAACGTCGATGACCTCGATGGTGTGGATGCAGTCCTCAGGGAGGACCATCGCCTGAGGATCGCTGCACAGCGGGTTATCGTCCTTGCCTGGCAAGCGATAGACGTGCGCGAGGCCGGTCGCGCCCATCGGCTCGCAGGGATTCACATCCGGGCCCAACGGCCTGGTGTCCTTGGAGCATGCGAGGAAGGTCACCGTCTTGATGGTCTCGGCGTCGATCTCCTCCATGTCGCAGGCTTGAGGCTCGTCAGGGTTCGTGCGGGCGATTAACGGGTCGGCGCAGCCCTTCAGATTCGACTGGAGGATCTGACAGGGCGCGGTCTTCCAGCCGTCACGGTTGCACTCACCGACAGTGGTGGTCGCCAATTCACAGGCGTTGAGCTGATCGCCGGCGAGGCGACGTGTGCCGCCGTCCTTGCCCCCCTTATTTTCAGCGTCGTTCTTCTTCGCTTCGTTCAGGATCCGGCCTTGCTCGTTCTTCTCCATCCCTTCCGCCAAGCAGGCGCTCGCCTTGCCTTTGCCGCATGCGGCCTGAAGCTCGACGGAGAGATAGAGGCTGTCCGAGAGGTTCTCGTACGCTTTGGGGATGCCGCCGTCTTCCGCGAATCTTGGGTCGACGCTCGATGCCGCGCACACACCGGTCGCGACCGACTCACCCTCGCCGAGGATCCCGGCGACATCGATGCTGCTCTCGGGGATTGCGGGATGGTCCTTGGCCGCGCACTCCTCGACGGCCATGCGCATCGACACGCCCTGGTTCGCGTACGCATAGACGCAGCTCAACCAGGCACGGAACACGCTGCCACCATCGACGGTGACGAGCTTCTTGGTGGACGTCTGCGCAAGCGCGCTCATGGGCAACGACAACAGCAATAGAGCAACGAGCTTCTTCAACTGAAACACCTCGAGGGGATGAGCCCTTCGAGATAGTTGGTGCCGTCTGGCGAGTCCATAGCTATTGGACGCCCAAACGTTGGCAGGCGCGGCCGTGTACGCGTGGCCTCACCGTTAGCCTCTCAAAGCTTGATCGATGCAGTTGTCGCCGCCGTGCTGAAGCCGTCGGAGGAGATGACCTTCACGGTGTACGTGCCGCCCTTGAGCTCGCCGATCTTGGCCTCGAACTTCGCGTCTTTCAGACCTCCGGTGACCGGCCACCAGTCGACCCCGTCGGGGCTCAAGTAGACGAAGTGCTCGAGCGTGTCCTTGTCGCTGTCGGTGGCGGACC
>JBBQHO010000274.1:0-3855 GCA_038324055.1 Polyangiales bacterium | reverse complement strand
TCCCGACCGGCGTGCTTCCGTGCCGCCGAAGCGCAGCTCGTTTCCCCCGCCCATGGCGGCGCAGGCCTCGGTGCCGCCGCCGAGTTTGGGACTGCCGCTCTCGTCGGCAGGGGCTGCGGACTGGGATCTCGACGAAGCCCTCGGCCTCGCTCCGTCGATGGATTTGGTCGTGGCCGTCCCGATGCCGAGCGACACGACGAGCGACGGTCCGTGGCCTCACGGGCGGACGCCCCTCGATGACGAACTGAGCATTTCGAAGCAACAGGTCGACGACGCGGCGGGCTTTGGGCAGCCGCCAGGTTCGTTCTTGACCGCGCCCCTCTACTTCTTGCGCGTGTTCTTTGGCAAGAAGCAGGTGCAGGTGCGTTTGGACGAGGCGGAGCGTGCACTGGCTGCAGCCGAGTTCGAACGCGACCAAGTTTTGGCGAATTTGGGCGAAAAATTGCGACCCGAGCTGGGCGACAACGATCGCTTCAGTCGCCTCTATCTCGAAATCGACAAGTACGAAGCCTTGATCGCCGAGCGTGCGCGGAGCTTGGCCCAGGCCGACGTGTCTGGCGAGTCGACGTTGAGCGCCATCTTGAGTCGACTCGAGCAGGCACGCGCTGCGCAAGACGCGCTCGGAGCGAGCGCGGTGCAAGCGCGGGCCGTGCACACCGAATCCGATCGGTTGGTGCGCCGGGCGCGTGCTCAATCCAATCGTCTGGAGATCGAGGTGCGCAACGTGCAGGAGCTCGCGCGAGAGCGCGCCGGCGAGGGCGCCGTGATGCCTCAAGACCTAGCCCTGCGCTATGTCGCTCTCGAGAATGAACTGAAAGCAGCTCGTGCCGCGCTGGCTGCTGCCGAAGCCGATTTCAAGCTTCGGGCGCAGAGCCTTCGTCAGGCCGAGGATGCCGAGCGGCGCGCCCATGCTGACGCTGACCGCATCGAAGGTGAAAAAGAAGGCTATATGTCGACCCACGAAGGCGACATGACGAGCCACGCGGGCTTGCTCGATCAGGCCCGGAGCGGCCGCGTTGCCGAGTTGGCGCGGGCGGCGCGCGCCGTACTCGAGCTCCGCGGAGAGGTCACCGTGGAGGCGGAGACCCGCCTCAAGATCGCTGAACAGGACCGAGCCGTAGAAGTTGCCGCGCACCACACCGGAATTTTCAGGCGCGCTCTCGGCTCGGCTGACGAAAGCGCTTACTCGACCGGACGCTTCGTCTGGATCGCTCTGGCTCTGGCCGCGTTGGCCGGCTTGGTCATCGCGGCGCTCGCCCGCTAGAGCGAGCGCCTGGCTTACTGTTAGAAGTTCAGGATGGCAGCACGAGCATCCTTGGGCTGGTGCGTCTCATCGTAGAGCAGCGGGTAGTCGTTGCGGCCGGGGACGGGCTCGTTATCGAGCCAGGTGCGATCGTCGCTGATACCCCAAAAGGTGACGCTGGTGATGTGCTGGCTGTTCTTCCGATAGAGCTCGAAAAGCGCCTGAAAGCGCGCCGCCTGTGCAGTCTCCAGGTCCTGGGTCCACGGCACTTCCGGTGATGCCACGAACGATCCCGTCGAGTAGTCCGAGTAAACGGTGACGTCCAGTTCGCTGATCTTCATCTTGTAGCCAGCGGCTGCAAACTGATCGATGGCAGTCTGTAGATCCGTGGTGCTTGGCCAAGTCATGTTCTCGTGGCTTTGGAAGCCGACCCCGTCGATCCTGAGCCCCTTGTCGTTCGCGAGCCAATCGAGCAGCGTCATGATCTTGTCGACTTTCACGGTCACGGTGTACTCGTTGTAGTAGAGCTTGCCGACGGAGTGACCTGCGCCCCTGGCTTCGAGTGCGTCGTACGCGTACTTGTACGCCCAGTAGATGTACTCCTCGCTCTCGAACAGTTCGTACCACTTGGAGCCTTCGCTGCCGTCGCGGTAGGTTTTACCGGCCGTGTCGCTGATGGCTTCGTTCACGACGTCCCAGTTGTCGACCACGTCGTCGTAGCGTTCGACCATGGCTTCGATGTGCGATTTCAGCCGAGATTTGAGTAGTTCCAAGCTGGTGGCGTCCCCTGCCGTCACGCCCGCGAAGATCCAAGCCGGCGCCTGGCGATGCCAGAGCAGCGCGTGACCCGTCATCTTCATGCCGTGGTCGCGTGCGAAGTCGGCGATCTTGTCCGCCTCTGTCCAGTTGAAGGTCGCTTCGGCTGGATGAATATCCTGAATCTTCATGGCGTTCTCCGCCGTGAGGTGATTGAAGTCTGTCGCAACGATCTCGGTCAGATTGTCCAAGTGCCACGAGTTGACTGCCGCTCCGATCGGAAAGAAGTCGGCGTACTTGGCTGGCAGAGCCGTTGCCGTTTGACCGCCCTGGCCGGTGCCGGGATCCGTGCCGCCGGAACCGTTGTCGCCGCCTCCAGTCGCCGTGCCCCTGATTCCATCGTCGCAAGCGACGCCGCCCAAGGCGAGGCTGTAGGTCAAGCCCAGCGCGGTCAGCGTTCGAGAAAGGGAGGTGAAAGCAAGGTATTTCATGGTTGAGATCTCGGGGGTTGTGTCGACTCGCGCGCGACGAGTTGGAGTTGGTAGTGAAGCTGAAGGGGAGCCGGCGACACGGGGTCGCGAGCATGGAGGAGTTGACGCGCAGTCTCGGCGCCCATTTGGTGAGTCGGTTGCGTCACGCTGGTCAGGCTCGGCCAGGCGAACTCGCCGGCGGGAATGCCATCGAAGCCGAGCACTGACAGCTCGTGTGGTATTCGCATGCCCTCCTGCTGGAGTCGCCGCATGAAGCCGAGCGCGATGGCGTCGTTGCCGAGCACGACGGCTGTTGCCTGACGTTGTTTGGCGTTCGCGAGCCAGAGCTCGGCAGCGTCGATTCCTGCGACGAGTTCGTAGGAGTGCAAGTAGGAGATCCGCTCGGGTGGGATGACGCTGTCGACCAGCCGCAAACAATTCTGTAGGCCCTCCAGGCGGCGCTGCGTGTCGATGCTTTCCCGCGGTCCGCCGATGAAGGTCAGTCTGCGGTGCCCGAGGCCGACCAGGTGGTTTCCTGCCAAAAAGCCAGCTTGCACGTTGTCGGCCTCGATGACGATGCCATGATCGAACTGCAGATCGGGGAGCACGAAGGCGGTGGCGATGCCTGCGTGCTCGGCTTCAGCGGCCAAGAACTTTTCTCGCTTGCCTGGCCGGATGAAAGCGATGGCGTCGACGCTGCGCTGAGCGATCCAGTTCTCGACGGCGGAGGGATCGAAAACGCCGTCGACCTCGAGACTGGCTATGGCGACGCTAGCGCCGTGCTGGCGCAGACCCAGTTCCATCCCGCCTAGGAGCTGGATGAACCAAGGTGCCTGGCTGGAGGCACCGACCAGCCCCACGATGCCAGTGCGCCCCAACTTGAGGTTGCGTGCGGTGGCCGACGGTCTGTAGCCCAAGGTTTGTACGGCCTCGGTGACGCGGGCCCGCGCCTTGGGGCTCGATTGGCCACCGTTTAGCACCCGCGAGACGGTGCTGACTGCCACGCCAGCGCGCGCGGCCACGCTCTGGATTGTCACGGGACTGCTCACCGCCCTATACTGGAAACGATTCCAGTCGAGCGCAACACAAATTTTCATCAGCGACACGAACCCAGGCTCGTGTCGGCGACTCAGCCGGATCTCAGTTGACGAACTTGGACAGCAGGCGAATGTAGGCCAACTGGTAGCCGTTCGAATTCTCGGTGACTGACCACGAGTTGAGCGGCCAGCTGTCGTTGAACTCCAAGAAACTCTTCTGTGCGGGTTGGCCGTGAGGTGGGGCCAGGGGCGCGGTACCGCAGCCGGCGTCTGCACAAGTGTTGGCGTCGCAGCAACCGTCCCAGTTGTAGGACGGGTTGGGTCCACCGACGAGGAAGCCCGGAGGTGG
>JBBQHO010000273.1:0-3892 GCA_038324055.1 Polyangiales bacterium | reverse complement strand
CGACGGTGGTTTCAAGTACAATCCACCCGACGGCGGACCGGCGGGTGGCGACGTCACCGGACCCATCCAGAAGCGCGCCAACGAGATCATCTTGGGAGGACTCGTGGACGTGAAGCGTCTGCCGCTGTCCCGTGCGCGCTTGGCCGCAACGACCGAGAGATTCGATTTCGTCACACCTTACGTGTCGTCGCTCGGCGATGTCATCGACATGGAAGCAATCGCAGCTGCCAAGCTGAGCTTGGGAGCTGATCCGCTGGGCGGGGCGGGCGTGGCCTATTGGGGGCCCATCGCCGAGACTTACGGAATCGACATTCGCGTGGTGAGCGACGTTGTCGACCCGACATTCTCGTTCATGCACGTCGACAAAGACGGCAAGATCCGCATGGATTGCTCCAGCAAATACGCCATGGCGGGCCTGATCGCGCTCAAGGACAAGTACGATATTGCGTTTGGCAACGACACCGATTTCGATCGCCACGGCATTGTCACCAAGAGCCGCGGGCTCCTGAATCCCAACCACTTCTTGGCCGTCGCCATCGAGCATCTGTTCAAGAACCGCCCCGGCTGGGGTGAGGCCGGCATCGGCAAAACGGCCGTGTCCAGCAGTATGATTGACCGTGTTGCCCAGGGACTTGGTCGCAAGCTGGTCGAAGTGCCCGTCGGCTTCAAGTGGTTCGTCGAGGGGCTGTCGAACGGCAGCCTGGGTTTTGGCGGCGAAGAGAGCGCGGGCGCTTCTTTTCTTCGCAAGGACGGCAAGACTTGGACGACCGACAAAGACGGCATGCTGTTGGCGCTCCTGGCGGCCGAGATCACGGCCAAGAACGGCCGCGACCCCGGTGAACTCTACGGTGATCTCGAAGCGCGCTTCGGCAGCCCGGTGTACGAGCGACTCGATGCTCCGGCCACCCCGGCCCAGAAGAAGGCGCTCGGCTCACTCACGCCGGAGAAGGTGACCGCGACCGAGCTTGCAGGTGAACGCATCGTCGCCAAGCTGACTCAGGCACCAGGCAACGCCGCGTCGATAGGCGGACTGAAGGTCGTGACCGAAAACGGCTGGTTCGCTGCACGGCCGAGCGGCACGGAAGACGTCTACAAGATATACGCCGAATCATTCCTCGGCGCCGAGCACCTCGCGCGCATCCAGGTCGAGGCTCAAGCGGTCGTCACGGCTGCGCTGGGCTGATTGCGCGCGCGACGCAGTCTGGCCCCCGCCGTCCTGTCGACGACCGGGGCCAGTCCGCGCATCACTTTTCGATGTTCTTGAAGGTGGCGGCGGCGCCGACCTTCATGCCGTCTTTGATCTTGTCGCCAAACATGTCCAGCATGCCGCTGGCGGTCATGGACATGTCCTGCACGACCTTGGTCTTGCCGTCGTCCTGCTTGCGGATCACGAACACGGTCTTGCCGGTGTCGAACGCCGGACCGTGCGGCTTGCCGGTCGCTTTGACGAGTTCGTCCACCAGAGCCTTGTCGCTCTCGTCCAGCTGTCGCGTCACCAACAAGATCGTGCCATCGGACTTGACGGTTCGCGTCACCTTGTTGAAATACTTTACGTCGCGCATGGTCGTGCTGACGAACGTCCAGGTGTACCAGCTGGTAGCGGTCTTCTTGTGCGAGACCTGGATGAACTCTTTCACGTCGGGTCCGTAGTACTTGCAGCCCTCGTTGCAGACCTGACCGTACGAGGTGAGCACCTCGAGTACGTGCTCGGGACTCTTGGCCGTGACGTGTGTGGCTACGTGCGCGTAGCTACCCGCCCAGGCCGTGCCCGCCACCAGCAGAACGCCAAGTCCTGCCCAGACGCCCTTGAATAGTGCCCGGCGGGGCGTGGTGGTCTGGTTTGAGCTGAAGATTTTCATGGCGATTCCTCGAACATAGCAGGCGGATTCTAACGGACTACGGCTGCTGGGACCAAAAATTCCCTGGGATGGTGCGAAGCCGGGGTGACAGGCGGACAATCTCCCCATGAGTGCGACCGCCGAAGGTTCCGAGAACAGCCTGTTGATTCACGACGATGGAGCCGTGCGGCACCTCGTTCTCAACCGCCCTGCGCGCAAAAATGCACTCGACAGGCAGCTGGTCGTTGCTCTGGGCGACGCCCTGCAAGCCGTCGGGCGTGAGCCTTCCGTCCGAGTGGTCGTGCTTTCTGGGAGTGGAGGTTCTTTTTGTTCCGGAGCGGATTTGCGCACGATGACGGGGGCAGAGCCAGTCGAACTCGAGGCGCGCCTCGATGAATTTCATCGTCTGATCCGAGCCATCGCGGACCTTCCCCAACCGATCATCGCCCAGATCGAAGGACCAGCCGTGGGCTTCGGCGCCGATCTGGCCTTGGCTTGCGATCTGCGGGTCTTCGCCGAAAGCGGCTACATCGAGGAAGGTTTCGTCAAAATCGGATTGATGCCAGATGGTGGCGGTACCTTGTGGCTTTCGACGCTTCTGGGAGCCGGACGAGCCTTCGAACTGCTCAGCCTGGGCAGTCGCCTGACCGCTAGCCGCTGCTTCGAACTCGGGCTGGCCAACCGCTTGGTGCCCAACTCCGAGGTGGCGCGAGTGACCACCGAACTCGGCCTCGACCTGTCGGCTCAGGCGCCGCGCGCCGTGCAAAGCATCAAGCGCGCACTGCGTCAGGCACAGTCTGCCGAGCTCGAGGCCGCCCTGAGTCGCGAGAAGGCGGGACAGCTTGCGCTACTCATGTCCGAGGACTTCGCCGAAGGGGTGGCGGCATTCTTAGGCAAGCGAACTCCCGTCTTCAGGGGTCGCTGACGCGGACGACGAGAAGCTATCGGGCGGCGCTGGGTCGTCTGCCCAAGCCTGTTCAAGCTCGCGCAACTCGCGCTCAAAGCCGCCCGAGAGGATTGGGAAGCGGCACCAAGTCTTCGGATCGAGGTTGGCGTCGTCGACGTGAAAGCTGGGGGCGTATCGCTCGCGCTTCCACTGGCTGCGCGCGAACAGCCGAAAGAATCGCTGTGTCCAGGCGAGCAGCTGCGTGGGCTGGGCGTCAGTAAAATGCTGACGCAAGACTTCGAAGACCTGCAAGGGGGACTTTCTTTCGAGCACGGCCGCGCGCTCGACAACATCCAGTACATCGTACGGCATCAAGTCTTCTTCATCCGTCTGGTGGCGCTGCGCGGGCCGCAGCTCGGCGGTCGGGGCTTGAAGGTTCACAGCTCCCAACGCGACCACGGGATCGAGTTCCGCCAGGCCCTCACTCTCCACATGGCGCAGCCAGGCGCGCAGGTAGAACTTGTCGATGCCCGCGAGTGGGCTCAATCCGCCAGCTGTGTCGCCGTCCATGGTTGCGTAGCCCACGGCGGCTTCGCTGCGGTTGCTGGTGGCCAGAAGCAGCGCGCCGCGCACGTTCGCCAACATCCAAACCCCGGGAGCGCGGGCCCGAGCCTGAATGTTTTGCAGCGCCAGGTCATCGACCGACCAGGTGAGTTCGCGTCCCAGCGCCGTCTCGACTCGATTCGTGTAACCGTCGACGAACTCTTGCACGCCCCATTCGTGGTGCTCCGCGCCCAGTTCACTCGCCAGGCCGTGCGCCGCCAAACGCGTCGTTTCCGAGCTGTTTTGCGTTGCCTGGTATACCGTCGTCAAGAGCCGCCGAACCACGATCTCTTCGCTCGTCGGACGATCCGCCGGCCAAATGTAGGCGAGCGAATTCAGCAGACCCTCGAGTCCGAGTTCGGCAACGCAGCGTCGCACCGCCAAGCGCGCCAGCACCGCGACGGCGGCCGAATCGGCGCCGCCGCTCAGCGACACGACGAAACCCCGCGAACGCGATTTGCGCAGATAATCGTAGAGTCCGAGTGAAATCGCCCGACTGAACGCCTCGGCCTTGTCGAGTTCGAGTACCGTCTCCCGCTGCGGCAGCTCGGCGCCCGCGCCCCAA
>JBBQHO010000272.1:0-3939 GCA_038324055.1 Polyangiales bacterium | reverse complement strand
TCTTCTCGCTTTCGGCAGGTCAGGTGGCGTCAGCTCTGGGCGCGCCACATACCGCGCCCACGTTGCGCATCCTCGGCTCGATCTTGTTCTTTTACGGCATCTACACGCCACTCGTGGGCGCACTCAACGGACTGCGTCGCTTTGTCGCCCAGGCGGCGCTCGACGTGACTGCCGCAACGCTGCGTACAGCGGGCCTGCTGGGCGGAGCTTGGTTGGCCACGCGCGCGGCTTCGAGCGCTCTGGACGGACCTGCCGGCGCCGCGCTCGGCTTCGCGGGCGCGGCGGCCCTGGTGCTACACGTGTCGATCGGCGTTGTCGGCCTGGGGCGCGCTGGCGGCGCTCGGCCGAGCCTCAGCGGCTACGCGATGTTTCTGGTGCCCCTGCTCTTGGGGCAGGGCCTGTTGAACCTGCTCTTTCAGGCAGATGGTCTGCTGTTACGTCGCTTTGCGGCCGAATCCGCGACTGCGGCTGGACTGGGCTACCAAGCCGCAGATAAGTTCGTCGGCGCCTACCGCGCTGCGCAGCTGTTCGGATTCTTGCCCTACCAGCTACTGATGAGCGTGACGTTCATTCTCTTTCCGCTCTTGGCGAGTGCGCGTGCCAATGGCGACAAGGAACAGGTTCGCGAGTACGTGCGTTCGGGTATTCGCTTGGCGGTCATTTTGTCGGGCCTGATGAGCAGCATCCTGATTGCCGTGCCGCAGGGCCTGATCGACTTGGCCTACAGCACCGAGGCTGCCGAGCTCGGGGGTCGTGCTTTGCGCGTGCTTGGGGTCGGCCTGGCCTTCTTGGCCGTCCTGGGCGTCATGACCTCTGCGCTCAACAGTCTCGGTGGCGAACGTGGCAGTTTTCTGGTGACAGCGGCGGCGCTTGGCCTGGTCGTGACTTCCTGCTTCGTCTTCGTGCGAGGCCAGGCGCTTTCGGCCGACTTGCTGGTTCGCACGGCTTGGGCGACGAGCGCCGGTTTGGTCTTGGCCACCCTGCTCGCGGCAGGAGTGCTGGCCCGCATTGCCGGAGGTGTGGTCGCGCCCCTCACCTTGCTGCGTTCGGGCGCGGCCGTCGCGATCAGTGCCGGCCTGGGCGCGAAGTTGGGGCTTGGCGGTCCAGCAGGAACGCTCGTCAGTGCAGCCGTCGTCGCCATGAGCTACGTCGCCGTGCTCTGGCTCACCCGCGAACTCGGCCCCGATGACCTCACGCGCGTACGCGCCGTGGCCGGGCGGACACCTCGGCGCTGATCGCGCTAGCGCGGGGCGCACGGCCCTTTTGCTAGCTCGAACCAGCCAGCGCGGCACCATCGTCGCGGGGCGCGATCGCCTCGCGCACGAACAAGTCCTCGAGCGTCTCGTGGCGCGGAACGACTTCCTCGATCTGGGCGCCACGACCCAGCGCCAGGCTGAGCAGCTCGTCGACGCGGCCGCGGCCTTCGATCTCTACCCGTAAGCGCCCGCCACTCTCGTTCACGCCGTGCCCCTGCTCCCTACAATAGGCCAGCAAGCCCTCGTCGCCGCCGCGGAGCACCACACTGACGCGCTGGACGTCGCGCTTGAGCAACTCGTCGAGCTTGCCATGAACGACAATTTTGCCGAGCCGCATGATCGTGACGCGATCGCAAAGCGTCTCGACGTCGCCCAAAATGTGCGTCGAGAAGAAGATCGTCCGCCCCGCCGCTCGCTCGTCGACGAGCAGGTCCTTGACCTCCTTGCGACCGACCGGATCGAGCCCGCTCATCGGCTCGTCGAGAATCAGCAGCTCGGGATCCGCCACCAGTGCCGCGGCAAGTCCCGTGCGTTGCAGCATGCCCTTGGAGAGCCGACGCACCGGACGATCGGCCGCATAGAGCACGCCCGTCCGCTTCAGCACCTGACGGGTCCGATCGCGAAGCGCAGGGCCGCGCAATCCAGAAAGGCGGCCGCACATCTCCACGAACTCGGTTGGGGTGAGGTACGGATAGATGTACGGGTTTTCGGGGAGGAAACCGATTTTGCTGCGGGCGCGCGAACTGCCCGCTGCCTCGCCAAAGAGCTGCGCCGAACCCGCCGTTGGACGAATCAGGCCGGTCAACATCTTGATGGTCGTCGTCTTGCCGGCGCCATTTGGACCCAAGAAGCCAAAGATGTCTCCCTCCGGCACGGAAAACGAGATGCCCTGGACCGCGCGCACGCGCTTGCGGGCGAGCCCCAAGCGGAACTCCTTTTCCAGGCCTTCGACGACAATCAGATCGCGGGACACGCGGCCGAGCATAGCGAGGGGGCGCCAAAAACTCGAAGCCAGACTTCTAGAAGTGTAAAATTGTAGGGCTCCGCCCCCCTTTCCGTATCGGCCACAAATGATGGTAGAACGCCGGAGACTCGCCCCTTGGTCACGATGCGCGCTTCTCACTTCGCTTCTCGCCGGTTCGGTTTTCTCACCTGTCTTGGCGCACTCTCGATCAGCGGGCTGGCGTGGGGACAGGCCGAGCCGCCAGTCCCGCCTCCGCTGAGCGACGCGCCGGAGGCGCCTGCCAGCGACAGCGCGCCCACAGGCGATGCTCCGGCCGACGGCGTGCCGGCGCCGGTCGATCCTTACGCAGGTGACGCTACGGTCGATCCCTACGCCAGCTCGGTGGAACCTACCGTCGTGGAACCACCGGGCGAGCCGCTACCGGAAAGCGAGACGACGGCGCCCCAAGACGAAGACTACAAGGCTTGGCGCAGACGTACCGGCATGCACGAGCAAAACTCGCTCGGTGGCTCCACGGGCCTCATGCGCGTGCACCAAGCAGGGTCGGGCCCGGTCGGCTCGTTCCGCTTCGACCTCAAGGGCAGCTACTTCGCGCAGTCGGGCTTTCTGTGTACGCCGGCGGCACCGTGCACGGATCGATTGACCGGCTTCGCGCTCGGCAACGACGACGCGCAGCGTGCCGAGGCGCTGGCGACGCTGTCCGTGACGCCATTTTCGTTCTTGGAGATCTACGGAACGATCCGCAACTCGGTGACGTCCAACACGAACAATCGTCCGCAGGTGCTGCAGGTCGTGGGCGATTCGAGCTTGGGCGTGAAGGCGTTTTCACCTGACCAGGCAGACCAGATTTTTTCTTACGGCGGTGAGGCCGAGCTTGGACTCCTCACTGGTACGGGCGGCGTCGGTCTCGATGCTGGGGCGACCAGCTTCGCCCTGCGCGCCCTGGCCACGGCCGACTTGAGCAACCGCAGCCGCGATGTCGATCGTCTACCCCTGCGTTTTCACGCGAACCTCGGCTATTTCTTCGACAACTCGGGCGCGGTCGTTTCTAGCGCCGAGAACACGCCTTTTCCGCTCGGACGGGGCGGACCCGTGCAGCGTACCGAACGCTACGGCCTGAACGCGTCGCGCGTCGATGCGTTTCAGATCGGTTTGGGCGCCGAGTTTTTGCACGACTATGTTCGCCCTTTTTTGGAGTGGACCCTCGATGTGCCCGTCAATCGGCAGGGCTACGTCTGCAACCTGCAAGGGGCAGCATCGCGCGGTGACCTCTGCTTGGGGGCCGCAGCTGGTCTCCCCAGCTCGCCCAGTCGGCTCACGCTGGGCACCCGTGTTTTTCCTTGGCAGGCCTCGGGCCTTGCGATCACCGGTGCCCTGGACATCGGGACGGGCGGTACGACCGTATTTTTGGAAGAAACCAAGCCCGAGACGCCGTACATGCTGTGGCTCGGGCTTGGCTACGCCGTCGACACCGTGCCCGTCGAACCCAAGATGGTCGAGGTCGCCGTTGCCACGCCAACCGAAACTGCGCGCTTGCGCTTCGTCGTCGGTCGCGTCGTCGATCTGGCCGGTCGTGCGGCCATCCCCGATGCCATCTTGCGCTTCGAAGGCGGCGGGTACACCGGTATGGTTGCCGACTCCGAGGGCCGTTTCAGAACTGGCGACCTCGCGCCCGGCGCCTACACGTTCAAGGTCTACGCGGACCAGTACCGCGAGGGG
>JBBQHO010000271.1:0-3954 GCA_038324055.1 Polyangiales bacterium | reverse complement strand
CCCGCCCCACGGACCACTTCATCAACGTCGACGCGCACACTTACGCGGCCAACCCGATGAGCGTCGCCGCCATCGCCGAAAGGCCGAACTACTCCTTTCGGAAGATCGACATCGCCGACGGTCCCGCCATCCTGGAGACGGTGCTCGACGCGGCGCCCGATCTGGTCGTGCACTTCGCGGCCGAAAGCCATGTCGACCGCAGCATCCTGGGCCCCGAAGCCTTCGTTCGCACCAATGTGATGGGCACGTTCCAGTTACTCGAGGCCTGTCGCGCACTGGCCCAGAAGAAAGACGTGCTCTTTCACCACGTCAGCACGGACGAAGTGTACGGCTCGTTGGGCGAGACCGGGTTGTTCACGGAGACCACACCTTACGATCCCTCGAGCCCCTATTCTGCCTCCAAGGCATCCAGCGATCACTTGGTGCGCGCCTACCACCGCACTTACGGCCTGGGCGTGAAGCTGACCAACTGCTCGAACAACTACGGCCCGCTTCAGTTTCCGGAGAAACTGCTGCCCCTGATGATCCAGAAGGCGCTGGCCCGGCAACCACTGCCAGTTTACGGGGCCGGCCTCAACGTGCGCGACTGGCTGTACGTGACGGATCACGTCTCGGCCATCTGGGCCGTGATCGAGAAGGGCAAGCTGGGCGAGACCTACAACGTGGGCGGCAACTCCGAGGCGCGCAACATCGACCTGGTGCACAGCGTTTGCCGTATCTTGGCAGAAGAAACCGGAGCGACCGAAAAGGAACTCTTGGAGTTGATCACCTTCGTCAAGGACCGACCGGGACACGATCTGCGCTACGCCATCGACGCCTCGAAGATTCGCCGCGACTGCGGATGGCAACCGACCGAGAGTCTCGCTTCGGGCCTGCGCAAGACCGTTCGCTGGTACCTCGACAACGAAAGTTGGGTGGCCGCAGTCACCTCCGGCGCCTATCGCAACTGGCTCGAGCAGAACTACGAAGGACGCAGCTCGTGAAGGGCATCATCCTGGCCGGCGGCACCGGCAGTCGGCTGTTCCCGATCACCAAGGCAGTCAGCAAGCAACTGGTGCCCGTGTACGACAAGCCCATGGTCTACTACCCGCTCAGCGTGCTCATGCTGGCGGGCATTTCCGAGGTCCTGATCATCACGACGCCGCACGATGCTGCAGCCTTTCGCGGTCTGCTTGGCGACGGCTCCGCTTGGGGCATGCGTATCGAGTACGCGGTGCAACCCAGCCCCGACGGGCTGGCTCAAGCGTTCTTGATTGGTCGTGACTTCATCGCCGGTGAGCCCTGTGCTTTGGTCCTGGGCGACAACATTTTCTACGGCGCTGGTCTGCAAGGTGAGATGCGTGCGGCCGCGGAGCGCGCCAAGACGGGCGGAGGCGCGACGATCTTTGGTTACTACACCAACAACCCCAGCGCCTACGGCGTTGCTGAGTTCGACGCAACCGGCAAGGTCGTCGGGCTCGAAGAGAAACCTGCCGAACCCAAGAGCAACTATGCGGTCACCGGTCTCTACTTCTACGACCAGCGCGTGTCGGACCTGGCTCAGTCTCTGGAGCCCTCTGCACGCGGCGAACTCGAGATCACCGATTTGAATCGCGTCTACCTCGAACTGGACGACATCCGCCTGGTCAAGTTGGCGCGTGGTGTCGCTTGGCTGGACACGGGCTCACCGGAAACGATGCTGCAAGCCAGCCAATTCGTGCAAACGGTTCAAGACCGTCAGGGTCTGATGATCGCGTGCCCCGAAGAAATCGCCTTTGGCAACGGCTGGATCGACGCCGCTCAGCTAAAAACTCTCGCGACCCCGCTCAAGAACACCGCCTACGGACAGTACCTGTTCGGCCTGCTCGGGAGCAGCACATGAAGGTCACCCCGCTCGAAATTCCCGAAGTCTTGCTGATCGAACCGCGCGTGTTCGGCGATCACCGTGGCTATTTTTTCGAGACCTGGTCCGCAGCGAAGTTTGCCAGTGCGGGGATCGACGCACCCTTCGTGCAAGACAACGTTTCACACTCGGCACGCGGCACGCTGCGCGGACTGCATCTGCAAAATCCGCGCGGCCAAGGCAAACTGGTCATGGCTCTGACCGGCGCCGTCTTCGACGTGGCCGTCGACGTGCGCGTCGGATCGCCCACGTTTGGACGCTGGGTCGGTCGCGAGCTGAACGAAGAGAACCATCTGCAGCTCTACATCCCCCCGGGCTTCGCCCACGGTTTCGTGGTGCTGAGCGCAACGGCGCACTTCGCCTACAAGTGCACCGACAGCTACCATCCCGAAGCCGAGCACAGCGTACGCTACGACGATCCTGACGTGGGCATCACTTGGCCCGAGGGCTCGTTCACGCTGTCGCCCAAGGACGAAGCAGCTCCGTTTCTTCGCGAAATCGCGCGCGAACGATTGCCCCGGTACGGAGCACCTTGATGGTCGACTACGTCGTCCTGGGCGCTGCCGGCATGCTGGGGCGGGCCTTCGTCCAAAATCTGAGCGCGCGCGGGAGTTCGTTCTTGGCGAAAGGTCGCAATGACTTGGATTTGCGAGACGCCGACGCGACCCAGCGCGCGGTCGAAGGCGCGCGGGTCGTGATCAACTGCGCGGCCTACACCAACGTCGACGGAGCGGAGAGCGACGAAGCCGCGGCCACCGAGACCAACGGCTGGGCCGTCGGTCGCCTGGCTGCCGCTTGCAGTAGCGCAGGCGCGACGCTCGTTCATTACAGCACCGACTACGTGTTCGACGGCCAGGCGCGCGAGCCGTACCCAACGGACGCCGTGCGGCGCCCGATCAACGCCTACGGCCGCTCCAAGGCGGTCGGTGAAGAGCTGATCGAGGCCTCCAGTTGCCGGCACCTGCTGATTCGGACCAGCTGGGTCTACGCGCCGTGGGGCAAGAACTTCGTGCTCACCATGGCAAAGTTGCTGCGCGAAAAGCCGCGCGTCCAGGTCGTTGACGATCAACGGGGCCGCCCCACCAGTTCGCTCTGGCTGGCTGAGGCAAGCTTGCGACTGGTCGCGGCGGAGGCTTCGGGCACGTTCCACCTGACCGATGGCGGCGAGTGCAGCTGGTACGAGCTGGCGCGCACCATTGGCGAAGTGCTGGGCACGACGGCCACCGTCGATCCTTGCAGCAGTGACGAATTTCCTCGCCCCGCCCCCAGACCCGCATTCAGTACGCTCGATCTGACCAAAAGCGAGGCCATTTTGGGCGCTTTCCCGCATTACGCACAAGGGGTCCGCGAAACCCTGGCGCTTTCTACGGGCTGAACCCGCCGCTATGCTGGCTCCCCTTCGGAGCCCAGCAAGACGTGAAGAAAAAAGCTCTCATCACCGGCGTGACCGGCCAAGACGGCGCCTATTTGGCCGAATTTTTGCTCGAGAAGGGCTACGAGGTCCACGGCATCAAGCGCCGTGCGTCCACCTTCAACACCGCGCGCATCGATCACCTCCACGAAGAACTGCATCAGGTCGATCGTCGATTCTTTCTTCACCACGGAGATCTGACGGATTCGACCAGCTTGCTCCACATCGTCGGCAAAGTGCGATCCGACGAGATCTACAATTTGGGAGCGCAGAGCCACGTCGCCGTGAGCTTCGAGGAGCCCGAGTACACGGCCAACTCCGACGCCGTCGGTGCGTTGCGCCTGCTCGAAGCCATCCGCACGCTCGGCCTCGAAAAGAGCGTGCGCTACTACCAAGCGTCGACCTCGGAACTCTACGGTCTGGTTCAGGAAACGCCGCAGCGCGAAACGACCCCTTTTCACCCGCGCAGCCCCTATGGCGTCGCCAAGCTCTACGCCTACTGGATCACGGTGAATTACCGCGAAGCCTACGGCATGTACGCCTGCAACGGCATCTTGTTCAACCACGAATCGCCGCGCCGCGGGGAGACATTTGTCACGCGCAAGATCACGCGCGCCGCGGGCCGCATCAAAGAAGGCTTGGAAGCGTGTCTCGTCATGGG
>JBBQHO010000270.1:0-3980 GCA_038324055.1 Polyangiales bacterium | reverse complement strand
CGCTCCGCGGGGCGAAACGCCCAGCCAAGGCGCGCGCGTCCTCAAACAGTTCAGCCAAGCGCGAGGGTTCTCGTTGGCCTTCAAGGTCGGGGCAGCGGAGTACGCCGGGGATCAGCTGGGGCTCAAGCTCTCGGTCGTGATCCTGAGCTATCCAGGCAAAGCGATCTTGGGCAGCTTCTCGCAGAAAGGTGCGATGGGCGGCGTGCGCGCACCAGCGCCGGAGGCCGAACAGGAGTTGCTGGGCGATCTCGCTGGTTCGGCTTTGAAGAAATTTTTGTCACTGGCGCCGACTCTCGAGGAGTGAAGGGCGCCAAATTTGCTGGTTCGGCCGTGGGGGCACTACCCTGCGGCAAGCTCTGGGGCAGTTTTGAGGGGTGAGAGACGAAAAATGGGAGAAGCAGCTACGATTCAGCCAAGCTCTGGGCGCCAGCAGCGCCGACTCAGAAATCTCCTGTTGGACCCTGGGTTTCAGCTCAAATACACAGGCTATTTGGTCATGATCACGCTGCTGCTCAGCGTCTCGCTCGGCGTCATCCTCTTTCGCACCAGCACCGAGGTCATCGTTCAGAGCGAACAGAACGTCGAACAAGGTGCGCGCATCGTGACCTTGGGCCGCGAGGTCGTGGACGAATCGCGCAAGGTGAGCGCGGTGGTTCGCATGAACATCATCAAAGACCCAGTCTACCAAGACAATCCCGATCTACTCGACGCCTTCAACGGTGACGCCGACATCCAGGACAAGCGCCTCGAAAGCCAGCGACAAGAACTCGAAGATCAGAGTCGTTCGCTCGTCGTTCAGGCCGAGGCTCTGCGACGCTTTCAGCGTGGGCTGTTGTGGACCTTGGTCGGAGTTCTGACGTTCTTGGTCTTGGCGATCGGTCTGGCCGGAATCGTAGTCACCCACAAGGTGGCTGGACCCATCTTCAAGATGCGCAGGCACTTGGACGACGTGGCGGCGGGCAATCTCACCGTACCGCGCGGGCTGCGCAAAGGTGACGAACTGGTCGACTTCTTCGCCGCTTTTCAGAACATGGTCGTGTCGTTGCGCACCACCCGTGAACGTCAGATCGCCGATCTGGACGCAGCTCTAGGGGAACTTTCGGGGGATGTCTCTTCCGAGCATTTGCGCGGTATCGAGCGCGTCCGAGACGCCCTGCGCGCCGGGCTGGACTGACCCAGCAGGCACTCGAATCAGTGGCCCCGCCACTTTCAGAAAGCAGCGCGCACGTATTCGATCGTGGGACCCGAGGGCCCATAGACGACGCTCGCCACGTCGAAACGCAGGCGATCGACGTTCGGGTCGTTTTTGAATTTGCGGTTCCAAAGACGCTCGCCGGCCCGCCGCGTTCTCACGCGCTTGAGAGGATCGAGGCTCGAAAAACCGGTCGTGAAAGCTTCCGGTGAGCGTGACCTGACCTCGACCACGACCACCACGCGACCGTCGCGAGCGACGATGTCGAGTTCGAGGCGTCCAAGTCGGACGTTCCTGCCCAAGAGTTCCCAGCCTTGGGCGACGAGCGTGCGCGCCACCAGCTCTTCGGCGGCTCTTCCTGGCAGCTGGTCCGTCTTCATCGGTCGCGCCCGCCCATGATTGGCAAACGTACAAAGCAGAAGAGCCGAGCGCCATGCGCCCGGCTCATGTCCGACTTGGTTCCCCGTCGCGCCGCTCTCGACCTCACGGGGCGAGAGCGCTTGTTACTTGGCGAGGAATGCTTGTGCTTCGGCGTCGCTCAGGATTGCTTCGTTGGGCGGGTTCACACCGACCAGCTTGCCATCCTGGTTGACCACCGAACCGCAGTTGCCCGAGTTCGAGTCGCAACCGGTGGCGGGGGGCTTCGTCTTCTCGTACGCCGTGCCATCTTTGATGCAGTAGGAGCCAGCTAGCTGACCCTTGCCCAAGCCGAGATCGTCTACGAGCTCGCTGCAAATGAAACCGCCGGGGCAGTCGCAATAGCGAGCGCCCGCGTCGGGACCCGCGCAGCGGCACGAGCAGTAAACAGCGTCGTCCGCTGTGCGCTCTTCGTACTGGGCTTCCACGGGGACCTTGATGCGATCTTCCGGATCGGAACCGTCGCGATCCGGGACACGACAGCTCTTTTGGTGGTCGGGGCTACCCGGCACGCAAGCGCCCTGAGAGCCCGCCGCGGTGCAAGTTCCCGTGGTGCCCTCGGTCTGGCCGTAGGGACACGACACGCGGCCGCGGAAGTGATTCACCAAACAGACGCGCGTGAGGCACTGGAACGAACGGCTCTCGACGTTCACTTCCTGCTCGGAAAAGCCGCTGAAAGTGGTGTTGTACTCGTCTTCGGGGACGCAGGGATCGCCCACGCCGCTTCCGCCACAATTAGAACCGATGAAGGAGGCGCCAACCGCCATCGCCAGCAATAGGTAGATTCGCATTCGTATTCCTCGAAAGACAGGCCTGCTGAAGTTACAGCCTGGCGGAAACATGACTGATTCCGTTGCTAGCGGCCAGCCGAGTGAGCAGAGCGCGCGTAAGCTACCGGAGGCGAGTCAGGGGCGTCAATGCAAATGAACCCCTCAAAAATGCTCGCTATTCTGGTTAAAACTGAAACTTCTGCCGGGCGTGGATCGCCTGCAGTCCCGTGCAACCGCTCCAGGCCAGGTTTCAGCCCAATCGCAATCATGCTACGCGTTCAATCCAGTTGCATTGAAACGCACAAGGTCTCCAACAGGGGGCTCTCGGCTTGACATTGGTTTCAACCCCCCTTTAACATCGCGCCCCACGACTACGCGCATGTGCCTGTAGTTATTAGATTTTTTGAGCCTGGATTGTTTCAGCCAGATCGGAACGATAGCCCATTTGGAGCTGTCGCCCGCCTGCAGGTTTTGGTTCTTCGCCAAGAGCCGGGTCGCCCGGTTCGACGCCTTTTATCCCCAAGTCACCCCCACGAGGACACATGTTTCGTAAGCGCATTGCTGCCGCTGGCGTACTCTTCGCCGCAACGCTCGCTGCTGGAGCCCTGATTGCTCCTTCTGCTTCTGCTCAGGTGATCGATCTGGACGACGAGGATGACGCTCCCGCCTCCGGAAAGAAGAAGCCCGCTGCAGCCGCTGGAGCCGGCGGGGTCATCGACCTCGACGAGGATGGTGGCGGGGGCGGCGTTGCTGCCGTAGCCGGCGATCCGACGGAGGGCATGGCGCGCGCCAAGAAGGCGTTCGACGACAAGCGCTGGGCCCAGGCCGCTCAGGGCATGTACGACGTGGTCTCCGGTTCCACCGGCGACGACCCAGGCAACAAGCAGCTCGCCGAGTTCTACCTCGCGCAGTCGCTCTACTACCTCAAGTTCTTTCAGGGCAGCTTCGACGGCTTCGCCAAGATTGCCGGCAATCCGCAGCACCTGAAGTTCAACGAGACGCTGCTGTGGATCGCCAAGCTCTCGATCGAGATGCCGCCAGCAGCCGACTTCATCTCGCATGTGGGCAAGTTCTCCGAGGAGAGCCTGTCGCGCTTCGACAACGCCACCCAGAAGGAAGTCTTCTGGAAGCTCAACTACTTCCTGGGTCGCTACAAGTACAAAGAAGGCGCCTTCGAAGACGCCATCAAGTTCTTCCAGCGCGTCGATAGTCGGGCCGACGACTACGTCAACGCTCAGTTCTTCACGGGCGTGAGTTACATCCAGCTCAAGAAGGCGGTTGCTGCCGTCAAGTCGTTCCAGCGCGTCGTGACGGCTGTCGACGAAGGCGCAAAGGTCGAAGATGCGGGTCGCATGCGCGATCTGGCTCGCCTGTCGATGGCGCGCACGATGTACAGCGCATCGATTCAGCTCGATCCCGAGACCAACGTACCCGAAGTCAAAGGCGACCACCTCAGCGCGGCAGTCAAGTATTGGAATGAAGTGAACGAGAGCAGCGAGTACTGGCTCGACGCGCACTTCGAAGAAGCTTGGGCCTACTACATGGCCGGCCAGTACACGCGCGCACTCGGCAACATCCACACGCTCAAGTCGCCGTACTTC
>JBBQHO010000269.1:0-4041 GCA_038324055.1 Polyangiales bacterium | reverse complement strand
GCCGACCAATCGGCTTCGTCACCCAGGTAGTCGCGCGCAAAGATGTCCCCTTCCCAGCGCGGGGGCATGTGCTCGATGGGAGGCTCCAGAAAAACGAAGAGGGCGCGTGCGTGAATGAGGAACGACTCGAGCAAAGCGCGGGCAATCACCCAATCTTCTTCGCCGCTGTAACGCTTGCCGCAGTGTCGCAGCATCCAGCATCGGTATTGCAGGTGGGGTCGTGCGGCCGCCAGCTCCTGCCGACGCGCGAACGAAACGGGGTTCATGACTGGAACTTTCCGCCCAGACGGGTCCTGGCCGCAATGTAGTCACGAAGCGCACTCGACGTCCGCGCGGAGGAAACCTATGTGAAACGACTGTGAGATCTGAATGGATGGGGGCGCGAAGCGCGCCCCCATCCATCGCAGTCCGAAAACGCAAAAAGGGCCAGAAAGCAAAGCCTTGCCGCTTTCCAGCCCCGTCTGCAAACAGCCGAACCGTCCGCCGAAATCAGGGCACGCAGGCGTTCTGGAGCCCGTTGAACGTCTGATTGCTTCGGTTCATGACCCGGAACCATCCGCCGTCATCCCACACTGTGAAGGCCCAGCCACGCGAACGAGTCTGCGACGCCACTGCCGCGAACCAGTTGTAAGTGTTCGTGTTGATGCTGTGGGCGTATTGATCCCAATTCACGCCAAATTCGCCGACGAACACGGGAAGACGGCCGTTGGCCCAGGTGTTCACGGCGTTGAACGCATTCTGAATCGAAGTCGTCGTCCAGGCCGTGTTGGCGCCCGAGGCGCTCGAGGCATGCGTCAGCGCGAGAGGATCGTAGTAGTGAAGGGATCCGATGACGTACGGATCGTTACCGCCGCCTGGGATCTGGGTGACCGACGGCCAAGTGTTCTGAAGCGAGCTGGGGCCATTCCAGTCTTGTCCGTCGATGATCACGTTGCGCGTTGCATTGTTCCCGCCGCACGCTCGAATGACGTTGAAGGCATTCTGGTTGATGGTGCGTACGACTGCACTGTTGGTGTTGATCGAGCCGTGCGGTTCGTTCATGACCTCGAACATCAGTTTGTGGCTTCTGTTCTTGAAGATGTCGCACGCCGCCGACCAGATGTTGGTGTGCACCGCGTACATGTTGGTGTTCCATGTGTTGTCGAACAACCAGTTGTCGTGGTGGGTGTTGATGATGACGTACATGCCCTTGGCCAGCGCATAGTCCACGACTGCCGCAATGACGCCGAGGCGGGCGTGGCTGCGATTGACCGTGCCGCTGTTGGAGGCGAGATCGCCGTCGGGAAAACCAGCGCCAATCCAGCGGATCGGGATACGCACAGTGCGGAACCCCTCGTTGTAGTAGGCGTCAATCATGGCGTTGACCGAGGCCGTGGTGCGTGGATGTTGGTTGGTCTCGAAGGTGTTACCGACGTTGAAACCATTCGCCATCGCGGCCGCCGCCGTCTTTGCAAGGATGGCTCCGTTGGCCGGAGCAGCCACGTCGAACCAGTCGACGTTGAATCCGGTCGACTCGCTGACCAAGCGCAGCACGGTGGTGCCCACGGGTAGTGACACGCTGGGCGCCACGACCGTCTTGTAGGTTTGCCAGCCACCCGAAGCCGTGAATGTTACGGGGCCGGTCAGGTCGACGCCGTTGGCCTCGAGATGGAACGTGCCCCCGGCCGTGAATGCAGCGACGGAGAACGTCGCTGCATAGGTTTGCGCG
The DNA here is from genome assembly GCA_038324055.1 of Polyangiales bacterium. Lineage (GTDB taxonomy): Bacteria > Myxococcota_A > Polyangia > Polyangiales > Polyangiaceae > NIC37A-2. The sequence goes on along the minus strand of JBBQHO010000269.1, from coordinate 2,333 downwards.
GTGGACGACGTCACCGTGTACTCGAGCCACTCGCCGGTCGCGAGCCAGCCGATGTTGTAGCCGCTCGGAGTGGCAGCCTGGATGTCGACGTCGTCATTCCTGTACACACCACCGGCGTTGCCGGGAGTGGCGTCCTGGTAAGCGACGCCTGCGCCGCCCAAGTCGTAATTTTCGGCCTGAATACGGCCCGGGAGTGCGACGGGGGCGCCCGCGTAGGGGGTTTGGGAGGGTCGACTGAACTCGAACCAGTCGACGTTGAAGCCGGACGAGTCGGCCACGAGTCGGATCACTTGCTGACCCGCAGGCAGTGGAACGTTCTTGATGACGACCGAGCTCCACGTCTGATAGCCACCGGTTGCGGTGAAGGAGATGGGGCCCGACACGTTCACGCCACCTACTTCCAGGTGAAATGTCCCGGCCGCGTTGAGAGATGCGACGGAGGCCGTCAAATCGTAGGCGCCCGCCGACGCGACGTTGACGCCGTAAGCCAACCACTCGCCCTGCGCGATCCACCCCACGTTGTAGCCTCCGGGTGTAGCCGGCTCGATATCGACGCTTTCGGTCGGCCGGAACTGCCCGCCGCTGTTGCCAGCCGTGGTATCGAAATACCCGACGCCGGAACCCCCTTGGTCGAAGCGTTCGGCCTCGATTCTTCCGGGTACGGGAGCAGAGGTGCCGCCGTAGGCCAGCGCCTGTTCCGTTTCCGTCAAGAAGTCCTCTTCGTTCGGATCCGCGCCGGGCTCGAGGACGCAGCCACCGAGGCAACTCCCCAGCGCCACACTGCTGACGAGATGGACGAACTTCTGGCTCATTTTTCGATTCATGATTAGTGCCTTCCTGTTGGGCCTACCTCTCGAAGAGCAATCCTTCTCGAAGCGTTGCGCCGAGCGTGCACCGCTTCACGGCGCGTTCGACAGTGGCAGCAGCGGCAGCGTGAGCACGCTGGAAAGTTTCACACCCAGAGACATGACCGGTCGGTGGGCCGCGAGCGATCGAGCAAGCCGCAACTGCGACGAACGTTCACAATTCACTCACTGTGCAGTGAACGGGATGGGGCAGGTTCACGCTGCCTGCGTGCCTCTGAGGGAATCGGCCGGGCTTGGAGCAGCCACACCGCAGCGGGCCGCTCACTCGGAAACCGTTCGAAAAATTCGTGGACGCGACAGGACTCGAACCTGTGACCCCTCCCGTGTGAAGGGAGTGCTCTACCAACTGAGCTACGCGTCCGGGGGCCGAGCATATAGCGGCAGGCCAGCGGGCTCGCAACCCGCCAAGCTCCGGAAAAGCGACGGGAAAAGGCCAGATACGCTGCATGGCCTGGGGAGTCAGAGGCTTTGCGCGACCTCAACAACTGAGATAGGACCGCGCGCCCCATGTTTTCTCGCGTGTCGCAAAATTCGGGTCGCGGTCGCGACATGCTCGGTGGACTCCTGATCATCACCCTGGCCTTCTTGGGCTGTCTGGCGCTGTCGTTGTGGGCCAAGAGCGAGTCGACTCCAGAGCCGCCCCGAGCCCCCGAACCGCCAACGACGGTCGAACTCGTTGGCTTCCCGTCCAAGGTGAAGCCCTTCGAGCTGCTCGCGCGTGCCCAGGGCATGACCCCGCGCACTCTGTTTCGAGGCTTTGTCGCCGAAGGTCTGTTGCCCGACGGCACCCTCGATTTCAATCGCAAGGGCACTGCGCTGACTTATTCGTTCCAGAGCCCGCCGGGGCTTGGTCCCCAGCCCGCGCGCGAAGGTGGCACGCTGCCGCGCCACGCTTACTGCGGCAAGCAGAACGTACGCGTCACCAAGCTTGGCATCGCGCTCGAACCGGACGTCACTGATCTGCCCTGCTCCGGCAAAGGTCCCGAAGCGCTCGAGTTGCCCGAAGCCTGCGGGCCGGAGCAGATTTGGGCGATTGCCAAGAAGCGCAAGCTCAAGGGGTCGGTTGCGCGCCTCGAGTACTACGAGTCACGCCGCGGTCCGGCGTTTCGATTCGGCATGGGCCGTGACAACTTCGCGGTCTCGGCGAAGGACTGCAAGAAGGTCCTCAGCAGCAAGGACCAACGCGGTCACGTGCCCTGAGCAGGACCGTTTTGGGCCTGGAGGCCTTCGAGCTGGCTGCTCTCGAGCTGGCCGACTTCGAGCTGGCCGACTTCGACGGGCGCCTCTTCTTCTTGATAGCCTACACCCGCGATGCGGCGCAGTTTGCGCCACAGCGCTACGCGTCCAATCGACGCCTCGGCCGAGAAACCGAGGACCGGCCGGCCGATTTGGCGAGACAGTTCTTGCAGGCGCGGCTTGTGCTCCGCGCGGCTCAGTTTATCCAGCTTGGTTGCGACGATCACGACC
>JBBQHO010000268.1:0-4122 GCA_038324055.1 Polyangiales bacterium | reverse complement strand
GAGGTTGAATGAGCGGCAAGCGGCGTGTCTACGAAGTGGCGCGCGATCTGGGCATGGAAAACAAGGCCTTCGTCGCACTGCTCGAGTCTCTCGGCGTGGCCGAAGTGAAGAACCACATGAGCGTCATCACTCCGGAATCTGAGGAACGCGTGAAGCGTCACCTAGGCAAGGGAGGCGCGCCCAAGGGCCCCTCTCCCAGTGCTCCCAGTGCTCCCAAGGCGAGCGACGCGGCTGCGGAAGCTGCGTCTGGCGAACGCATTCATCCGTCGGTCGTGAAGCGACCGGCCGTCGTCCGACGCCGCAAGGCCGCCGATGGTTCGACCGAAGAGACGTCGGCGCAGCACACCGCTGGTGGCGCACACGAAGCCGATGACTCCTCGCCTGTTGCGTCGCCGCCGCCCCCCGTACAGGTGGCCGCTGCGGCCACCGTCGCCCCGCCGGTCGTCACTGCGCCCGTTGTCGAACCCGCTCCGCTGCGCGACGAGCCGATGGCTCAGGCCGCCGCGCGTGAACCCGAACATGCTCCGCTGCCCGTTCAGGTGGCCTCCCCAGTGGTAGAGCCGCCTGCTCCACGTGCGCCGGTCGAAGCAGAGGTTCGCGTCGCGCCGCCTTTCGTCGAGCGTGCGCCCGAACCTGCGGTGGTGATTCCGCCTCCGCCGCCCGTGCCTTCGCTCAACGAATCGCGTGCGACGTCGCCCACCTCATTCACGCGCCCTGTACCTTCGTCGACGCCAGCATCGACTGGTCCGGATTCGGCCGGCGCTCGCGTTGCGACGCCGTCGACTGCTCCCAAGACCGGCATCGACGTGTGGGAGGGGCGCCCGGGTGTGCCCATGCATTTGCATCGGCCCGGTCCGCGGCGCGTGCAGTACGACGCCAAGGCGCCGCAGGCTGGCGGCCCCGGTGGAATTCGTCGGCCCGGAGGTCCTGGCGGCCCCGGTGGTCCGATGATGGGTGGCGGTCCGATGATGGGCGGCGGCGGCAATCGCATGATGCGCGGCAAGCCGCGTGGCATCGGTTCGTTCGGCAAAGCTCGCGGTACCGGCGCGCCAGTCACCAAGGAGCGTTCCGCTCACAAGAAGGTCGTGCGGATCGAGGAGAACATCAGTCTCCAGAACCTCGCGATGAGCATGGGCGCCAAGGCGACGGATTTGCTGCGCAAGCTGTTCCAGCTCGGCATGCCCGGCATCAACATCAACACGACCCTCGACGCGGACACGGCCAAGATCGTCGCGGCCGAGTTTGGTTGGGAAGTCGAAGACGTCGCGGTCAGCGAAGAAGAGCAGCTGAAGAAAGGGCAGGGTCTCGAATCCGACGAGGCCGAAGAGGGACTGGAGCCCCGTCCGCCCGTCGTGACCATCATGGGTCACGTCGACCACGGCAAGACCAGCCTGCTGGATGCACTGCGTCTCACCAATGTCGTCTCGGGTGAAGCCGGCGGCATCACCCAGCACATCGGCGCTTATTCTGTCGACACGCCGCACGGCAAGGTGACTTTCCTCGACACGCCCGGTCACGCCGCCTTCACGGCCATGCGTGCTCGCGGCGCTCAGGCCACCGACGTCGTAGTTCTGGTTGTCGCGGCCGACGACGGCGTCATGCCGCAAACCAAAGAAGCCATCAGCCACGCCAAGGCCGCTCAGGTACCGATCGTCGTTGCCATCAACAAGGTCGACAAGCCCGAAGCTCAGCCGGAGCGCGTGCGTCGCGAGCTGGCAGAGCAAGGTCTCGTGCCCGAAGAATGGGGTGGCGACACCATGTTCTGCGAGGTTTCGGCTCACACCAAGGTCGGCATTCCCGAGCTGCTAGAAAAGCTTGCTCTGCAGGCCGAGATCATGGAGCTCAAGGCCAATCCCAACAAGCCAGCATCCGGCTTGGTTGTCGAGAGTGAACTCGATCGCGGTCGCGGCCCGGTGGCTACGGTGCTCGTCACCGAAGGCACACTGCGCGTTGGCGACGTGATCTTGGCCGGCCCCAGCTTTGGCAAGGTCCGCGCTATGCAGGACTGGGACGGCAAGATGCTCAAGGAAGTAGGACCTTCGTGCCCTGCTGCGATCGTCGGTCTCAGCGACGTGCCTCGCGCCGGCGATCAGGTTTACGTGGTCAAGGACCTCAAGACGGCTCAGGCCATCGCCGAGACACGAAAAGTCAAAGAGCGCCGCAGCCTCGCTCCGTCGGCGGGCAACAAGCCGCGCACGCTGGAAGAGATTGCCCGCCTCATGGGCGAGCAAGAACAGCTCGAACTCAAGGTGATCGTCAAAGCCGACGTGGCTGGTTCGGCGGAAGCCGTGTCCGACTCGCTCGTTCAGCTCAGCACCGAGAAGGTCCGCGTCAGCGTCGTCCTGCAGTCGGCGGGCGCGATCACCGAGAACGACGTCAACTTGGCGGTGGCTGCGGGTGGCATCATCCTGGGCTTCAACGTGAAAGCCGCGGGCAAAGCCGCGCAGGTTGCTCAACGCGAAGGCGTCGAGATCCGCCACTACACCATCATCTACAACCTACTCGACGACGTGAAGCTGGCCATGGAAGGCCTGCTCGCTCCGAAGCTGGTCGAGAAGGACATCGGCAAGGCCGAGGTGCGCCAGACCTTCCGTATCACCAAGTCGGGTACGATTGCTGGTTCGATGGTCATCGACGGTGTGGTCAAGCGCGGCGCAGGTGCTCGCCTGCTTCGCGAGGGCGTGCAGATCTACGAAGGCAAGGTCTCGGGCCTCAAGCGCTTCAAGGACGACGCCCGCGAGGTCAAGGAAGGCTTCGAGTGCGGTATCTCGCTCGAAGGCATGAACGAGATCCACGTAGGCGACATCATCAGCGTCTTCGAGGTCGAGCAGGTCAAGCAGAGCCTGTGAGAGCGGGCTCATGGACCAGAGCGGCATCCGCACCAAGCGTCTCGGCGGAACGATCCGCAAGCACCTGAGCGAGCTGCTTGCTCGTGAGGTGCTCGACCCGCGCCTGGCGGCTTTGGCCATCGAGCGGGTCGAGATGACGGGTGATTTGAGCATCGCCAACGTCACCGTGCGCGTCATGTATGGGAGCGACACTCCTGAAGCGCGCACTGCCGTCCTCAAGGCTGCTCGCGCGATCGCGCCCGGTCTGCGCGCGGCCCTGGCGCCAGTGCTCAAGATGAAGCGCGTACCGGAGCTCAAGTTCCACTACGACACAGGCGTCGAGCACAAGAAGCGCATCGACGAGGTGCTCGCCGAAATCGAGCAAGAGAACGCCCAGCGAGAGAACGCCGAGCGCGACAAGGACGAGTGAAGCCCAGCACGCCCCAACCGGGCACCGCCCGGCAGCCCGGGGTCTGCCTCCTCAACGCTTGAGAACGAGGACCTGGACGCGCCGGTTCTTTTCGCGGTTGGCGTCCGACACGTTGGGTGCGAGCGGTTGGTCGGGGCCGTAACCCTTGGCCACAACCCGGCCCTCATCGACGCCCATCTGCACCAAGAGCTGGCGGATGGTGTCAGCGCGTTCTTGAGTGAGCGTGCGGCTGTAGCTGGGCGCGCCGGCGTCGTCGGCGTGCACCTGAACTTCGACCTGCTGGAGCTTGGTGTTTTCGACCAGCAGCGAAGCCAGCTCTTCGATCACCACCATGCTGTCGGCCGCCACGTCGGCGCTCTCGGACACGAACTGAATTGGCTTGGTGAGCTTGAGCTCGCGCGCTCCGACTTCGACACTGAATTTCTTGGGGCGCTTGTTGAGCACGACGTGCACTTCGAGCTGTTTGCGCGAGTCGACGTTGATGGGCATGACCGTGGTCATGTAGCCGGGTGCGCTCGCGGTCAGGCGCGAGATGCCAAACGGCACATTCTTGAACAGCAGCGATCCTTGTGCGTCCGCCGCCAAAGTGAGGCTGCGGTTGAGCTTGTCGGTGATGGTGATGGTCGCGTCGCGTACCGGTGAACCGTTCACCGCGTCGATCACCAGACCGACGACGTCCGCCACCCGTGGCAACTCTTTGAGCTGGCAGGTGAGGGGCACTTCCATCGCGCCTTGGGGGGTCAGGGTGGCTTCGGATGGAGGCGCCGTCTCCAAGGGTGCTCCCGCCGACTGTTCCGGGGTGGTCTCGCCGGCTACATCCTCGGGGACGACGACTTGGCAGGTCCCCTCGCGGTACTGGTCCGC
>JBBQHO010000267.1:0-4186 GCA_038324055.1 Polyangiales bacterium | reverse complement strand
AAGGGCACGACGCCGTGCGGTCCGATACCGCGCAAGGCGTAGCCGCGGTTCGAGTTGGGTCCGCCGGCGAAGAAGCCCCGAAAGAAACTGATCTGGACGTCACGCACCCAAGTGGCCCGATCGCTGCCCGCTGGTGGCCCGGCGCCGACGTAGTCGAGGGTCGAGCCGTAATTCTGGGGGAACAAGACCCCTGCACCGAGCCGCGCCGCCAAGATCCATTTTTTGTTGCGGGTCAAAGGCAAAAAGCCCCGAACCTCTGGGGCAATGCGTACGTCGCTGACGTCTCCGCCCAAACCCGCGACCTGGAGCCCCCCGCTGAAAGCAAAACCGCCGTGCGGGACGAGCACGCTGTCGCGAGTGTCGAGCCGCCCGAACAACTCGAGAGACGAGATGAGGAGCGGGTGAAGGTCAGCGTCGAGCGTGCCGCGGTAGGCGAAAGGAATGCTGTTTTGCAGCGTGTAAGTGGGCGAAGCGTACAGGTGACGCCCAAACGCCCGCGAGAGCCCCAGCGTCCCTCGCTGTTCCTGGTAGCCGAGCACGGGAGCTTTGACGTCGATGTTCGAGGTGAGGAGCAGCGGATACATCTCGAACTCGCCGCGAACGAAGGCGTTGGTTCTACCCTCGAAAAATCCGGGTTGCTTGAGCTCGGCCCGGAGCTTGAAGAACGGAAGCAAGTCTGTAGGCGGGTCGAACCCTGGCAGGCGCGTCGGGTAGAGCACGACGCCGGGCTTGCCCTCGAGTTCCAATTCTCGCAAGCCGCCGAAGAAATTCTGGCTCTTCCATGCTGCGGTGCCGTGAAAGTCAGTACGAATGACGTCGAGCTGGATGCCAGCGCCCAGCTTGACCGTGTGCAGCTTGCTCACCACGAGCTCGACCAAGATTGGCACGACGTAGTCACCGCCCGGCTCTTCGCGCAGCTGAGGCCGAATTTGCACCGACGAAAACACGCCCAACGCCAACACCGCCTGCTGCGCGTCGTCGAGTTCCCGCTGCGAATAGGTATCGCCGGGCTCGATCATGAGGGCGCGATTCACCTTCTTTTCGGGCAAGTCTCCCAACCCCCGAAACGTGACTGGCCCGTAGCGCGCCTTCTCGAAGTGTTTCACCTCGAGCTTGGCCTCGGCGTAGTTGTTTGGCACGTCAACTCGGGCGCTGCGCACGACTTGGGCATAGGCGTAACCTTGCGAGCGCAGCTCATAGAGCAGGGCTTTCTCTGCCTTTTCAAACTCTTCCTCATCGAAGCGCACCTTTTCTTCGACGTGAGGTTTGACGGCCAGCGCCAGCTGTTCGCGAATTTTTGGGTCGAGGTCGTCGACTCCCTGCAGCTCGAGCTTGCGCAGCGTTGTCGGCGGACCTTCTTCGATTTCGATGACGACGCGCACCTTGTCTGGCTCGACGTAAAAGATCCGCCCAGCGCGGGCGCGTGCCTTGTAGAAGCCTCGGGCGCGGTAAATGCGCTCGATACGTTGCAAGTCGGTCTGCAGCACGAAGCGGTTGAAGATGCGATAGTCGAAGAACACTCCCGGGACGACGCCCAAGAATTTCGAGGTCTCTTGCGTGGCCAGTCGTTCTTTCAGCTCGTCGTCGGACAACGCCCGGTTGCCGGTGAAGTGCACCTTGTCCGTGGCGGCCTGACCTGACGGAATCGTCGCGCAACCCAGACAAAGGCTGGCCAGCCACAACAACGCCAGCGAAAGGGCGCCTTCGCGAATCCAGGGCGACGCCGACGCTCGCAACACCAGGCCGCCATTGCAAAGACCACGCCAGGCCCGAACCTTGCTAGGCATACGGCGGTGAAACTCCGTTTTATGTCTCCCTGCGCCGTCTTCCTCCTGGGGGCTCTCGCCCTGGGCGCCTGCGCCGCTCCGACCGTGCCCAGCGTGGCGGAGGCGGAGCCCCGCCCGGACGGAGCGATCGAGGTCGCGCATCCACCTCCGGCCGCGTTGCCCGAATTCGTCTCCAAGGCACCCTCGAACGATGCGCTTTGGCTCGATGGACACTGGATCTGGCGCGGCCAAAGTTGGGCCTGGCAACGAGGGGGTTGGATTCGTGTGCCGCAAGGCACCACGGCCACAGACTGGCGCGTTTGGTATGAGCCCGACGGGCGGATGCTGTTTACGGAAAGCCTCTGGTTCAATCCGGATGGCAGCGGTCGCGAGGCCCCACCCATCGTCACCGCGGCAGGGAGTCCCACGACGCCGACCTTGTCGGAGGAAGCCACCACGCCCTGAATGCCTGTGTCAGAACGCCGCAGTTGAGGCGGCCGAGCGCCCGGATCCGAGAGTTCCTGCGCTTTTGCCCATCGCAAAATGCCGTACTCCGTGAGCGGCCGGGTCCCTGGCATACGCGTTGCTAAGTGCGTTGCACGATTCGGCTCCCTCAAACGGCCATTCGAGACCCCCAAAAGGATCAACTCATGAAGAACAAGAACATCTCCGCGCTCGCCCTGACTGCCCTGGCTCTCAGCACTCTCGCTTGCGGGGGAAGCAAAGAGCCCGCCGAGGGTCCTATGGAGAACGCGGGCGAAACGGTCGACGAGGCCGCTTCGGATGCCAAAGAAGAAACCAAGGAAGCTGCGGACGACGTCGACGGCGCCGCGGACGACGCCAAGGACGACATCAAGGATTGATTCCTTTTCGAAGACGGAAAACGTCCGGCACTCACGTGTCGGATGTTTTGCACTGTAAGCGGTGACGTTCAGGCGCCAAAGCTGGCCCGAAAGCTGCAGTACCCGCCTTCATGGAAACTCCCGATCTCGCGCCCGTATCGCGCTGGAAGAATGCACTCAGCCGCCTTCGGCAATGGATTCAAAGTGACGCTGCTTCAGGCGCGGTGCGCATCACCGACGCGGAAGATCCCGAGCCCCGCAGCGCTCCGCCGTCCAAGCGCTTCCGCCAAGCGGTCCAGCAGCATCGCGCGCACCCCCGAGAAGAGCATCCCGACGAGGCTCGAACCAACGATCCAGAAGCGGCACCCCCTCCGAACGCTTGGGCCGACGACGGAAGCGAAGAGTACCAAGCGGCTCACGATCCGCTCGGCAGCGGCCTGGCGCAACGCATGTTGAGTACCGCTCTGGGCGCTGATCCGGAAGAGCAGGACCAACAAGACCACGAACTCGGTATGCACGTCATCGATCCCGAGAGCGACCCGATCGACGACGAGGAGGCGCCGCCTCTCGATTCTCGTGAGCTGCAAACTTCGCGCCCCCCTCCGCGCCACTGAGCACGCAGGCGTGGCAATTTACCTCACGCCGCCGCGCCGTGCCGCCGCGGCGTGAGGTACGACTTCCTACTTCAACTTTCCTTTCGCTTTGCACACGCGGCCCAGTATCGTCGACGCCAGCTTGGTCCGCTCATGAGTTCCACCGCCCGAGAGTCACAGTCGCCCGCGCCGCACCTGTACGGCATCGAGCTGGCGCGGCTCGACGAGAGCCAGACTGAGCTGCACATTCGGGGCCGACTCAGCCTGATGGAGTCGGGTCCACTGTGGGCCGAACTCGATAAGTACGCGCTGTCGGCCAACCAAGGCGAGACGCTCAATTTCGAGATGTCGGGTGTCGAGCACATGGACGGCAGCGCCATGGCGATGCTGGCACATTTGCGCGCACGGCTGCAGCAGCGCGGCGTCAATGCCGAGTTCGTCGGCGCCTCGCCGCTGATTCAAGAAATCATCAGCCTGTACCGCGGCGACGTGCGCGTGGGCCGACGCAAGAGGAAGAAGGCACGCGGCTCGCTCGACCAGATCGGTCACGCCACCTTGGCCATCGTGGCAGAGTTGCAGTTGGTCCTGGCGTTTCTGGGTTACCTGGTGATCGAAAGTTGGCGCGTACTGCGCGCTCCCAGCACCGGCAATTGGCGCGATCTGTCGCCGATGCTCGAACGCACCGGCGCAGATGCCGTGCCCATCGTCACACTGATCAATTTCTTGGTCGGCATGGTGATGGCCTTCCAATCTTCGGTGCAGCTCAAAGAATACGGCGCGAACATCTTCTTGGCGGACCTCATAGGCATCTCGATGACGCGTGAGCTCGGGCCGCTCCTGACGGCTATCGTCGTCTGTGGCCGCTCCGGCGCCGCTTTTGCCGCTGAGCTCGGCTCGATGAAGGTGAACGAAGAGATCGACGCATTGCGCACGATGGGCTTCGGGCCGATGCGCTACTTGGTTCTGCCGCGCGTCTTGGGCCTGA
>JBBQHO010000266.1:0-4332 GCA_038324055.1 Polyangiales bacterium | reverse complement strand
CGGCCCTGTCGCTCGACCCCGAGAACTTCGCCGCGGCACGCGGAATCAGCCGCATTGCCAGCGGAGCGGCGGACGCTGCGCTGCTGCTCGAGGCAGCCGAAGGCGAGGCTCGTGTGACCCACGATTCGAGCCGCGCCGCTCAGTTGTTCGTGCGGGCCGCCGCAGCCCAGAAGCAAAAGGGTGACGTCATCGCCGCGGCCCTTTCGCTCGAGCGCGCTCTGGATGTCCAACCGGAAGAATTCACCGCTGCCCGGGAGCTGCATGGTCTGTTGACGCAGAGCGGCGAGCACGATCGGCTCGTGACGGCGCTCTCGTCAGCCGCGCAGCGCGCGCAGAGCGTCGAGGCACGGACGAGCCACTGGATTGCCGTGGCGCGCACCCACGCGCACGATCGACAGGATTTGCCTGCGGCACTTACAGCGCTTTTGCGAGTCGAGAAAGCCGAGCCGGAGCATGCTCCGACCTTGCTCGAGCTGGGCGAGCTCTACATGAAGGATCGGCAGTTCGAGCAGGCTGCGGCCCGGTTCGAGAAAGCTTCACGCGGCCAGCTCAAGCCGGCGCAGGTCCTGGGTGTGAGACTGCGTTTGGCTGCGCTCTACCAGGAGCACCTGGGTCGCCCCAACGAGGCCCATCGCATCTTGCGCCAGGTCCTCGACACCGAGCCGCGGCATCGTGAGGCGCTGCGGCGCTACTTGGCCCTGCAGATGACCCAGGGCGACAGCGGCGCGGCCGAGACGGCTCAAGCTTGGGTCGAAGCGAGTCAGGGCGCCGAGCGAGCGGAGGCGCTAACGACGCTGGGCCGGTTGAACCGTGACCGCGGTCGGGTCGAAGAAGCTCGCTCCGCACTCCAGCAGGCCATCGCCCTCGTCGGCATGGGCGAACCCGGTGCCGGCGCGGACTTGCGGCAGCTCCTCTCCGAAGCACGCCTCGGCGCTGCGGGTTGGGAAGGCTACGTGCGCGCGCTCGAAGAATTCACCTCGGCGACTTCCGATGCGGGCCGCGCTGCTCCCGCGTATTTGGAGCTTGGCCGCGTCTACTTGGACGAACTGGGCGACACGGCGCGCGGCTTTCCAGCTCTCGAGAAGGGACTGCAAGCGCTGCCGGAGGCTGCCTCTTTGCGTATCGAGTACGCCAACCGACTCCTGTCGGCGCGTCTTTACGAGCGGGCGCTCGGCGAGCTCCGCAAGCTGTTGGCACTCGAGCCCGCTCGGCCCGAAACCTGGCGCGATCTGGTGCAGGTCTTCGACGCCTTGGGTCGAAATGCCGAGGCGCATCTTGCCCAAGGCCCGCTCGTACTCTCGGGTGGGGGCAACGACCTCGTGCGCTCGACCTGGCTCGGCCGGAAGCCGCGGCCGGCCCTGGTCGCCGACGATGCTTTTGACGGCGCCACGCTTGCCCTGTTGGCGACGAACGTGAGTGAAGAGGCGGTTGGCTTCGTCGCCCAGCTGAGTGAGCTTGGCGCCAAGCTGTTTGGACCAGGACTGGAGCGTTTCGGTCTGACCTCGCGTGACCGCATGGGTGCGCGCTCGAACCATCCGCTCCGTCCGGTCTTCGATCGTGTCCTCCGCGCGTTCGGGGTCGTCGAACTCGACCTCTACCCAGCGGCAGAGTACGATGGCGCGCTCGTTCTGGTCCTGACCGATCCGCTGGGTTTGGTCGTGCCGCGCAGCTTTGCGGGCTTGAGCGAGGTCGATCAGGTGTTCGCCCTCGCGCGTTTCGTCGCCAACGTCGCTCGCGGCGTTCACTTGATTGACGTCCTCAGCGACGTCGAACTGAGCGATCTAGTCGTCGCTGGCGCTCGCTTGGTCGAGCCGCGCTTTGCGCCCAACCGCTCGAGCGGAGGTGACTTGGACGCCTTGGGTCGTCGGATCAGCAAGGCTCTGCCTTGGCTAGCCAAGAGTCGTTTCGAAGATGCTGCGCGTCGTTTCGTGGCTTCTCGTCCAGCCGATGGCGCGACCCTGGGGCGCGAGCTGCGTGCAGCCGCCCTGCGAGCCGCGTTGATCGCGGCTGACGACGTTTCCCCGCTCCTCTTGCTGCAGCGCACGCGCGGCACGATTGTTGGGCTCGACGTCGAAGAGAGCAAATCGGCCCAGCTCGATTTACTCCGCACATGGGTGAGCGAGGCCAGTATGCAAGTGCGCAAGCGCGCGGGCCTGCTCTAGGGCGAAAGAGGGCATGACGAACGTCGAGAGACCTGTGTTCATCGAAGGCGGCGACTTTCGACGATTGCAGCAAGCGGAGGAGGCGTTTCTCACCGGCGGTGCAGGGCAGCTCGGCGAGGTGGCAGGGCTGGCGCTCTCGGGTGGGGGCATTCGTTCGGCTGCGTTTGCGCTGGGGGTGATGCAGGCTTTGGTAGCTGGCGGAAAGCTCGACGCCTTTCACTATCTGTCGACCGTGTCGGGTGGCGGCTACGCCGGCTCCGCGCTGACTTGGTGGCTGCACCGCGGTCTGCCCACAGCGGAGGTGACCGCCGCAGGCACGACGCCCGAGAACTTCCCTTTTGGCTCGAGAAGTCGAACCGGTGAGGTGCCGTTGGTCCAAAATGCCATTTTGGACTTCGTCCGGCAGCACGCCTCTTACCTGAATCCGACGCCCCGGCTCGGCCTGATCTCGGTGGTCGCCGTAGTCCTGCGCTCGGCCTTCTTGTCGCTGTTCGTCTACTTCACGTTGTTGGTGGGCGTGATGGGGCTCTTGCTGAGCGCGCACTTCTTCGATCCGCTTCCGCCCGCCTGGTTCGGTCCCGTTCCCAGACTCGGCAACTACCTTTCGGGTCCCCTGCTTTACGGCAGCTTCATGCTCGTGTCGTTCATGCTCGTGTCGGCTCTCGTCTACTCGCTGACGACGCGGTTTTCACGCGGGTCGCGCAGCTATGTGTTCCGTACGACCGTGCAAATTTTCATCGGGCGCGCCGCTGCAATCGTATGCGCTGCCACCTTCGTCGGGACTTTGCCGTCGATTTACATGCTGCTCGGCACGGGGCTCCGCCTGTTCGCCGACCCCGATGGTCCAGTCCACGAACAACTCTCGGCCCTCGGCCTGGCTGCCGGGTCGACGCTGCTCGGCACACTGCTTGGCGCCCAAGAGGGACAGGCAGCCGCCACAGGAAGGCGCACTGTCGGTTGGTTTGCGAAGAACCGACCGCTCCTGGCCGTCGCGCTGTTGATTTACGGGCTGGTGCTCGGCTCGCTGGCGATGGCCGATGCCATCCGTGAGCGCGGCAGCGCCTGGTGGGTGTTCGCAGCGATCCTTGCTTGTGGTTTTTTGTTGGCTTGGTTTTCCAACGTCAACTATCTGGGCGCGCATCGCATGTACCGGGATCGGCTCATGGAGCTGTTTTTGCCCAGCGCCGAAGCGGTGCGTGAGAACCAATGGGCGATGGCTCGCGCAGCCGACGAGACAGGCATTCACGACGTGTGCGGCGTCGATCGCAACGTCTGCAAGCGCCCCTATCACCTCATCAATGCCAACGTCGTCCTGGTCGATTCGCCCAAGAGCGGTTTTCGTGGCCGCGGGGGCGATGCGTTCTTGCTGTCGCCTCTCTACGTCGGCTCGGGCGCGACAGGCTGGGCGCGCTCGAGCGCTTACATGGGCGCCGCGCTTGGCAAGGGCATGAGCCTACCAAGTGCCATGGCCATCAGCGGCGCCGCGTTGAACCCCAATACGGGCCCGGCTGGACTGGGCCTGACGCGCGGCCACCTGGTCAGCGCGCTCTTGCACCTCTTGAACCTGCGGCTGGGCTATTGGGCTCCCAATCCAGGAGGGAAGCGCTCGCGCGTCCCCAACTTCATCCACCCGGGGCTCGACGCGCTGCGGGGGCGCGGGTTGCGGGAGGATCGGCCCCTCGTCGAGCTGAGCGATGGCGGCCATTTCGAAAACTTGGGCATCTACGAACTCGTCCGTCGGCGCGCGCGACTCATCGTGGTTTGCGACGGCGCGGAGGACGGCAATTACGAGTTTGCCGATCTCGCCAACGCGGTCGAACGCGTACGCGTCGATTTCGGGGCCAAGATCGAGTTTGGCGAGCGTTTTCCGCTAGCCGGACTCCTGCCCCGCGGGGCGGGTTCGAGCGACGAGCTGGCCGTAGCCAAGTTCGGACTTTCGGATCGCGCGTTCGCCGTGGGGTCGATTCGCTACGCCGGCGACCCCTTCGATGCGCCGTCAGGGCAGCTCGTCTACGTAAAGACGACGATTTTTGCGGGTCTTCCCGCCGACGTGCTGGGCTATCGGCTGGCCAGCCCGGCGTTCCCCAACGAGAGCACGAGTGACCAGTTCTTCGACGAGCGCCAGTTCGAGGCCTACAGAGAGCTCGGCTACCACGCGGGCTGGAACACC
>JBBQHO010000265.1:0-4539 GCA_038324055.1 Polyangiales bacterium | reverse complement strand
CCACAACAGCGATTCGGTCAGCTCGCTTTTTGTTTGAGTGGTGGTAAAGCCCGCCCGCGTAGTTCAAGAGGAGTATCCAGTCATGCAGCTCAATAAGGTTTCTGCCACCACCCGTACGACCAGTGGCAAGGGCGTCGCCCGTCGTTTGCGCGCCTCGGGCAAAATTCCCGCCGTCGCCTACTCCAAGGGCGCAGCCGCCCAGCACCTGACGGTCTCTCCGGAGGAAGTCTCTGCCGCGCTGCACAGCGACAAGGGCAAAAACGCCGTCGTCGAGATCGAGGTGGACGGCAAGAACACGCTGCACGCCATGATTCAGGAGTACCAGTACCACCCGGTGTCTCGTGAACTGCTGCACGCAGACTTCATCGAGGTGAGTGAATCGGTTCCCGTCGAAGTGCTCGTTCCGCTGCGTCTGACCGGCAAGGCCAAGGGCGTCGTGCTGGGCGGTAAGCTCCGCCAGGTGTTCCGTGATCTGCCCATCCGCTGCTTGCCCAGCGCCATTCCGGTCGAGGTCGTTTACGACATCACCGAGGTGGATCTGGACGGTCATGTCGTCGCTTCCGACCTCGCGCTTCCGGACGGCGTTGCCGTCCTGCTTCCTCCCAAGCGCACCGTGCTCTCGATCGCCGTTGACCGTAAGGCCAAGGCCGAGGACGACGCCGAGAAGGAAAAGGAAGACGCCAAGGAAGCCGCCAAGGCCAAGAAGTACTCCCCGCGGAGGATGGTGTGCTGGTCGTAGGCCTCGGCAATCCTGGTCAGCGCTACGCCGACACTCGTCACAACGTGGGCTTCCGCTTGATCGACCTCATCGCAGAGCGGTGGGGTCGACCCGTATTTCGGGAGAAATTCAAAGGCCAGTGTGCCTCTGTCGAGCTCACGCAGCCCGGCGGGACGGCGCGGCTCACGTTGCTCAAGCCACTCACCTTCATGAACCTGTCAGGTGAGTCGGTGCAGCCGGCGATGACGTTCTTCAAAGAGACGCCGCCGAGCGTCTTGATTGTCCACGACGAGCTCGATTTGCCGCTTGGCCGCCTGATGCTCAAACAGGGAGGGGGCTCCGGCGGCCACAATGGGCTGAAATCGGTCAGCGAGCGGCTGGGCACCCCAAACTACACGCGACTTCGTCTCGGAATCGGTCGTCCGCCTGCAGACTTTCGGGGTGACATTGCCGATTTCGTGCTACAGGGCTTCCCCCCGCACGAGCAAAGCACGGTCGATGACCTCTTGGCCCGCGCGGCGGACGCGGTGGAACTCCTCGCTCAGCGAGGTCTCGAAGCCGCAATGAACCAAGTGAATCGAACCAAACCGTCCGCGCCGGCGTCTTAACGAGACGCAGGTGACGGGCCTCCTTGCTCCGAACGAATCATCGCTCGGGGCCCATGCCCATAAGGAGAATTATGGCAGAAGCAGCAGCAATCAAGGGGCTCCCGCTCCGCGAGTACGAAGTGATCTACATCCTTCGTGCCGATGTATCCAAAGAGACCGCTGAGCGTATCGCGACCCGCGTCGAAGACGTTGTCGCACGTGAAGGCGGAAAACTGACGCGCGTCGAAAACTGGGGCCGTCGCCCCTTGGCGTACGAAATCAACGCCAGCCGTCGCGGTGTCTACGTGTACGTCAGCTACCTGGGTCAGGGTAACGTCGTCGCCGAGTTGGAGCGGAATTTCCGCCTGCTCGACGAAGTCGTTCGCTTCCAGACCGTCAAGGTCAACGACGAGCCCGGCGACGTCGTGGTCGATGCCGAAAGCATCAAGTTCGAGGCAGTCGAGCCGCCCGTCGAGGGTGAAGAAGAAGAGCTCACCATCGAGCAGGAACTCGGCCTGGTGGATTCGCCGCGCCGTTTCCGTCAGCGCGAAGAGCGCCACGATTTCGACGACATGGGTGACGACGACGACGACGAGGACGACTGATGGCTACGACAAACAGTGACCGCCCCGAGCGCGGTGAGAGTTCCGAGAAACCCGAAGGTGGCTTCCGTCGCGTGCGTCGCCGCGGCTGTCCCTTCTGCAACGACGAGAACCAGGTCATCGACTACAAGGACCCGGGCTTGCTTCGCTATTTCATCACGGACCGCGGCAAGATCGTTCCCCGCCGCGTTTCGAACACCTGCGCCAAGCACCAGCGCGATCTCACCCTGGCAATCAAGCGCGCTCGAGTGATCGCGTTCCTGCCGTTCACCACGAACTACTGAGGAGGCGAAGATGGCAAGTCCGATTCGTGTCGTCCTGCAACAGGACGTGGATAACCTCGGTTCCGGCGGTGAAGTGGTGCGGGTTCGTCCCGGCTACGCGCGGAACTTCCTGATCCCTCGAGGCCTCGCTCTCCCCGCAACCCAGGGCAACCTGACGCGCGTCGAAGAGCTGAAGCAGAAAGCTACCCAGAAGACGGCCCTCGTCCTCAAGGAAGCCGAGGAGCTCAAGATCAAGCTCGAAGGCACCAGCATCAAGCTGGAAAAGGCCGTCGGCGCGGACTCCAAGATGTACGGGTCGGTGACGACCAAGGAAATCGAGGATGCCTACGGCCACCAAGGTCTGGTGATCGATCGCCGCAAGATCGAGCTGGCGGAGCCCATCAAGACGCTCGGTCTGACCGATGTCAAGGTGAAGCTCCACGCCCAGGTCGTCGCCAACTTGCGCGTCGAAGTCGTCAAGGCTTCGAGCTGACGGCGACCGATTCCCTCAGGGAGTCGGTGGGTTGCACCCCGGTAGCGACGAGCTATCGGGGTGCAGCGTATTTGGGAGCGGGAGATTGAGTTGGACAGCACACAGACCGGTTCCAAAGACAGTCGTTTTCGTCCGCGCGTCGATCCAGCCTCCGAGCTGCGACCCTCCACGGGCCGCGTGCCGCCCGCCGACTTGGATGCCGAAGCCGCGGTGCTCAGCTCCGCGTTGCTCTCGGGCGAGGCCTTCGACTCAATCCAGGACATTCTGTCCCCCGAGCACTTCTATGCGGACGCCAACCGTCGCGTGTTCGAGGCCATTCTAGAGCTGAGCCAGGGTGGACGGCCGGTCGACACGGTGAGCGTCGCCGGCTTCTTGCGCGACCGCGGTCGCCTCGATCAAATCGGAGGCACTCCCTATTTGGCCCAACTGGTCGACGCAACCCCGGCCGTTGCCCATGTCGAGGAGCACGCCAAGACCATCCGCGAAAAGTGGCGACTGCGCAGCCTGATTGCCACCTGCCAACGCTTCGCGGCCGAAGGCTACGGCGACTGCGGCGACGTACAGAGCTTTGTCGATTCCGCCGAGCAGTCGATCTTCGAGCTGGCGCGGGTGCGAGCTGAGTCGTCGATCGTGCCGGTGCGCGACGCCATTCAGGCCGCGTTCCATGTCCTGAGCGAAGCGCGCACCCGCGGCGGAGGAGTGACCGGGTTTCCGACCGGCTTTACCGAGCTCGACAAGCGCACCTCCGGCATGCACAAGGGCGACCTCTACATCGTGGCCGGCCGCCCAGGTATGGGCAAGACCTCGTTCGTCCTGAACATCGCCGCGAACGTGGCGAGCGCGCGTCGTCACGCCTCGGGCGATCCTTACGGCGGAGGCGTCGAAGAAGCAGGCTACGGTTGCGCTTTCTTCTCCCTCGAAATGCCCCGCGAGCAGCTCGCGGCTCGTATGTTGGCCAGCGAAGCGCGCGTCGATATGGCCAGCTTGCGAAGCGGCCAGGTGGGCGCGGACGACTGGAACAAGCTGACGGACGCTGCCGCGCGCATGGGGCGTTTGCCGCTCTGGCTCGACGACACGCCTGCCATCTCGCTTCTCGACTTGCGCGCCAAGATCCGGCGCTTGCAGTCGGAGCTCAAGAACAACAAGACCGGTACCAACGAGATCGGTCTCGTGGCCATCGATTACCTCCAGCTCATGTCGGGTCGCAAAGGCGTTGCCAGCCGAGAGCAGGAAATCAGCGAAATTTCGCGTGGTCTCAAGCAGTTGGCCAAAGAAATGGCCGTCCCCGTCATCGCTCTTTCGCAGCTGAACCGATCCGTTGAAACGCGAACCACGAAAGACAAGCGGCCGCAGCTCAGCGATCTGCGAGAGTCCGGCGCCATCGAGCAGGACGCCGACGCGATCATCTTCATTTACCGCGACGAGTACTACTTTCAGGATAGCGCCGACAAAGGCATCGCGGAAATCATCATCGCCAAGCAACGCAACGGCCCCACCGGGACGGTGAAGGTGAAGTTCACGTCCAAGCATACGCGCTTCGACAACCTCGATTCCGCGCACGAGTTCGACGACGAGTTTGATTCATTTTCCGGCCCGTAAGGGCAGGAAACACAAGCAGCGCCCGGCCCGTAAGGGCAGGGGGCCTCAGTGCTTGAAATCGCCCAGGTGCGTCACGTACCAGCGGCCTTGCCAGGTGATGACGGTGTGCACGTCGATCATCCGGTCCGTGCCCCCCTGCGTGTAGTGCAGCTGTCCATGGAGTGAGCGAAAATAGCCGACATGGTTGGCCTCGGTCCCGGGCGCGACCCACTTGGGCTTCTTGCCGATTTCGAAGCGCACGAAGCTCGCTCCCTCCCAGGTCTTTCGCCTTTCGTGC
>JBBQHO010000264.1:0-4583 GCA_038324055.1 Polyangiales bacterium | reverse complement strand
GACTTGAAGCCAACCGTATTCACGTTGGCGATGTTGTCGGCATTGACGCTAATCGCGTCAGACTCGGCCCGAAGGCCCGTCACACCAGTGTTCAATGAACGCAGAACCATTGTATCCTCCTAAATTTCCGTGTGCTTCAATTTGTTAAACAGCTGATCCAAAAAGGCGATCGTTAGTGTTCGACCTTGATGAGATCTGCCACCGGCACTGCGACTCCATTGTCGAGCTGAAGCACCGGATAGCCTTTGTCGAAGGAGACGGCTTTTACCGTTCCAGTCGTCTCTTGTGATGTTGCAATTGTCGCGCCAGCTTCGTTCTTGGCACTGACCGCAACCTTGTACGTGCCCGCGGGCTGCACCAATCCGGCGTCGCTGCGACCATCCCAGTTGATCGACACGGTTCCCGATCTGCGAGCTCCGAGGTCGATCGTGCGGATCTTCTTGCCGTCCAGATCGGTGATGTTGACGGTCGTCGTGGCCGAGTTGCCTTCGAGACCGAATCGCACGCCGACTGGATCGCCCGAGCCGTTGGCGGTGATCATCGAGCCTTTGACGGTCGCTTTGGCGCCCACCATGTCGATGATGTTGCTGTTCTGCAGGCCTTGACTCTGCACTTGCAAAGCATCGAGGCGATCGTTGATGCCAATCGTCTGTTCCAGATTGGAGAACTGCGCGAGCTCTGCCACGAACTCGGAGTTGTCTTGCGGCTTGAGCGGATCTTGGTTTTGAAGCTGCGCGACCAGCAGCTTCAAGAACTCGGTCTTGCCCAGCTTCTGAGCGGCGCCGGTGAGTCCGGCTGGCGCTGAGGTGGCGGTGGTGCTCGCTGAATTGGTGACTGCGTCAATCATGGCTTTATCCGATGAGGTCGAGACGGCGTCGTTTGGCGCCCTGGCGGAGAGTCTCTTCGCGAGGAGAGGGGATGCGCTCGTCGCCGCCGTCCCGCTCTCTCTGCTTGTCAGTCCCTTGAGCAAGAACGGTGCCGAGTTCCTTGGGCGTCACGATCCGGAACGAAGTCACCGTCACTCCGGCAGCTTCCAGCACCTGAGAAAGCTGCGATTGATCGGCAGAAATGGCCGTTCTTGCGTCCAGGCCGGCACCAATGGTCACGCGCACTCCGCTCGGGTCGCGGTCGACGATCAGCTGCAGGCGCCCCAAGGTCGCGGTCGCGACATCCAGGACGACACGTGAAGGGAGCGACTGATTGACACTGGCGGTGTCAGAAGCCTGGCTCCCGGTGGAGGCGTTGACACTCGGGCTCGCGCCGCCGGCGCGTTCGTGCGTTTCGGCCGTCTTGGGGCCCGAATGCGCGCTTGCCTGCGCCTCCTGAGGTAGTGCTTGCGGCACCGGCACGGGCTTTGGCAACAGCTCGCCCAAAAGCAGGCACGCCCACTCGGCGGCCTTTGCCTGATCGATGGTGTCCCGAGATGTAGGTAGGCGGGGCTCGTTTGGACCGAGAGCACTCGCGTTGGAGCCGGTGGTTGTTCCCATCGACCGCCCTTTTGCAGGGATTGGGCCAGCTACTCGGCGGCGCGAATACGCGCGGCCAGTTCGTCCGTGGCCTTTTGGTCGGCCACGAGCCCCAGCTGCTTCTCTTCGAGCGCGATGCGTTCCAGCAGCTTCTCGATTTTGCGCTTCTCGCGCTCGGCCTGCTGGAGCAAGACTGTCGTTTGGCGCACGCGTTCTTTGGCCAGATTTTGCGTCTTCATCGCGCGTTCGACCGCCAAGACCCGGGTCCGGAGCCAGTCACCCGCTTGGCTCCATTCGGCAGCGGGACGCGCGCCGCCAGGCTCGACACGCCAGCGGAGCGCTGCGTCGCGCAGTGCGTTCTGACTTTCTTCGAGGGCGAGACGCGTGCCTTCCAAGGCTTTTTTGGCGCGCGCCACGTCGCTCGAGCGGTTGTCCAGCTCGCGCTCGCGCAGGCCGAGCAGGCGTTCGAAGCGCTTGCGACGACCGAGCACGCCTTACCGTCCCTTGGGCTGCGTGACCAACTTGAGCAACACGGCGAGGGTTTGCTCTGGCGGAGTCGGTTCGTGAACGCCTTGACGCAGTAGCGCCTCGAAAGCGGGCGCCAAACGAACGGCTTCGTCGACGCGCGCGTCACTGCCCGGCATGTACGCGCCCACCTGGATCAGATCGAGGGCTTCGCGGTGGGCCGCCAAGAGATCGCGCACGCGCGTCGCGGCGGCCAGGTGATCTTTGTGAGCGACTTCCGAGGCCAAGCGCGAGACGCTGGCGCCGACGTCGATCGCCGGAAAATGGCCTTTTTCGCCGAGCGCGCGACTGAGCACGATGTGACCGTCCAGCACGCCGCGGACCGTATCGGCGATGGGGTCGTTCAGATCGTCGCCTTCGACGAGCACGGTGTAGAGGGCCGTGATGACGCCCGCTCCGGGTCCCGTCCCGGCGCGTTCGAGCAAACGCGGCAGCGCCGCAAATACGCTGGGCGGATAGCCTTTGGTCGCCGGCGGTTCACCAGCGGCCAAGGCGACCTCGCGCAGGGCCATGGCGTAGCGAGTCACCGAGTCCATGACCAGCAGTACGCTCTTGCCTTGATCGCGGAAGTACTCGGCGATGGCCGTGGCTGTTTCGGCGCCGCGGGCACGCACGAGCGGCGCTTGGTCGCTGGTTGCGGCCACGACGACGCTGCGCGCCAGGCCTTCGGGGCCCAGCGAACCGCGAATGAAGTCGTTCAGCTCGCGGCCGCGCTCTCCGATCAGGCCGATGACGTTCACGTCAGCGCTGGAACCTCGACAAATCATGCCCAGCAGGGTGCTCTTGCCGACGCCGCTGCCGGCGAAGATGCCGACGCGCTGGCCCACGCCGAGGGGCAGCAGACCGTCGATGGCGCGGACGGACGTCGCCAGCGGCGTCTGGAGGGGGCGGCGCTCGAACGCGTCGGGCGGCTGCCCGCGGAGCGCCGCGCGACGCAGGCCCGTGGGCACCGGCTTGCCGTCGATCGGCGAGCCGAAGGCGTCGACGACGCGCCCGAGCAGCTGTTCGCCCACGGCGACGCTGCCGCCATGCGATTCGAAAGTGGTTCGGCTGCCTGGCCGAAGCCCCGAGGTTGCCCCCAGAGGCGTCGTCAGCAGATGATCCCGGCGAAACCCGACAACCTCGAGCCGCAGGCCCCGGATGGCATCCACGCTCAAGCAATCGCCAATCGCGGCCCTGATGCCCGCCACCTCGACGATGAGCCCCGACACCTCGACCACGGTACCGCGCGGGCGGTGAGCCAAGGCGCGCTGGACATTCTCGCGAGCGTTCTCGAGCATCAGAGATCACCGTCCAGCTCGAGCGCGGAAAGTACCGCGTCCAGCCGCGTTTCGAGCGACTCGTCGACGTCGCCCAGTTCACCGCGCAGCTTGCAGGCGTAGGGGGCGAGCCGGGGATCGATGCGCACCTCGGCGCGCACGCCGTCTTGCTCCAGCGCGGCTTCGAGCACGGCAGCTTCTTCTTCAAAGGCCGAGCCCAACGCGATCTGGACGACGCTTCGTTCGTCGAGTGAGGCGAGACCCTCGCGGACGAGCCGTCCGGCGAGCTCGCGATCGCTCGCTACTTCGCGTTCCAGCACGCGCTCGCTGATGAGGCGAATCAAAGCCAAGATTTCTGGTTCGAGGGCGCGCAGCGCGGAAGCCTGCGACGACGCGAATTCGACGACCGCGGCCCGGACCTCTTCGAGAGCTTGCGCCAAAAAGCCCGGCTCGCCCGCGCCGCCTGCGTTCGGGTGCCACGATTCACCCATGGCTGCAGCGAGTGCGGCCGTCTTGACTCGCTCGTCGAACAACTCGTCGGGGGAAACCGCCGAGGGGGAGCGGCCGGAGCCGGCCGGGCGGTAGCTTTCTCTTCGTTTTTGTGAAGGCGGGAGCTGCGATTCGCCCCGGGGGGCGCGCACGCTCGGGCGCTTGCCGGGGCTGGGTTGGGGTCTTTCGGGGCGAGCGAGCCAGGCTGGAACCTGGTTCTTGACCGGCATCACGTCTTGAAAGACCGCGCGCACCGGCCGGGGTCCGCGGACCTCATCCGACATTTGCGCCACCGCCGTCGAGCGAGATCACGCCTTCGGACATCAGGCGCGTCGCGACCTCGACGATTTCGCGTTGCGCTGCGTCGACGTCGGT
Source organism: Polyangiales bacterium (assembly GCA_038324055.1). GTDB lineage: Bacteria > Myxococcota_A > Polyangia > Polyangiales > Polyangiaceae > NIC37A-2. The sequence goes on along the minus strand of JBBQHO010000264.1, from coordinate 469 downwards.
GAGCTTCACGGCGCCCAACATCTCCATGTCTTCGCGAATGCGGTCGCCTGCACGTCGCGACATGCTGGCAAAGATGGCTGCCTTGAGCGGTTCGGACGCAGTTTTGAGCGCCAGAGTGAGACGGTCGCCGGCGATGCCTTCGAGCACGGTGCGCAAGCTGGGTGGATCGAGGTTCATCAAGTCCTCGAAGCTGTACATGGCCTGACGAATGGCCGCAGCCAGTTCGTCGTTGTCGTTGGCCAGCGCGTCCAGCACCTCTTCGCCGACTTCGCGACCGAGCCTGCGAATGAGCGCCGCAGTTTGTTCCAGGCCTTTGACCTGCAGCGTGGCTTCCGCGTCGAGCGAGGGCAATTCAGACGTCAATGCGCCGGCGATTTCCTCCACCAAACTGGCCGGGACTTCGGTCATCGTGCCCAAGCGGCTCAAGATCAGCGGTCGACGTTCCTCGGGCATGCGCCCCAGGACTTCG
>JBBQHO010000263.1:0-4591 GCA_038324055.1 Polyangiales bacterium | reverse complement strand
GAGGCTCGCGCCGGTGGCCACGGACAACGCGCTAAAGATGCGATCGAAGTAGAGGCGCAAGAAGGTCCGACGGAAGCTTTCGTGCGTCGGCTCGGTGGCAAGGCGACTGAGCGCGCGCAGTACCTCGGGTTCGAGTTCGAGCTCGAGCGCGCGTGAGACGATGCGTGCCTCGCCCAGCTGCCGCTCCGCGCGTCGTGCGCCTTTGCCGAATGCGGCGTCCCCGCACAAGCCAAAGGCCGTGACGAAGTAGCGCGCGATGACGACAGGCGCTCGGGGGCCCCATTTCTCGAACGCCGTCTTGAAGCCGCTGGCCGGTGTCGTGCGGTGAGCGTGGGCGAAAAAGTGGGCATCGTTTGGAGCGACGAACCGACGCATCAGAGCCGTTCCCAGGGGTTCCGTGCGTGGGTCGTGATCGGCCAACGCGTGGGCAAAGGAGTTGTCGGCGTCGTAGAGGTGACCGTGCTCGATGTGGACGCCACCGCGCCGCGCAAACCAACGACTCACCTGGACCTGGCGATCGTCGGGCGTGCCGATGGCCTGTCGGAGCGCCTGGATGCCCTCGGCATTGTTGAGCGCGGCGTCGTGGTTGCCCGGAACAACGGTGAGGCGTCCGCCCTTTTGCACATGGTCTGCGAGCACGCCGCGAAAATCTGGATGTGCGCTCAAGGCGCGAGCCACTCCTGCGGCAACGGGCGCCTGTGCCGCTTCCAAGGACAAGTCGAAGATGTCACCTGCCAGAATGATTTCGCTGCCACGGAAATTCGCGAGCAGTCGGGCCAGATCTGCTCCCGTGCTTCTGCCTTGCTCGGGCGACAGATGGGTATCGCTGAGAACAATGCGAGCTTCCACGTCGTGAGCGTAGCACTGCTCTTGTCCGCTGCCGCCTCGGGGCTGGGGCGAGATGCCACACCCGTGTGGTTTTGGCTGGCTTGGGAATTGTTGACCCGAACGGGGCTGTCCAGATCTCGGAATGTTTCGCTATGGTCGTCTTTCGGCAGTCGGCGAAGCCGCATCGCCACTCTTTTTTCTTTGCTGGACCTCTATGGCCGTCAGTACCACTCCGATTAGAAAATTGTTCTCGTCTGCAACCAAGGGCGCAGAGCGCGCCGTGACTGCATTGGCGCGCAGCGCATGGCCTCTCGTCGAGGCGTTTCAAGAGGGCGAGGATGGCCCGCGCTTTCAGCCGCAGTGGGCGCCTGCGCCGCTACAGCGCCGCAAGGAGCGCTCCAAGCCGCCGCTTGGCTGGCCGCGGACGACCGATTCCCTCTGTCCGCGCTGCGTGAAAGAAGCGCGCGACGCGGTCGTGAACGGCAAAATGGATCTCGAGAAGTTCATGCACGCGCACCCCGGCGAGATCAAGGCGCAGATCATCGAGCGGGATGGGCAGATCCTGATGGTCAAGGATTGCCCAGTCCACGGGCATTTCGAAGACGTCATTTCGATGGATGTGGAGTTCCTGGAGCGCATCGAGAGCCTGTTCCCCGGACGCGACTACGAGGCGCCCAAAACCAAGCTGCGCAATCACGGTAGCTCGACCATCAAGTACGGCCGCGGTTCGGTGCTGACCGTCGACCTCACGAATCGTTGCAACATGATGTGCGATCCGTGCTTCATGGACGCAAACCAAGTGGGTTACGTCCACGAGCTGTCTTGGGAAGAGACCAAGCAAATCCTGGACGATAGCTTGAGTATCAAGCCGCGGCGCCAGTTGTCCGTACAATTTTCTGGTGGTGAACCGACCATCCATCCCAACTTTTTGGACGCCATCAAGTATGCGCGCGACGTCGGATACTTCTGCGTGCAGTGCGCCTCGAACGGCATTCGCTTTGCGCAAGATCCCGAGTTCGCCCTGCAGGCAAAGCAGGCGGGTTTACGGCTCTGCTACCTGCAGTTCGACGGCGTGACCAACGAGGCCAACAGCCACCGCAAAGTGGGAAACTTGTTCGACGTCAAGCTCAAGGCCATCGAGAATTTGGCTGCAGCCGGCATCGACGTCGTTCTGGTCGTGACCGTCGTCAACGGCATCAACAACGAACAGGTCGGACCGATCGTGCAGTTTGCCATCGACAACGCCGACAAGGTCACGGTCGTGTCTTTTCAACCGGTCAGTTTCACCGGGCGCGACGAAGACATTTCCGACGAGGACCGGACGCGTCAGCGCTACACGCTCAGCCATCTGGCTCACGACGTGCACAATCAGTTGGGTATCACCTCACCGCTCCGCGATTGGTACCCGCTCAGTTCGATGAACTCGCTGAGCAACGTCGTCGACTTGCTGCAAGGGGCCAACGCCGAGTTCGGCGCGCTCAATTGCGGCTGCCACCCCAACTGCGGCATCGGTACAATCCTGCTGGTGAACAAGCGCACCAAGCAGACCGTGCCGGTCTCGGATTTCCTGAACATCGATCAGGTACTGCTCGATTTTCAGGTCATCGCAGACGCTGGTCATTCGCGCCGCGTCACGTTGACCAAGATGGGCATGGCGCTTCTCCGCAGCTTCCGGCCAGAAAAAGCACCCGACGGCTATGGCCTGACCGAGTTGATTCGCCAGGCGCTGAGTCAAATGGGTGCGAACTCGGACAAAGTGGGCGCGAGCGAAGGCGACGCTCACCTGTTTGAGTGGCGCTTCTTGTTCGTCGCCGGCATGTGGTTCCAAGACCTGTTCAACTACGATTTTCGCCGGACGGAGATGTGCATCATCCCGTATGGCACGCAGATGGGCGAGATCAGCTTCTGCGCCTACAACACCGGGGTCGGCTTTCGGCAGGTGGTCGAGAAGATGCACCAGACGGCCAGCGTCGCGGAATGGAACAAGACCCACGGTCGCCATCCTGTGTACGCCAAGAATCAGGCGCTGCCGCTCCCGGCGGGAAACGACACGATCATCTCGAGGCAGCGACGCCACTTGCCGCTCGTCGGCTGAGTGCCGCCCAGACCCGACTCAGACGAGTTCGCTCGACCACCCCGTGCGGAGATCGACTGGGCCGTCGAGCAGCGGCGTCTGCATCTTGCCGACGTCGACGACACGACGTTCGCCCAGGCAACCCTGGACGCGGCCGGGCAGCGATTCGTCACCAAAAACCCCGACCGTCGTGATGCGGCTTGCGAGGTCGCGGAGGCGCGCGCTCAACGCTCCGGTGGGGATCAGCCCCATGTAACGTCCGACCGGCGGGACAAACAGGCGCTCGGGCTCGTGCTCGAGCACGACCAGTCCCTTGCCGGCACGTCGTGCGCCTCCCACGTAGGTCATGGTCCGTTCGTAGCGCGTGGCTTCGGCCTGCTCCTCTGCAGTCAGCGCACCGCGAGGGACGGCCGACTCCGCTTGGTCCAGCGCCAGCGCGAGACTGTCGGCGAATGTCGAGCAAAATTGCGGATCACCTTCGAGCAAGGCGACTCGCGGGCTGAGGCAACCCTTCTGGTCGAAGGCGAGAATGTCGCGGGCCAGCGCGCGCGCGACGTCCACCAAAGGGACACCCGAGCGCAGCCCGCGTTCAGCGATGACCGCCACGCCCATGCCCGCCCCGTGAGCGTGAAGAAACACGCCCCCCGGCAAGCTGCGGCGCAACTCGACGAGCGTCTGGTCGCTACCGTAGGCCCAAAAGTGATCGCCCGCCGTTGGCGAGAGTGCATCGCACAGCTCGAAAGCGCCGCCGGAACCGTCGTGGAGCAACTCGGCCATGCCCGGCTCTCGACGCGAGGCGCGGACGAAGCACTGCGGCGACTGACTCAAGCCCAGAGCAATGGCGCGGAAAGCAGCAACGAAGACGTTGGCGCTGAGCAGAACGTGAGCACGCGGGGCCGTCGGCGCGCGGCGCGCCAGCTGCGACAGTTGGGTTCGTCCGCCGCGATGCTCGAGACAATGGACGAGCGCGTACTCGACCCCTTGGGGACTCAGTCCCGTGCTATCGCGCAGGACCTCGCGTGCCTTTTTGCCCAGAGGCGTAGCGCCGTCGGCGATGCGTTCGGCGGCCTGGTGCAAGGCGTGCAACCGCGGCAGTCGTTCGCTGGCATGCGTCACTTGAGCAACCCCTCGAATGGCAGTGAGCAGCCGCGAACGATCGCGCCCGGCGCTCGACCCAGCAGCTCGACCCCGCCCTGGGTGACGCGCACCAAGTCCTCGGTCTGCACGGCGATGGCCGAGTCGACATTGCCGAGATCGACGAAGCGCCCAAGACCGATCTCGCCGTCGGGCAGCTCCTTCCAGGTCGCTCGGTCGACGGCCGAAACACGCAACCAGGGCGGCGCGAAGAAGATGCCTGGACGCCCCTCGAAGCGACTGAGTCGCGGCTGGAGGGCAGCGCGCACGGGGTCGAGATCGGGCTCGATGGGGCGCGGACCGGGCCAGGCCTCGTAGAGCTGGCTGGTGAGTTCGGTCATGCCGTATTCGCCAAGCAAGCAAGATTCCGGCGTGCGGAACGCGCGCGCGACAGAGCTGCGCAACTCCGCCGGGGACACCTCGCGGGATCGGCCTTTGAAGCCACCGGTGTGCATCACGAAGCAACGCTCCGGAACGGGCAGGACGTCGCCGTCGAGCGCCTCGAGTAGCCCGACGAGAGCGAACGAAGTAGCGAGCACGACCAGCGGCTCGCTG
>JBBQHO010000262.1:0-4595 GCA_038324055.1 Polyangiales bacterium | reverse complement strand
CTGGGCCGCAGCCAGCTTGATGAGTTCGCCGGCCTTGAAACGGCCCAGCACCGTCTTGGCCACCGTGACAACGAGCGCCACCTTGTCACCGTCGGCCGCAGCTACCAGCACCACCGAGTCGCCTAGCCGATCGCGCAGCTGTTCGGCCAATTCTCGCAGTTGGGAGCGCTCGCTCACTTCGACTTTGACGCCCAAGACCTGGACGCCAGCAATCGGGCGGGCCCCGGCCAGGAGTGCGTCGATGCCTCCGCCCGAGCCGGTGAGAAGCTTACGTTGCAGCGACTCGATTTCCTTCTCCAGGCCCTTTTGCCGATCGAGCAGCTTATCGAGTTTCTCGACTAGCTGCTCGGGCGAGGCCTTGATGGTTTGCGCCGCCTCGTGCAGGCGCGCTTCCAGCCCTTGCACGTAGTGCAGCGAGCCTGTGCCCGTCGTCGCCAGCATGCGCCTGACGCCAGCGGCCACGCCCTGCTCGCTCGTAATCTTGAACAGGCCGATGTCGCCGGTGGCGCGCGCGTGCACCCCGCCACAGAGCTCGGTCGACGGGCCCATGGTCAGCATGCGCACCACGTCGCCGTACTTTTCTTCGAAGATCATCATGGCGCCGCGTTTTTTGGCTTGCTCCATGTCGAGCACTTCCGTGCGAATGGGATGGTTCTTGAGTACCTCTTGGTTGACCAAGGCCTCGATGCGCGTCAGCTCGCTCGCCGAAAGGCCTGAATTGTGCGTAAAATCGAAGCGCAAACGCTCGGGTCCGACCAGTGAGCCCTTTTGCTGAGCGTGCGGGCCAAGCACCTGACGGAGCGCCCAATGGAGCAGATGCGTAGCGGAGTGATTGCGACGCACGCTCTCGCGACGCTCGACGTCGACCTGCAGTTCGACTTCGTCGCCCAGTTTCAACGTGCCGGATTTGACCACGCCGCGGTGAGTCCACAAGCCATTGACGGGCTTGCTGGTGTCGGTGATTTCGACTGTCGTCTCGCCCGCGCGAATGATGCCGTGATCCCCAATCTGGCCGCCCGACTCGCCGTAGAACGGCGTCTGCGCGACGACGACTTCGACGGCGTCGCCCGCTGACACCTGCTCGACCAGGCGGCCACCGGCAATCAGCGCGAGCACGCTCGAGTGATCGCTGTCCAGCTCGTACCCCGAAAAGCGCACGACTTCACCGGGCACGCGGCCCAGCGCTTCGCGGTACACGCCTTCGACGGCCTGCTCGACGCCCTTGAACTCGCTCTTCTTGCGCGCCTCGTCGAGCGCCGCTTCGTAGCCCGCCATGTCGACGGCAATGCCGCGCTCGCGGCAGATCACCTCGGTCAAGTCGACCGGGAAGCCAAAGGTATCGTAAAGCTGAAAGGCCGCGCGGCCCTCCAGCGTGCTCTCGCCGCGGCTGGTCATGAGCGAAAAGCGCTCGTCCAGCAAAGAGAGGCCGCGCTCGATCGTGGCGCGAAAGCGCACCTCTTCGGACTCGGTGACGCTCTTGATCAGATCAGCGCGTTCGCGGAGTTCGGGGTACTGCGCGCCCATCATCTCGATGACGCTGTCGGCTACCTGATGCAAAAACGGCTGAGTGATCCCCAACCGATGCCCGTGGCGGATGGCCCTGCGCATGACGCGCCGCAGGACGTACTCACGACCGGTGCGGTCGGGCATGACGCCCTCGGCGATCAAGAACGCCGTCGTCCGAGCGTGGTCGGCGATGACGCGCATGCTGACGTCGTCGGGCGACATGGTGCCGCCGTAGCGCTTGCCAGAAATGGCCGAGGTGCGCTCAACCAGACTCGAGAGCAAATCGACGCCGTAGTTCGAGGTGACGCCTTGGACAACGCTCGACAAGCGCTCCAGGCCGGCGCCAGTGTCAATGCTGGGCTTGGGTAGCGCGTCGAGAATGCCCCGGCCATTTTCGAGCCTGCGCTCGAACTGCATGAACACCAGGTTCCAGATCTCGATCCAGCCAAAACCCTTCGGCGTCTGCTCTTGACCAAAGGCTCCGGTGTCGACGTGGGGTCCGTTGAACCAAAAGATCTCGGTGCAGGGCCCGCAGGGCCCGGTGTCACCCATGGACCAGAAGTTGTCGGACGCCCCAAGACCCACGATGCGGTCCTCGCCAAAGCCGCTGATCTTCTTCCACAGATCGCGCGCCTGATGATCGGGAGCCACGCCGTTCTCACCTTTGAAATAGGTGAAGACCATGCGCTCGGGCGACAAGGCTAGATCCTTGGTCAGAAAATCCCACGCAAAGACGATGGCCTCTTCTTTGAAGTAGTCGCCAAAGCTGAAGTTACCCAGCATCTCGAAGAACGTTTGGTGGCGCGGCGACGGACCGACCTCTTCCAAGTCGTTGTGCTTGCCGCTGATGCGGATGCACTTCTGCGCGGAGGCCGCCCGAGTGTACGGCCGCAGGTCTTTGCCGGTGAACACGTCCTTGAACTGGACCATGCCCGCGTTGTTGAACATCAACGTCGGATCGTTGGGCGGAATGAGCGAAGAGCTCGGCACCACAGCGTGGCCGTTCCGCTTGAAGAAATCGAGAAATGCGCCGCGAATCTCGCTCGTCGTCTTGCTCATGGCTGGGCCGGGGCTCCTAGCACACCCGACGTTTTGGGTCAGGGTCTGCCCAAAAGCCGCTGATAGAGCCGCTCGTAAGCCGCAGCCACCCGCGCCGGGGCATAGTGCTCGCGCGCCGCGCGCCGCCCTTCGGCCACGCGCAACGCGCTTTCTCGGTCGTTTTCGACCAGTCGGACGGCTTGCTCGACCCAAACGGACGGCTCGAAAGGAGCGCGCCACGCGCCCTCGAGGCTCTGCAGCGGTCCCTGGTCGAGCGCCAGCACGGGCGTGCCCAGCGCCATCGCCTCGAGCAGCACGATGGGCAAATCGACCTTGCCGTACAGATCGTCGACGGGAAACAAGATGGCCGTCGACGCCGCTACCAGCGCATGAATGTCGGGAACGTTCTTCTCGAAATGCACGCCCGCGGTCGGCAACATCTCACGCAGCCCCTCGGCATGCTCGTCCGCGTACGCCGACTTGTCGCGGTACGCAAAGACGAACTCTGCCTTGGGGAGGCGTGCACGAATGGGCTCGATGAGCGAACCCACGCGCGAAGCGCCCTGACTGACTTCCAGATCGCCGGGGTACAGAAACAACGGCGTGTCTTCTTCCACGCCTAGGCGAGCCCGCACGTTCGCCACTGCCGCTGCGTTGGGCGCGGGCACGTCCGGCACTGGCGGCGGAACGACGACAATTTCAGGTAGCGGCCGTTTGGGATCCCACGCCGCCACGAACTCGGCCCTCGTCCACTCACTCTGCGCAACGACCACATCCCCAAACAAAAGCTTGTGGGGCTCCGCAAACGACCGCGGCGGCGACGCAATCGTCTGCACGACCTTCGTCCCTCGCAGCGCACGCAATGTCTTGCCCACCTGACTCGAGCGCAAATTCGGTGCGAACACGAAATGCCAAATGTCAGCGCGACTCTTGAGCAGGAGCCAAGTCGCCGCCTGCAAGTTCTGCCGCAGTCCCGGCGCGAACTTGCCGGCGTCCCCATAGATGGGTTCGACGATCGCCTTGCCGAGCAACTCGGGCGCGCCCGCGGCTGTGCCCATCACCGCCGAATCCACATTCTCGAAATGCGTGACCAAGTCGCGCACCAAGCACTTGGTTCCGTCCCGAAACGGCGCCGCGATCGGTTTGGAGACAAACTGAACGAGCGGGCGGACGGAGGAACGCATCGCAGGCGGTCTACCCCAAGGATGCGTTGAGGCTCAACTCAGTCTCCGCAGGAAGCCGCCCCGCCTGCGCCCCTGCCCCCGCGACCGACGGCGCACAAGGCCTCCCCTTCCGAACGCCCGCCTCCCAAGGCTTGCTCGAGGAGGAGTTCTACTTCTGTACTGCAGATCAACTCCGCCCGCTTTGAAACAGCCCAAAACAACCCCTCCGCGCCAGCGGAAAAAATGGTGCCACTATCGGCACCACTTTTCTCGCTACGGAAAGGTTCGCCAACCGGGCGCGCAGGGCCTCAAATCGCCAGCGCGCGTAGCTCCGCATGTAGCTCCCCCTTTCAGCGCCTCCGTCACGGCGGCCGCGATGGTCTCCCTGCCGAACCATTCTTCGGCCGCGAGCCGATTGTGTGCGCGGCACAGCACTCGCAGGTTTGCGAGGTCGCTGGGGCCGCCGCGTGCCAGCGGCGTGATGTGATCGAGTTCTAGAAAGACGCGACAGGAACAACGCTGACCGTCTTCGCCAACGAAGCTACACCAAGCGCCGTCGCGCTCGAAAACTTCCCGTCGAATCGGCCTGGGGATGGCGCGCGTTCTGGTGGCGCCCGGGTTTGCTGCGCGCTCAATCGAATGACCCGCGCCGGCGCGGGCGAGTGATGGCGCTCCGTCGCGCTCCGCCGAATGACCCGCGCCGGCACGGGCGAGTGATGGCGCTCCGCCGAATGCACGTTGGCGTTTGTCGCGCTCGCTGTCAGTTTGGCCGCCTTCGCGGGCCTCGGCTCGGCCAGTTTAGGTCGCTCCAGCTTCGCGAGCTTCGTTTTCGCGAGCTTCGAACGCTCCAAATCTTGCACCAGAACCTCCAGTGCACGGTCGAGCACG
>JBBQHO010000261.1:0-4601 GCA_038324055.1 Polyangiales bacterium | reverse complement strand
ACTGCACCGAGGTAACACGAAAACGTCAGCTCCCTAATCAGGGGCTGACGCTTCCGGTTGCACTGTACGGACCCTGCGGCTCGGGCCTTCCCTGGGCCACTTCACGACCTCGTTGGGGCCGAGGCAGATTGTCTCGTTCTAGAAACCGACGTTGCCGGCACCCTTGACCACGCTGAACTGGTTGTTGAAGTCGTCGTACAGGCCACCCCCCGAACCGCTCACGGTGACGTTGTCGACGTTCATGCTCCCGCGCGCAGCCGCAGGCAAATAGATCGCAAACTCGCCCGAACTCAAAATCTGCGCGCCATTGATGTTGATGCCGCTCAGTCGAAACGCATCGCTGTCGCCGCCCTCGACGTAGACGCCATGGTAGGTCGACTCGACGAGGTCCAGATCCGTGAAGGCGACGTTGGCCAGTCCACCCTGCCGAGGCTCGAGCTTGAGCGCGCCCTGTTTGGTATCGCGGTAGTTGCCCCCGTCCCGTAGCAACGTGTTGTGCGAAAAGGTGTTGATGCCACCGAACGCGTGCGACCCGAAGGCCTGAGCCACCAAGATACCCGCCAACTGAATGGTGTCCGACACCAAATTGTGTTCGACGCTGGTGCCGTTGCCGCCGTAGATGCCAAAGCCGTTGGCCATCCAGGTATTCTGGATGGTGTTGTGACGGTAGACGTTGCCGCTGTTGACCGGCCGAGCCGCATCCGACCAGGAGGCGATGGCGTCGTCGCCCGTGTTGCGAAAATGGCTCTGCTCGATGACGGAATTGGTCATGCCGCCGTAAAAATTGACGCCATCTGCATGCAGATTGCGCATGCGACAGCCCGTGATCAGCAGACCATCGCCACCGCTGCCCTCGGGGTCGAACGCCCCCGTCCAGTAGCCGACGACGCGATGCTCGATCCAAACGTGATCGAGCACGACACCCGAGTTCGCTTGACCATCGAACGCGCGCTCGTCCGGTGCGGCGTCGTCACGTGCGGTGGTTTCACCGAAGATGCCAAAGTCGTAGTACTTGCAATTGCCGCTGGTGCAACGAAAGTGCGCTTTGCTGCCGACGAAGGTCGAATGCCACATGCCCGCGCCGCGAATGGTCTTGTTCGACCCGACGCCGATGGCCCCGTTGAGCACGAAGGTGCCGGCTGGAATGAAGACGTTGGAGTTGCTGTTCAAACAGCTCTGCAGGGCCGCCGAATCGTCACTGCTGTCGTTGATGGTCGCGCCCGTGCCGCACGCCGTCAGCGAAACGAAGCCAGCTGGCACTTCCGCGATGGCTGGCGCCACCTGCTCCAGCTCGACGAAGTCGACGTCATAGTTCGCGGCAGTGTCACCCGCGGATTTCTTCACCTGCACGACAGCGCCTGCTGGAATGCCCTCCACCACGTAGAGCCGCGTTTCGTCGAAGAAGTGGTGCGGATGCCCCTGCCCGGGGTCGTTCTGGGCCGGCAGATTGAAGACCGGCGGTTGGCCCGTCATGTCGCCGTAGCTCCAAGAGAAGCGGCTCGTCACGGCCAACTTCTTCTCGGCCCCACCGTCGATCGTCACGCTCAGCGTCGCGGACTCGGTGCCGTCCGGGACGGAGTAGCGAACGACGATGGCGTTGCTGATTGCCGCCGTCGTGAACTGTACGTACTGACCTTCGGCGTTCAAGCGTACGGCTTTGCGGCCCGACGCCTCGGAAGCCACCTCGGTCCAGATGCGACTCGGACCGAGCAAACTGCCGGTCGTCTCCATATCCTCCGCTTCGTAGGTCGCAAACGGCAGCGCCGCCCCGCGGCCGTCGGGGATCACGTAGCCGCTCTCGCCTCCAACGCCCGTGCCACCGCCGGCCGCCCTGCCATCACCGCCGGTCCCGACGCCGGTCCCACCCACACTCGTGCCGTCGCCGTCGGCGCCCGTCCCTCCCGCTCCAGGCATTCCGCCGTGGCCACCGCCACCGCAAGCGACAGCTTGCGCCAAGAGAGCCAGACACAGACGAGCGGCAAAAGAGCTCGGAAACGGAGACTTGGTGATCATGTCGAAGAGCCGTTACCAGCCGGAGTTGCCGGAGACTTTGTTGGTCTGGAACGTCGCGTCGACTTGCAACAAACCGATCGCCGAGCCGGTGTAAACGACGCTGGTGAAGTCAGCCGCGCCCTTGGCGCCGTCGAGAAAAATGCCTGCGCTCGCCGGGTTGGTGATGGTGACGTTGTTGAAGGACGCATTGCCGACGTAGTCCCCCCCCTGGATGTGAATGCCATAGTGGCTGGCATCGACAATCTGCATGTCATCGACGTGGATATTGTCGACTGGACCTTGGTCCGCCCAAATCTTGAAAGCGCCATGAGCTGGGGCTCCATCGTGCTGCGTCTTGAAAACGCCGCCTGCGCGCAAGAGTGTGTTGCGTGTGATGTCGTTGCTGCCGCCAAACGCGTGCGAGCCAAACTGAGCCCCCATCAAGAAGCCCGGATACTCCAGCGTGTCCGCGCAGACGTTGTCTTCCAGCTTGGTGTCGTTGCCGCCGTAAATGGCGATGCAATTTGCCTTCCAAGGAGCCTGAATGTAGTTGTGGCGGAAGGTGTTGCCGGCATTGACTGGCTTGTCGCCCTTGGACCAAGCAGCCAAGGCGTCGTCGCCGGTGCCTCGCACATGGCAGTTTTCAATCACCGAGTTGGTGACGCCCCCAAAGAAATTCACGGCATCAGCGTGGAGATTTCGCATGCGACAGTTTCGGATGGTGACGTCATCGCCACCACCCCCGAGCCAGTAGCCGACCTTGCGGTGCTCGACCCAGATGTTCTCGAGCAGTACGCCGTCGTTGTTGGTGCCTTCGAAGCCGACGTCACCGTCGCTATCGACGCGTTGCGTGGTGTCACCAAAGATCGAAAAGTCGTAGTACTTGCACTGGTCGTTCCAGCAGTTGAAGCGCGCCCAGTAGCCGTTGACTTCGGAATACCACATGCCAGCGCCGCGAATGGTGGCGCGGTTGACCTCGAGCGCCTCGGTATCGATGTCGAACTTGCCCTCGGGGATGTAGACGAGCGCGCCTTGGTTATTCAAACAGCTTTGGAAAGCTGCCGTATCGTCTTGCCCATCGCTCGCGACAGCGCCGCATTCGACCACTGACTTGTAGCCAAGCGGCTGAGCCAAGGGCGCGGGCGCCTGCTCCAGCTCGACCAAGTCGATGTCGTAGTGTGCAGCTGCGTCGCCAGCAGCCTTCTTGATTTGCACAGTGGCGCCCATGGGGACGTCGCCAATCAGCGCACGGGTCTCGTCGAAGTAGTGGTGCGGGTTGCCAGCGCTCGGATTGTTCTGCACCGGATCGGCGGCCTGCCACGTGCCTCCGTACGACCATGAGTAGCGCGAAGTGACGTCGAGCTTGTGCTCCACGCCATCGACGGAGACGGTCAACGTCGTCCAGTAGTCGGCGCCGCCGTCTGGGATCGAGTAGCGTACGACGATGGCGTTGCTGGCCGATCTGTTGGTGAAGCTCACGTACTCGCCCTCGGCGTCGAGGCGCACCATCTTGCGACCCGAGGCCTCAGCCGCGACCTGACCGAACTCGCGTGTCGGACCTTGGATCTGACCGTTCGTGGCCATGTCTTCGGCCTCGTAAGGCGTGAACATCACCCGGGGGCCGCGGTTGTTTTGAAACAGGTATTTGCCTTCCGCCGGCACTGGGCCGCCGCCGCCCGTCCCTGCATCGGTGCCGCCGCTGCCGTCGGCTCCCATCCCGCCCGTCGCGCCGCTATTGGAACCTGTGTCCGTAGCACCGGTACCCGTTTGGTCGCCCGAATCGGGACCACGGGTTCCGCCGCTACACGCCAAGGGGGCGAGCGCTAGGAGACTCGAAGCTGCAAAAAAACGAAGCGTGGGGTCGAGTCGAAAGTTCATCGAGTTGCGTCACTCTGAGTCGAGCCAAGAGATCGATCAACGGAGAATCGTTGATGATTTGCGAATACAGCGCTGACGCGAAAGTTCCGTTTTCTCTTGGTCAAATCCGGATTTGAACCGGTGTGTTTTCCATCCCGCACCTCAAAGTTCCGTTTTCTCTTGGTCAACTCCCAGTTTGAACTGTCGCGAAGGGGCGACGCCTCTCGCTCTGCATCGGGCACAGAGCTTGGCTCGGAGGCGGTGCGATCGCCTGTGCCCGCGTCGCGATCGGTGACGGTGCGGTGATTGGCACAGGCTGCGTTGTCACACGTGACATGCCTGCCTACACGGTCGCTGTGGGGATCCCCGTCGCGGCGTACGCACATTGGAGACAACGAGCTCGGCGGCTGAATCGGGCTGAAAACTCGAGCCGGCGCACACGGTCTTCTTTCCATTTGCTCACGGAGCCGGCGCAGGTTCGGCGAGGTTTCGCGAATTTTCTTTTGCGCCCTGGGGATCGTCGTTAGTGTTCCAACAGCGAATCGTCGCACCACGAGGGAGTTAGGAAATGCGAGCGCAAATAGCGACTTACGGACTAGTACTTGGCTTGGTGACACAAGCCTGCGGCGGCGCCGCAGTGCCGCACGAGCAGATGACGGCAGCCGAAGCCTCCGTCCGGGCAGCCGACGTAGGTGGCGCGCAAGCGTCTCCGCAAGCGGAGTTGCGACTCAAGCAAGCTCGCGACCAGATCG
>JBBQHO010000260.1:0-4653 GCA_038324055.1 Polyangiales bacterium | reverse complement strand
GCGCTCACCCTTCAAATAGAGTTTCCCACCTTCACGGCGGCAAAGCTTGCAAACGGGTCCCAGATAACGTGCCATCGAAAATACTCCGTCTTCTTCAGATCAAACGCGGCGACGCTTGGGAGCGCGGCAACCATTGTGGGGGATGGGGGTCACGTCACGGATGATGGTGACGCGGAAACCGACCTGCTGTAGGGCGCGGAGGGCGCTCTCACGACCCGAGCCGGGACCCTTGACGAACACGGCCACGCTGCGCATGCCGTGATCCATCGCGCGACGACCAGCTTCTTCGGCCGCCAGCTGAGCGGCGAAGGGGGTGCTCTTGCGAGAACCCTTGAAACCACGAGCGCCAGAGCTGGCCCACGAAATGGCGTTGCCATTCACGTCGGTGATCGTGACGATGGTGTTGTTGAACGTCGACTGGATGTGGGCGATGCCCGTAGCGATGTTCTTTTTGACGACCTTGCGGACAACGCGCTTCTTAGAAGTAGCCATGATCTAATCTTTCCTCTTACTTCCGACGCGCGGCGCCCTTGCGGGGGCCCTTGCGGGTACGAGCGTTGGTGTGCGTCCTCTGACCACGAACGGGCAGGCCGCGACGGTGACGAAGGCCGCGGTAGCAGCCCAGGTCCATGAGACGCTTGATGGCTTGCTGCACTTCGCGGCGCGCATCGCCTTCGACCTTGTAGCCCGCTTCGATCGTGTCGCGCAGCGCCTTCACCTCGGCGTCGGTGAGCTCGTCCACCTTCTTCGACTCGTCGACGCCGGCTTTGGCGCAGATGGCCGAAGCCGTGGTCGGCCCAATGCCGTAGATGTAGGGGAGTGCGTAAGCGATGGCCTTACGTCGGGGGAGATCGATACCTGCAATACGTGCCATAATTTTAGTCTTTCCGCTGAGCGCGGCTCATCAACCCTGACGCTGCTTGTGGCGCGGATTCTCACAGATCACCCGCACGACACCCGTGCGACGAATCACTTTGCACTTCTCACAAATCTTCTTGACGCTGGGTCGAACCTTCATGGGTCTATCCTCGATCGGTCTGTCTAGTCAGGGGTGAAGGCTATTCTGCCTTCTGGATGATCTGCCCACGGTGGGGATCGTTTGCGGCTACTCGGAGGAGAACCTGATCGCCGACCAAGAGTCGGACGATGATGTGTCGGAGGCTGGGACCGAGACCCGCGAGGACGATGCGTCCATCTTCGAGTCGAACTCGGAACAATGCTTTGGGTCGAACTTCGACGATTGTTCCACGGCTGGTGTCCACTGCTTCCTTCTTTGGTTTCTCTCGATACTCCCGATAGCTCTGTTAGGTGTTTGTGAGCGAGGCTCGCTGCGTCTCCGAAACTTTGGCGAGTCCAGAGTTCTGTCTCGTCATCTGATGCGGCCGATTTCTATCGAAGAATCAGCTGGCGGCGATTCCCAGAACTTGGAGCATGCGCTCCGTGACTTGTTCTGGTTTTCCCACGCCGTCGATTCGCTTGAGCAAACCGAGGGCTTGGTAGTGAGGAAGGAGAGCCGCCGTCATGGCGCCGTATTCCTCGAGACGCTTCCGAACCGTGTCCTCCTGATCGTCTTTCCGATGCTCCAGGTCGGCGTCAGGGGGAGGCGGAGTATATTTCAGGTGATAAATCTGTCCAGTGCGTTTATCCGTGCGGCGCAAGGTCGCACGTTCCAGCAGAAGAACGCTGGGAACGTCGATCTGCACGACGACATCCAGTGGTGTGCCTCTACGGACGAGCAGTGCCTCGAGGGCCTCAGCCTGAACAACTGTTCGGGGGAAGCCGTCCAGGATGAAACCCGACTGGGCGTCCGCCTGCTCGAGCCGTTCGGAGACCAGTCCGATCACCACGGCATCGGGTACCAGCTGGCCCGCGTTCATGAACCCCTCGGCTGCCAAACCGAGCTCGGTGCGGTCGGCGCGCGCTTGACGAAGCATGTCTCCCGTCGAGATCTTGGGCACGCCCAGACGCTCGGTGAGAATGGCAGCTTGGGTGCCTTTGCCGCTAGCGGGCGGTCCGACCAGAACGAGTCTCACTTTGCGAGTTTCCTCGTGCCAGCCGTCAGGCTGGCCTCCTGCCACTGAGGCGAGTCAGGCGAGGACCAGTCAGACCTTCATAGCTCTGACTGATCAGGTGGGCTTCAATCTGATTGACCGTCTCGAGGGCAACACCCACCACGATCATCAAGCTCGTCCCACCAAACTGGAACGGCACGCGGAACGACTGCGCAACCACCGCCGGGATCACGCAGATGCCCGCGACATACGCTGCGCCACCGACGGTCAGGCGCGTCACGATCCTGTCTAGGTACTCGGCCGTTTGGCGGCCGGGCCGGATGCCAGGAATGTTGGCCTGCTGCTTTTTGAGGTTTTCGGCGACGTCTACGGGCTGAAAGGTCACGGCCGTGTAGAAGAAGCAGAAGAACACGACGAGCGTCGCGAACAGAACGTGGAACACCCAATCACCGCGATTGAGGATGCCGCTGAAAATCTGCATACCCGGCACGTTCATGTTGGCCAGGGTGGCAGGGAACATGAGCAAGGACGATGCGAAGATCGGCGGGATCATGCTCGACATGTTCACCTTGAGCGGCAGGTGCGCCGTCTCTCCCCCATAGATGCGTCGTGCGCCTTGGCGCCTTGCATACTGAATGGGAATGCGCCGTTGCGCCTTCTCGACGAACACGACGACAGTGATACTGACGAGCAACAGACCCAGCACCGCCGCGACTGTGAGCGGCTCCACTTCACCTGCAGTTCCAGCCCAATACTGGCTGACTGCGGAGGGGATACCACTGACGATGCTGGCGAAGATGATGAGCGAGGTGCCGTTGCCGATGCCGCGCTCCGTAGCCTGCTCGCCCAGCCACATGATCAGAGCCGTGCCCGTGGTTAGGGTCAGCATGGTCATGAGGCGAAAACCCCAGCCCGGATCGGCGACTAGGTCGCCCTGGCTGCTGATGCTCTGACCTTCGAGCGTCGTTGCCATGGCAAACGACTGCGCCAAGCTGAGCAGGACGGCACCGTAGCGCGTGTACTGCTCGAGCTTGCGGCGACCGGCCTCACCCTCCTTGCGCATCTCTTCGACGGTCTTGCTGACCATGCCGAGTAGCTGAACGATGATGCTGGCCGAGATGTACGGCATGATGCCGAGCGCGAAGATCGACAGGTTCTCGAGCGCGCCACCCGAAAACAGGTTCAGCATACCCAAGATGCCGCCCTGCTGTTCGATCAAGCTGCGCATGACCGAACGGTCAACGCCCGGAGTCGTGATGAACACGCCCGCGCGATAGACGGCGATAATGCACAGCGTGAACACCAGCCGGCGCCGGAGTTCCGGTACCTTGCCCATGTTCGCGAATCCCTGAAACAAACTCATCCGGCGTTTTTCCTGTTCGGTAACGGGCTAGCACCTACCGGCAACACGCCATTCCCGTGAAACGGGCAGCGCGCGTTCGGAATCAGGCTTGGCTCTCGGCCTTGGAAGCCAACACGACGGCAGTACCGCCTGCCGCTTCGATCTTCTCGATAGCCGACTTGCTGAACTTATGAGCGCTGACCGTCAGCTTCTTGGAGAGGTCGCCCTCACCAAGAACCTTGATTTGCACCTTGCGGCCCTGCACGAGGCGAGCTGCACGGAGAGCAGCCTCGTCGACTGCGGCGCCCGCGCCGAAACGCTCGAGGTCGCTCAGGTTGACGGTCACGGTTTGCACGGGGAAGGGAACACGGAAGCCACGCTTCGGCAGGCGCCGTTGCATGGGAGTCTGGCCACCTTCGAAGTGCAGCTTGCCGATGTTGCCGCCATTGCGAGCCTTCTGGCCCTTGACGCCGCGACCGCAGGTCTTGCCCATGTTCGAGCCCATGCCACGGCCGACTCGACGCTCGGAGTGACGAGCGCCAGCGGGCGGACTGATGCGAGAGAGCAGGTCGGTCATGCGGAAACTTCCTTTACTTCGACGAGATGCAGGACCTTCTTGATCATGCCGCGGAACGAGGGCGTGTTGTCCACGACCACCTGGGTTCCGACGCCGTGCAGTCCGAGGCCCTTGAGCACCTTGAGCTGAATGATCGACTTGCCAGCCGAGCCACGCTTCTGCTGGACCTGAAGTTTCATTGAGCACCTCCACCGACGCCCACGCCAGTGGAGCCGCCGACGACAACCGACTGGCCACCCTTGGAGGTAGCAGCGGTCGAGGCAACGGTGTAGTCGGCGGCCACTGCGTCGATCTCGAGCTGACGCGCGCTGGCAATCGACTCGGGAGTCCTCAGAGCACGAAGTGCCGCGACCGTCGCATGCACGACGTTGTGCTTGTTGTTGGTGCCAATGCACTTGCTCAAGATGTCGTGGATGCCAGCCGATTCGACCACCGCGCGAACGGGGCCACCGGCGATTACGCCAGTACCGGGAGCAGCAGGCTTGAGCAACACGCGGCCAGCGCCGTCGTGCCCCAGAATCTCGTGCGGAATCGTCCGGCCGACCATGGGGACCTTGAATAGGTTCTTGCGAGCCTTTTCGTTGCCCTTGCGGATGGCTTCGGGAACCTCGTTGGCCTTGCCGAAGCCAACGCCCACGTGTCCGTCCTCGTCGCCCACCACGACCAGTGCCGAGAAGCTGAAGCGGCGTCCGCCCTTCACTACCTTCGCTACACGGTTGATG
>JBBQHO010000259.1:0-4675 GCA_038324055.1 Polyangiales bacterium | reverse complement strand
CTCTCCCTGCCCCCATGGGCATTCCCGAACGCTCGAGCCCGCGTGGTCGGATTCACCCCTCTTTTCTGTCCAACCGAGAAAAACCTCCTGTGACGATTTCCTCTCGAAAGTTCCAGTCTCGTTTATCCGTCGCCGTTGGCGTCGCCGCTCTAGGCGCCCTGTCGTCGCCCGCCTTCGCGCAGGTGTCGGGCGAAGTCTCGGTGCAGCGCTTCGACCCGGCTCCAGGGCCGCGCAACTTCTTGACCACGCGCAGTGCGCGCACGGACGGTCACATGGTTTGGACCGCGGGCATCATGGCCAACTACGCTTACCGGCCGTTCACCATCAAGGAGTGCTACCAAGATCCCTGTACCGGCGCGGGTCTCAAGCAAATCAACTACGTGGTCGAGAACATGGTCACCGGCGACGCTTACGGCTCGTTCACGATCATCCCCCAGTTGCAACTGGGCCTGAAGGTTCCAGTCAGCTGGGTGAAGGGTCAGGGCATCGACGCGACGGGTTCTCCACTCACCAACGGCTTGAGTGCAGTCGGCGTGGGCGACATTCAGCTCGAAGCCAAAGGGCGCTTCTACGGCGAGCCCGGTGGGCCGCTCACTTTTGGCGCGTATCTTTACGGCACCGCTCCGATGGGTTCGGCTACGGCCAAGGGTTCGTTCATGGGCAACGGCACGCCGACGGTCGGCGGAGCCTTGATCGGTGACGGCAAGTTCGGCGATCTCACCTTTGGCGTGAACGTCGGCGGCATCTACCGCGGCGAGGTGATCATCGGTTCGGGCGCGACCGCGACGAGCCTGGGTCCGGAAGGTCGTTGGTCGGCCGCACTGGGCTACCAGGTCGGTCCGATCGTGCGTGTCATCGCCGATGCGTTCGGCAGCACCAACTTCAGCAGCAGCCTGGGCGCCAACTCGGTCGAGGTCGATCTGGGCGCTCAGATCGTCCCGCTCGGCTCGCAGTTGACCTTCACGGCGGGCGGCGGCATCGGAGCCCTGCGCGGCATCGGCATCCCCGATGCCAGAGGCTTCTTGGGCGTGATGTACAGCGCCGATGTGCAAGACCGCGATCGCGACGGTCTGAACGATGCCGCCGACGGTTGCCCCGAGGATGCCGAGGACATGGACGGCTTCGAGGACAGCGATGGCTGCCCCGAGATCGACAACGACCAAGACGGCATCGCCGATGCGCAGGACAAGTGCCCGAGCGCTGCCGAGGATGTCGACGGCTTCGACGACAAAGATGGCTGCCCCGATCCCGACGACGACAAGGACGGCATCGCCGACCTCTCCGATCATTGCCCGCGTGAGCCCGAGACGGTCAACGGCGTGGACGACTTGGACGGCTGCCCCGACGCCAAGGACACGGACAGCGACGGCGTGGGCGATGAGACGGACAAGTGCCCAACCGAGCCCGAGGACACCGACGGCTTCGAGGACGCCGACGGCTGCCCCGATCCCGACAACGACAAGGACGGCGTGCCCGACACCATGGACGAGTGCATCGATCAGCCTGAAGACAAAAAAGGCAAAGGCGCCGAAAAGACCGACGGCTGCCCGATCGACGCTTGAGTCGGGCGAGGCGAGGTCGGCCGATGCCTGTGTAAGATAGGCTGGCAGGTACGGGGCCGGGAATTCTCACTGGGTGGGAAGTTCTCGGCCCCGGCTTCATTTTGTGAACCTATTGCGCGCATAGTGTGGTGAACGCGCCCATGAAAATGCTTCCGACTTGGTTCAATAGATTGCCAAAGTGTCGGGCGGGCCGCTTAGTGAATGGACGTGTTCACCCTCATCTCGTCTCGTCGATTCGTTTCCCTGCTGGGGGCAGGGGCGCTTTTCGCCGCTGTGAGTAGTTCGTCACTCGAGGTCCACGCGGGACCTACGGGGCCGTCGAGCGAACTTGCGCTGCGTCTGGCTTCCAAGGACTTCCGCGTGCGCGTGCAAGCGGCGCTCTTGCTGGGCAAGACGGGAGACGCAGCGGCCCTCAAGGCTTTGCTGGGGAGTTTGAACGACGAGAGCGCAGCGGTGCGTGCGGCGTCGGCCGCCGCCTTGTCGACCTACGGCGATCCAGCAGCGCTCGTCGCGCTCCGCGCCAAGAAGGGCGACGAGAATCCTGCCGTTCGTCGTCAGGTGGAGTCGACCATTGCCGCCTTGGAGAGCCAGAAGAAACTGGAAGGCGCCGAACGCCAAAAGGCGACCGTGCTGGTCAAGCTGGACGGGGTGAAGAACCGCATGCCAGGCGGTGCGCCCGAGACGCTCGGCGTCGCCGCTCAGGCAAGCCGCGCCGCCTTGCGCAAGATCCCCGGCATCGCGCTCTTGCATCCCTCGGAAGATCCAGAGCAAGCCGCCGCGACGCACCACCGCCCGGTCATCGTCGTCATGGGAAGCATCCATGACCTTTCATCGGAAAAGACGGGCGAAGAGTTCATCGTGTCGGTGAAGATCGACTTCGTCGTTCAGTCGATGCCCGAGTACAACATCGTCGGCAAGCTGTCGGGCCGCGCGTCTGTGGCTGGCGACTTGCTTTCGACGCGCGACGCCGTCGGGCGCGCCAAGGTGCAGGACGCCGCAGTCGGCGCGGCCGTCGACAGTGCACTCGGTCACAGCCGCGAAGCACTGCTGGCTGCTGCGAAGAGCTGAGTTTCGCGGCGTTCGGTTCGCATGCCTCCCAGCCGTACCAAATCGCCACAGTGCTTTTAGGTGCTTGCAAGAGTACCATAATCTTTCGCCGCTCGATCCGAGCGAAGCGAGTCCCATTGACGCGCCGAGCCATGCTCGGGCGCACGCTTACGTGGGGTGAGGTGCCGATCGCGATTCGTCGCGCAACGGCCGTCCATTTTGCGCGGGGGATTCGAAAAAATGAAAAATCTGGCGACCGGTCGCAAAGCGACCACGTGGCTCTTGGTGTCATTTCTCACAGCGGCTTCTTGGGGCTGCAGTGACAAGGACGGGACCGACGGCGCAGGAGGCGGGGCAGGAAACGGCGGCGCGGACGGATCTGGTGGCGGGGGGGGTCTCACGGATCGCGTGGCGCCCACGGTTACCGCCACCATCCCCGAAGACGAGCAGATCGACGTAGCAATCAATCGCCCCATTACAGCGGCCTTCAGCGAAGCCATGGACGAGGACCTTTTCGATGACTCGCACCTGACCGTGACCGGTCCGACGGGTTCGGAAGTACTCGGGTCAGTCAGCTTGGCAGGTACAATCGGAAGCTTTGTACCCGACGCGAACCTCGAGCCCAGCTCGGTCTACACCGTCACGGTTGATGGAGCTGTGACCGACTTGGCCGGAAACGAACTCGGCACCGACTTCGTGTGGTCGTTCACCACCGGAACGTCCGAGGCGCTCGGCCCCATGCCGGTCAATCTGGGCACGGCCGGAAGCTTCGTACTCCTTGCCAAGGCCGGGATCTCGGCCACCACGGGCACGATGATTACCGGCAACTTGGGCGTAAGCCCCGCCGCCGAGAGTGCAATCACCGGCTTTGGTCAGACGCGTGACAGCACCAACACTTTCTCGATTTCGGCGATGGTCACGGGTCGCATCGAAGCCTCGAACATGGCCGCACCGACGCCGACTCACCTGACGACCGCCATCGGCAATATGGAGACGGCGTACACCGACGCGGCTGGACGCACCTTGCCCGATTTCACCGAACTCGGCGCGGGCGACATCAGCGGGCTCACCATCGTGCCGGGTCTGTACAAATGGTCGAGCGGCGTGCTGATCGACACCGACGTCACGCTGACAGGTGGCAGCAACGACGTTTGGATCTTCCAAATCGCCCAAGATCTGACGGTGAACAGCGGAGTCCAGGTGACGTTGGGTGGTGAGGCTCGAGCCCAAAACGTCTATTGGCAAGTGGCCGGGCAGACCATGCTGGGCACGACCGTCGACTTTCAGGGCAACCTGCTGTGCCAGACTCAGATCGTGCTGAAAACAGGTGCTTCGCTGCACGGCCGGGCCCTCGCTCAGACGGCCGTCACCTTGGACGCCAACACCGTCGTCGCGCCTTGATGAAGCTAGGGCTTCACTTCAGGTTCGGGACTTCGTCGCGCGTGATCGTGTAGCCGCTGGAATAGGCGCTTTGCATATTGCCTAGGCTGTTGTTAGAGGTCTGGTATCCAGCCCAGACGCTGAACAACACCCAGGGCGCGGCAGTCGGAAACATCGTCGATGGCTGAGGCACCGTGCCCGTCTCGTGAAGCGGGATCGGTAGGGTGCCACCGATGACGTTCTTGGCCGATTGGTACAGCGATGCAAAGGGCGGGTTGTTGCTGTAGGTGTCGGGCCCAGCGATATCGAGATACTGCTTGTCTGGGTACCAGTCGCCGTTGGGAGAACCGCTGAACGGCATGAGCCAGACCAAGTTGTCGAGCCCCTTGGTGGCGGTTAGGTAGTTGTAAGTAAAGACCCACAGTTGTTTGAACTGCGCGGCCGAGCCCTTGGCCCACCAGAACCAGCCTCCTGGCTGTACCTCGTGATAGGGTGCCCAAAGCACTGCGACGTTGGCGTCTTCGAGTTTCTGCAGCTCCGCTGCTGCGTAGTTCAGCTTGGACAGAAGCGAGTTGTGCTCGGCGGTTCCTGGAGTCAACACCGCGGCCATGTTGGACGAGCTGAGAGAACTCTCGTAGCTGTCCGAATTCGGCGGAGCGCCCATATGGTAGCGGATCATGGGGATG
>JBBQHO010000258.1:0-4696 GCA_038324055.1 Polyangiales bacterium | reverse complement strand
GGTATTGTGGCCTGCCCGTTGCCCACCCCTCCCGCTTGGACTAGCTTCAGGCTCCCTCCCCTGGGCCGATAGCTCAATCGGTCAGAGCCCCCGGCTCATAACCGGGTTGTTCCTGGTTCGAACCCAGGTGGGCCCACCCAGCAGAGTCCCGCCCGTGAGTATCGAAGCCAAGATCGAAACGCTGAAATCCATCGCAGCTCTTGACGCTGAGCTTCTCGCTCTCGAGGCGGATCTGAGCGCCGAGCGCACTCAGATTCAAAAGAAAGCGGGTCAACGCTCGGAGTTGGCCGGGCGAGTCCAGCAGCTCGAAAGCAGCTTGGGTGAAATGGAAAAGATGCGGGGCCAGCTCTTGGGAGAGCTCCGCCAGATGAGCTTCCAAATCGACAAGGCGCGGGAAAAGATGGCGCGCTGTCGGAACGAGCGTGAGGCGAACGCCGCCTCGCGCGAGATGGAAGAGCTGCGTCGCATTCAGCGTGAGCGCGAGAAAGAGATCGAAAAGCTCGTCGGACTCGGTGACGAGGCCCGCGCGGAGCTCGACAAGGCGAGCGGGGAGCGCAGCGTCGTCGTGGCAGAAATCGGTGAGAACGAAGTGGCCGTTGCCGAGCGCGCCCAGAACCTCGAGACGCAAATCGGCGAGCGCAAACAGGCGCGCGAGACCCTGGCGGCGAGCTTCGACAAGGCCCTGCTCCGCCGCTACGACGCAGTTCGCGCCCGTCGTGGCACAGGCATGGCCGCAGTGCTCAAGGGCACCTGCACCGCCTGCCACATCGAGCTGGCCCCGATGGTCCATCAGCAGATGATGCACCGCAAAGAGCTGTTTACCTGCCCCTCTTGCCTGCGCATTCTCTACCTCGCGCCGGCGGCCGCACCAGTCGGCTTGCCGTCTCCGAGCGATGAACCCGCGAGCGACGTCTCGGAAAACTGACGATGAAGGCGTGCCCGAGCTGCGGTCGTCTTTATCCCATGGACGCCGGCTTCTGTCCGGTCGACGGCGCGCAGTTAATCAGCGCCACCCAAGTACCTATTCAGGCCACGGGTGACGACCCGCGTGTCGGTCAGATGCTGTTCGAGCGCTATCAGGTGCGACGCGTCGTCGCAGACGGTGGCATGGGCCGCGTCTACGAGGCGCTCGACATGGTCGAGCGGCGGAACGTGGCGGTCAAAGTACTGCACGCCGAGGTCGCTCGCGATCCAGTGCAGGTGGCGCGATTCAAGCGCGAATTCGCCGTCTCCAAAGAGCTGCCGCACGATCACATCGTCGAGGTGCTCGATTTCAAACCGACTGCCGATGGCTCATACGCCTTGGTCATGGAGTTCCTCTACGGTGAGGAGCTGCGCGCCACGCTCGATCGCGAAAAGGGCCTTTCGCCTGCGCGGCTCGTGCGCATGATGAGCCAAGTGGCGATCGGCCTCGACAAAGCGCACGCGCTCAAGTGGGTGCACCGCGATCTGAAGCCGGACAATCTGTTTCTCTGTCAGACTGCCGACGGGGACATCGTCAAGCTGCTGGACTTCGGTTCCGTGAAAGACAAAGCCGAGGGTGCCAAGAAGCTCACCGTCATGGGCACGACGATTGGTTCGCCCTACTACATGTCGCCAGAGCAAGCACAGGGTCTCGAGACGCTCGATCATCGCGCAGACATCTGGGCGCTCGGCGCTATAGGCTTCGAGGCGCTCTCGGGTCAGGTGCCGTTCCAGGGGCGCAATGGACCATCGATTCTGCTCGAGATCTTGACGAAAGAAGCGCCAGTGCTCAGCAGTCGTTCGGAGGGCGCGCGCTATCCAGTGCCGGCCACCCTGGACCCCGTGCTGGAGCGCGCGTTCAAGAAGGTTCCGGCATTGCGCCACGAAAGCGTCGGAGACTTTGCCGACGCGC
Source organism: Polyangiales bacterium (assembly GCA_038324055.1). GTDB lineage: Bacteria > Myxococcota_A > Polyangia > Polyangiales > Polyangiaceae > NIC37A-2. The sequence goes on along the minus strand of JBBQHO010000258.1, from coordinate 2,820 downwards.
TGGGTCACGCCTATGGCTTGACCGGCAATCATCACGAATGGGCCGAGACGGCGGAGCGCGAGCTGAGAGAGCAAATCGAAGCGCGGCTCCCAACGGTGATGAAGGTCGTGCCCGTAGCGCGCAAGCGCACGGCTCAAGACGATTTCTTCGGCGAAGGCGATGCGCTCGGCGAGGTTCCGCGTGCGCAATCGGTGGCTGCGCGCGGCCAGACACCCGAATCACTGGGTGTCCAGGGTGAGCGCTTGTCGGTCGCCGGTTTGCCCGCGCGGCCATTTTCGCCCGTGATGTGGATCGTCGTGGGGTTGGCCTTTCTGCTGATTGCCGTACTCATCGCTGTCGTATTCTGAGACCGGCGCAGGGCTGCACGCCGGGCGTGGGCGTGGTATCCGAACTGTCATGGCTCGACCGTTCGTCTCGAAAATCAACGCCGTTCTGGCCCTGGCGCTGCTGGCGCTGTCCGCTGCCTGTGATCAGGCCAGCGCAGAATCAAAGAGCCAAGCTGCCGCTCCGGCCGCTCCGACAGCAGCTGCGGACATGCCTGCAGCGGCAGAGCCGAAAGCCGAGCCGCGCCAAAGCTACCAAGAGGAAGCCTTCGAACTCTCGCTGACTGGCCCGACTGCGTGCAAGGTCGACGAGTCGGTCGAGTTCGTCGTACGGCTCAAGGCCAAGGCCGGCTACAAAGTAAACCCGGAGTATCCGATCAAGTTCACCTTCGAATCGAGCGCAGCAGTCGTTCCCGAGGTTCCCGTCTTGAAGAAGGAGAACGGCAGCGTCGAGAAGAGCCAGGCCGAGCTGCGCGGTAAGCTCAAGGTGACCAAGCCCGGTGCCCAATCGGTGGCAGGTAAGCTGTCGTTCAGCGTTTGTACCGAGGAACGCTGCCTGATTGAGAAGCGGGACCTGGGGTTGTTCCTCACCGCTTCCTGAGCGTGTTACGCTCCAGCCCAATGGGGCAGGTTCGCCAGCAGCTGGGGGAAATTTCGGCGGAGATCCGCGAGGCCTACGACAAAGAGCAACGGCTCTTGTCGTTCGACGAGTACCTCGATCTTTTCGGTGAGAATCCGCTGCGTCTGCTCCGCGATGCGGCCGTGTACATGCGCGACATGCTGGACTTCTACGGCACTTGCGACGTCGCGCGGCCGTGGGGCAGCGAGACACGCTATTGCGTCTTTGACCAAGGTTTTTTGGCGGAAGAAGACGGACGCCGCGAAGCGTTGGTTGGCCAAGAAGAGGTCCAGCTCGAGTTGCACCGTGCCATCGGCAACTTCACCCAAGAGGGGCGTGCCAACCGCGTCGTCTTGCTTCACGGTCCGAACGGCTCGGCCAAGAGCACGATCGCGGCCTGCTTGATGCGCGGCCTCGAGGACTACTCGACGCGCCCTGAAGGCGCGCTCTACCGCTACAACTGGGTCTTCCCCAAGAAGGCATCCGTCCGCGGCACAATCGGCTTCGGCGGCGAGCGGCCGACGGGCGAACGCCCGCACAGCTACGCGCACCTCGGCGATGACGAACTCGAGGCGCGCATTTCGGTCGAAGTGCGCGATCACCCGCTGTTCCTGATTCCGCTCGTGCAACGCCAGCGGCTGCTCGACTCGATGGTCGGGGCGGGGGCTCGTCTGCCTCGCTGGATCACGCACGGCACGCTCTGTCACAAGAGCCAGCAGATTTTCGCTGCGCTGCTCAACTCGACCGGAGGCAGCCTCGAGGATGTCCTCCGTCACGTTCAAGTGGAGCGTTACTTCGTGTCACGCCGCTATCGCGTCGGCGCAGTTACCTTGGGTCCTGAGCTCAGCGTCGATGCGCGAGAGCGCCAGGTGACTGCGGATCGCAACCTAGGCGCGCTCCCCACCAGCTTGCAGTCCCTCAGTCTGTACGAAGTGTCGGGCGAGTTGGTGGACGCATCGGGCGGAATGCTCGAGCTGTCCGACTTGCTCAAGCGCCCGCTCGACGCCTTCAAGTATCTGCAAATGACTGCGGAAACTGGCGAGGTCGCGCTATCCTCGCAGTCGTTGCTCGTCAACACCGTGCTGCTTGCCAGTGGCAACGAACTCCACTTGGGCGCGTTCCGTCAGCACGCCGAATTCGAGAGTTTCAGGGGACGGTTCGATCTGATCCGCGTGCCCTACCTGCGCAGCTACGTGGAGGAACAGAAGATCTACGATCGACAGGTGGCGGTCGGCGTGCGCAGCCATGTAGCGCCGCACGCAACGGCCCTGGCCGCGCGCTTTGCAGTGCTGACGCGCCTGCGCAAGCCCGATGCGACCGAGTTCCCGTCGAACTTCAAGGAGGCCATCGCCAAACTGACGGTCTGGGACAAGATGCAGCTCTTCGCAGGCAAAGAAGCAGCTCGAGGCGGCGGTCTTTCAACCGATCTGTGGCCGCTGGTGCACGACCTCTGGCACGAGTGGGACGCGGTCGTCGACTACGAGGCGAGCTTTGGTGCGAGCCCGCGCGAGATGCGCGCGCTCTTGCTCGATTCGGCTCAAAGTCCCCGTTTTGACTACCTTTCGCCGTTTGCCGTCCTCACCGGCCTGGACGATCTGTGCGAGCGCAGTAACGACTACGCTTTCTTGCGGCTCGAAAGTGAAGGCCAGGGCTTCCACGATCACGTCGAGTTCAGGAAGCACCTGCGCACCTGGTTGTTCGACACGATCGAAGACGAAGTGCGTCAGGCGAGCGGCCTCGTCGAGGAGGGCCGCTACGACGAGCTGCTCAGTCGCTACGTCGAGATGGTCAGCGCCTCGGTGAAAGGCGAGAAAATCAAGAATCAGTCGACGGGCGCCGACGAACCACCCGACGAACGGCTGATGACCGACGTCGAGC
>JBBQHO010000257.1:0-4720 GCA_038324055.1 Polyangiales bacterium | reverse complement strand
GGTCGTGATCAGTACGGCAACGAAGGGACTTCGAGCCGGTGCTGGCGTCGCGCGGCAGGCAGCGGCGTCGTACGCTCAATGGCACTCTCTTCGTCGGAGTGCGCTCGCGATTGCCGTAGTGGCGTGTGTCGGGGCTTGCAGCGACGCCCCCCTGGTTGATTGCACTGGAGACTCTCCGACGCTCCAGATTGACACGTCGTCTTTTCCGCTTGGCGTCGTGGCCACCGACGGCGCCTGCACGCAAGTGCATTGTACAGTGCCGGAAGGGAATGGATGTCTGCGGTGGGTCGGTGAGCGAACAGGGGTAAATCAAATCGCGCGCTGTCAGATCGTGCTCAGTCTGCCTGATGGCCAGCGCAAGGTGTTGGAGGTTTCCGGGAGCGGGACGTGTGAGCCAGGGCGTAAGGCCGTGGTCTTTTCGCCATAGTCACTGAACGCGACGATCGCGCTCGTCGGGCTGGCCGCGCAGACGGGCGTGGTGATGATCGTCTACATCGACCACGCCTACGAGCGACGGTTTCTCGCAGGTCGGATCAACACGCTGGAAGACATCATCGAAGCGCACGCGGAGGGGACCATCCAACGCGTGCGGCCGAAGCTCATGACCGTGAGCACGATGCTGTTCGGACTGGTGCCGCTCTTGTGGGCGCAGGGGAGCGGCGCCGACGTGATGAAGCGTATCGCAGCGCCTATGGTTGGCGGTCTGGTGACTAGCGCCTTTCTGACGCTCGAAATCATCCCCGTCATCTACACCTACTGGCGGAACGAGCAGCTCCTGTGGCGACGGCTCGGCGAAGCTGCAGCACCGATTCTGACCTGGCTGAAGCGCGACATGACGCTGCTCAAGGTGGCGGGCGCGGTGCTCGTCGGGACGCTCGTTTCGAAGCTGTACGTCGCCACGCCCAGCCCTTGGCTCGCCGCCGCACCCTGGGCCGCCGCCGCCGTCACAGCGCTTGCGCTCGGAGGCTACGTCGTGCTTCGGCGACAGGCCGGTCGAACGCTTGCGCACGCTGAATCAGAACAACCCAAGGAATCCGCCCTATGACGTACCTTCGAACTTTGACAATGCTGGCACCCCTGTGGGTCTTGGTCGCATGTCAGAAAAGCACTTCAGCCGAGCAGGAGAGCGCCCCGGCCAAAGCCAGCTCCGCACCAATCGCGCTCTCCGTCACCGTGGACGCGACCGGCTACCACCCGCCTACAGTCGCGGCATCGTCGGGACGTCCGGTTCACCTGACGATCACCAGGATCTCCGACGAAGGCTGCGGCCAGCAAATCTTGTTTCCATCGCTCAATCTCCGGCGAGACCTGCCCCTCAATCAAGCCGTTCGCATGGACTTCACGATGCCAGCGTCTGGCAGCGTGGGGTTCACGTGCGGGATGAACATGTTGCGCGGCTCAGTCGTGGTTCAGTAATTGTTCGGCGACCTTTGCGTCCTACTCCTATGGCAACAACCGATGAACCCCACCGGGGACAAGCGGCTCTCGAGCGAATTGACCTGGCCATCGAAGGCATGACGTGCGCCTCGTGCGTGTCTCGAGTCGAAAAGGCCCTCAAAACAAGCGATGGGGTCGCTAGCGCGAGCGTGAACTTTGCAACGGAGCGCGCGGAACTGCAGGTTGACCCGGCCGTCACGGGCGTCGCGGAACTCCTGCGTGTGGTGGAAGAAGCCGGCTACAAAGCGCGGCTCACACGGAGTGGGCTTCAGGAGAGGGCCGAGCCGGTACCGGGTCCGGAGCATGAAGGGCCGGCCGTTTCGACCGCGGACACCGCGAAGCGCGCGGCGGTTCACGCTCTGCTGCTGGCGCTGCCGCTCGTCGTTGTGGGGATGTCGCACGGCTTGATTCCCGGGGCAGATGGGCCGGGCGGACGGGCTCTGCAATTGGCTCTGGCGACGCTGATCGTGTTCGGTCCCGGCGCGCAGATTTTCCGCCTCGCTTTTCAAGCTGCGCGCCGCCGCAAGGCCGATATGAACACGCTGGTAGCCCTCGGCGGAGGGGCCGCATACGTCTATTCGGCGCTCGTCGTGATCGCGCCAACTTGGTTTTCGGGCGGCCACCACCAGCACCTAGCGGCTCTGCCGCATGTCTACTTCGAGGCAGCTGGGGCGATCCTGGCTTTCGTTTTGCTGGGGCGCTTTTTGGAAGCGCGCGCCAAGCGAGGCCTGACCGACGCGGTCGCGCGGCTCGTACGGCTGCAGCCCAAAACTGCGGCGCGCAGAGAAGGGGACGGTTGGCGCGATGTTCCTCTTGCGCAGTTGGCCGCAGGTGACCACGTGCTCGTGCGCCCCGGGGTCAGCGTCCCCAGTGATGGTGTCGTCGAAGAAGGAAGCTCGGCAATCGACGAGTCGATGCTCACGGGCGAAAGCCTGCCTGTCGACAAAGAGCCCGGGGACCAGGTGTTTGGTGGCACCATCAATCAGACCGGGGCGCTCACGGTGCGCATTGTTGCCACCGGGGAGGCGACCGCCTTGGGGCGCATTGTCCAAGCGGTCGAGCAAGCCCAAGGCTCCCGAGCGCCAATCGCGCGACTGGCGGACGAAGCAAGTGCGGTGTTCGTGCCCATCGTCCTCGCGCTCGCGGTCCTGACCCTGGGCGTGCATTGGGCACTCGACCCCGGCGCGGCGGGGCTCACGCTGGGTATCGAGCGCTGCGTCGCGGTGCTGGTGATTGCGTGTCCGTGCGCACTGGGGCTTGCAACGCCTGCTGCCGTAGCTGTTGGCACCGGGCGCGGCGCAGAGCTTGGTGTGTTGTTCAAGGGCGGCGCCGTCCTGGAACAAGCCAGTCGACTCGACACACTGGTGCTCGACAAGACAGGAACGATCACCGAGGGGCAACCTCGGCTCGTGCACGTCGAGGCCGTTGGTGGGGGCGATGACGCCACCCAGGAACTCTTGACCATTTTGGCTTCGGTCGAAGCCCTGAGCGAGCACCCGGTCGGTCGGGCACTCGCCCAGGGAGCCCGCGAGCGCGGCGGGGAGGTCCGACGAGTCGATGCGTTCCGCAGTTTACCGGGCGCCGGCGTTTCGGGCGACCTAGGGGGCGCTCGGGTTGTAGTCGGCACACTCAGCGCGCTCGCTGACGACGGTGTGGACACGGGGCCACTCGATGCCCGCTCGCGCGAGTTGGCCGAAAGAGGCGTCACGGTGTCGTTCGTGGCTCGCGGCGGCGCACTCGTCGGCCTGGTCGGCGTACAGGACGAACCAAGCCCGGGTGCACGAGAAGCTGTCCGGGCCCTCCAGGAGGCAGGGTACCGGCTCGTTCTGGCCTCGGGCGATCGGCAAGAAGTGACGCGCGCTATCGGACGCGCGGTCGGAATCGAAGAAGTTCACGGGAGCATGAAGCCAGAAGACAAGGCCAAGCTGGTGGCCCGCCTTCGCAGCGAGGGAGCGTTGGTTGGGATGGTAGGTGACGGCGTGAACGACGCGCCGGCGCTGGCGGCAGCCGACGTTGGCTTCGCAATGGGCCATGGATCCGACATCGCCGTTGCGGCTGGGGACGTTGCGCTGGTCCGTGGGGGGCTCGATGCCCTAGTGGACGCCTTGGGGCTCGCGCGCCGGACGATGCGCATCATCCGCGAGAATATCTTCTGGGCGGTCCTTTACAACGCTCTCGGTATCCCGCTCGCGGCCGGCGTGTTTGCTTCGTTTACTGGCTGGCAACTCTCGCCTGTCGTCGCAAGCGCGGCGATGTCGCTCTCGAGTGTTTCGGTGCTGCTCAATGCCTTGCGGCTGCGGAGTTTTGCAGCTCGGGCCCGACCCGTTGGCTCGACGGGTGTCCGAGAGCTATCGTTGCAGCAACCGTCGTCGCCTACGCTTTGACGCTCCAGCCCTCATGACGCAGCCCTTCACGACGCAGCCCTTCACGACGCAGCCCTTCATGACTGAGACCCTCCCCATCGATGTAGCGGCCCTGCTGACGCGCGACCGGCCGCTCTATTTGGACTTTCTGATCCGCAAGCTGCACGATCGCGCGCTGGCGGAAGACGTCTTGCAAGACGCGATGATTCGAGGCCTGCAAAACGCCCACACGTTGCGCGACGAAGGCGCGCTTGGTGGCTGGTTTTTCCGCATTTTGCGCAACGCCGCCATCGATCACCACCGCCGTTCGGCGACCCGAGGGCGGGCGCTGGAGCAGCTTGCGCACGATCTGGAGGATCCGAGCACGATGCAGAGCCCGCCCAATGGCCGGACGTGCGCCTGCGTGTCGCGGCTGCACGAGGAGCTCAAGCCCGAATATGCCGAAGCGCTCCAGCGCATCGACGTCGAAGGCCAATCGGTCAGCGGGTTTGCCACCGAAAAGGGCATCTCGGCGGGCAACGCGGGAGTGCGCGTGCACCGCGCCCGCCGCGTGCTGCGCGACCGGGTGTCCGCCGCCTGCGGGTCCTGCGCGGACGACGGATGCACCGATTGCAGCTGCGCGGCGCCCGAGCGGGGCCCTGCGGTCACCGTTCTGCCGCAAGAGAACGATTTGGTGTAACGCCGTGTGAGTGTATGCGTCTTTGCTGTGGGGCCGGCATCGAGCCCCCAGAAAAGGAAAGACATGCGCGCGCGCTTCAATGAGATTCGGTTCGCTTTCCGTAGCCCGTTCGTCCTCGCAATGGCCTTGGGGCTCGTCTCTTGCTCTGGCCGAAGCGTGCCCGACTCCCCCCCATCCGGGTCGCCTGTGGACAATTCCGTGGCGGCGGGGCCTGCGCCCACGCCCGCGGCGCTTCTCGTCG
>JBBQHO010000256.1:0-4769 GCA_038324055.1 Polyangiales bacterium | reverse complement strand
CGCAAGCAAGTCGACAAGCTGAAGACGCAGCGCATGGCCGAGCTGAAGCACCAGGGCGTCGAGTACGAAGAGCGCATCGCCGAACTCGAGAAGGTTACTTACCCCAAGCCCGAGCAGGAATTTCTGGAGGCCACGTTCGGCCTGTTCGCCAAGAGTCACCCCTGGGTGCTCGGCAACCAGATCGAGCCCAAGTCGATCGCGCGCGATTTGTACGAACTTGGGCTTTCTTTCAACGCTTACATCAAGGAGTACGGACTCGAGCGCGCCGAAGGCGTGCTCCTCCGTTACCTGTCGGAGACGTACCGCGCGCTGGAGCGTACGGTGCCCGAACACGCCAAAACGCCCGAAGTCCAAGATCTGATCGATTGGCTGGGAGCCGAACTGCGCTCGGCGGATGACAGTCTGCTCGAAGAGTGGCAACGCCTAGCCAATCCCGAAAGCGCTTTGGTCGAGGTCGAGGCAGCCGACAGCCGCGAGGACGACATCACGCGCGACGCCAAAGGCTTCACCGCGCTGTTGCGCAATGCGGTTTGGCGCGTCGTGCAGGCCATCTCGCGCCGCGACTACGAAGATCTCTCGGCTCTCTTGCGCTCACTCTCCAGCGACTCCGCTTGGACTGCAGAACTTCTTGCGACCGAACTCGCTCCGTTCTTCGCCGAATACGAGCATTTGCGCACCGACCCCCAAGCGCGCAACCCCAAGCACCTGCTGGTCACGAAGGACGAGGCGCGCTGGCGCTTGACGCAGAGCCTGGTGGATCCCGAAGAAGACTTGGGTTGGGCGCTAGAATTCCAAGTGGATCTGGTGGCGTGCCGAGAAGCAGGCGTGCCGGTCCTTGGTCTCGAGCGCATCGTCGCGCACTGACCCGATCGAACAATCAGCGGAGCGAGACTTCGCGGCCCAAAATCGCACTCTGGTAGATGGCATCGAGCACGCGCTGCACGACGAGCGCTTCGCCAACGGCGACGCAGGGCGTCTCGCGACCGAGCAGCTGTTCGACGAAGTTGTGGATGGGGCTCTGGTGCGGATACGCGAGCGGCAACGGTTCGAGCGCGCTCTGCAAGTAGACACCGGGTTCCTTACCAAAGCGGCAGAATTCCGCTGGGTAGCAGCTGGCCGCGCCCTCAGTGCCGTGCAGTACCAAATCGTGGCGCTCGGCCTCCGCTTGGTGCATCGCCCAACTGGCATCCAGGCTCAGCGTTGCTCCGTTTTCGAAGCGGATCAGCGCCGTCGCGAACTCCTCGACGTCGAACACCCCGCGCTCGACATCGGAGCGACCCCAGCCACCTTCTCCGAGGCCGCGCGCTCCGAACGACGCGTGGGTCGCGCCGCTCACCGAAACGGGCCTGAAATTGCCCATGGTGAACAGCGCCAAATCGAGCAGATGCACGCCGATGTCGAGCAGTGCGCCGCCGCCCGCCAGCTCTCTCTTGCCGAACCACGTGCCCAGGCGCGGAATGCCGGCACGCCGAAACCAGAAAGCGCGAGCGTGGTAAACATCGCCCAGCGCGCCACTCGCCACCAAGGCACGCAAACGCTGCGAATCGGCACGAAAACGCTGGTTCATGGCGAGCGAGAAGACACAGCCGCTGCGAGCGGCCGCATCGACGACGCTCCGCGCCTCCTCCTCGTTGAGCGCAAACGGCTTCTCGAGCAGCACGTGCTTGCCGTGCCCAAGCGCCAGACGCGCCAGCGGAGCGTGCCAAACGTTGGGCGTGGCGATGTAGACGGCGTCGAGTCGGGCCCCGGCCAGCATGTCCTCGGCCGAGCCAAAACGAGCCTCAATCTGAAATTTTTCGCTCAATTCGCCAAGCCGCTCCGAGCTGGGATCGGCAGCTGCGACGAGACGAACGTCGGGATGCGCCAAGAAATCGGCGGCAGCGTAGTGACTGATTTGCCCTGCGCCGACGAGGCCGACGCGAAGCGGCGCAGCGCTCACTCGATTCCGGCCTCGGGCGTGAGGCGCTGCGAGTGGGGCGCCGAAGGAATTTCCCCTGTCGCTTCGAGCGTCGCCAAGAGGTGCGCTCGCGACACGGGCTTGACCAAGTGCTGGTCGAACCCCGCCTCGCGTGAACGCTGTCGGTCTTCTGGGCGACCCCAACCCGTCAAGGCCACGACGCGCGCCAAGCGGCCCCAGGGTGTGGCGCGCAGGTGGGCGCAGGTGGCGTGCCCGTCCATCCCCGGCATGCCGAGGTCCATCAAAACCAGGGTCGGTTCGAAGGCTTCGCCCAGATCCAAAGCTTCTTTGCCGCTATGGGCGACTCGAATCTCGTGCCCCAATTGGCCCAAGAGCAAGGCCATTGTCTCAGCAGAGTCCTGGTTGTCGTCAACCACCAAGATGCGTCGACGACTCGTCGGGTCGGTGCTCTGCGGCTCCGACGCTTCGGGCGCAATCGAGCTGGACCGAGGTGGACCGCTCGGAAGCAGGAACATCTCGAACTCGCTGCCGCGACCCGGGCCCGACGATCTGACGGTGATGCGCCCCTCGTGCAGGTCGACCAGCTGCCGAACGACGTGCAAGCCAATGCCGAGGCCGCTTGTCCCCCGTTCGCGCTCGTCGCCCTGAGCGAACAAGTCGAACACGTGTTCCAGCTGCGCCTCGGCGATGCCGATGCCGTCGTCGGTGACCCGCAGGGCCAACTCGCCATCAGCCAACTCGGCACGGATGCAAACGTGACCGCCGAGGGACGTGTACTTGGCGGCGTTGTTGAGCGGGTTGGTGACGACCTGGATGAGACGGGTCTCGTCGCCGCGCGTCCACAGTGGCCTGTCGGGCAAAACGACCGTGAATTCGTGCCTTTTGGCATCCATCAGCGGCTGAATGGTCTGCACGACGGCGCGTACGACCTCCCGCAAATCCAGCGTCTTCTGACGGAGCACGATCACGCCGCGGTCGATGCGACTGAGATCCATCAAGTCGTCCATGAGATGAACCATGTGCGCGAGCTGTCGGTCCATCATCGAAAGCGCGCGCTCGGCGACGGCGGGGTTCACCCCTGGCTCGCGCAGCAGCTGCACGCCGTTGCGCAGCGGCGCCAGCGGGTTGCGTAGTTCGTGAGCCAGGGTCGACAAGAACTCGTTCTTGCGCCGGTCTGCATCCTTCAACACATCCTGGGCGCGTTTGATCTCCGTGATGTCGCGCGTCGTTCCGGCCACGAACTCGACCTCGCCGTCTTTGCCGAACACGGGCACGAAAATGTAGTCGTAGATCCCTCCGCCACCCACTGCTTCGAAGGGAATTGTCCCCCGCACCGCTTGCTTGGTCTGGGAGACTCGAAGGATCTCGCGCTCGTGCATGACTGCATGCCATTCGGGGTAGCCGACGTCGCGGAAACCCAAACCGACGATCTCTTCCGGGGTTTTGCCGTAAAGCACGCAAAGCGCCTCGTTGGCGAACACGAAGCGGCCCTGCAGATCCCAGACGTAAACGAAGTCGGGCGTATTGGAGAGGATGGTCGTGTAGAGCCGCTCCCTCTTGGCGCTCGACCGCAACTCCGAGAGCAGCTGCGCGCGGTCAATGACGGGCCGCGTGCGCAACACGACCTGCGCAATGAGCTGCCGCTCGCTCAGCGGCCAATCGACCGGCTGGTGCCGAAAGCAGAGCAGGCTAGCCCGCCACACGCCACGTCGCAGGATCGGCACATGGGCCAGCGCGCCTGAGCTGGGGATAGGGAGTTCAGGTTCGCGGGTGACGTCGCTGATGAACAGTCCCTCGCCCAGGGCTGCGCGACCGCGGAGCGGATCAATCAGCCATGTCCAATCGCGGAACCGATCTGCCAATCCATCGCTCGACGTCCACTCGACTTTAGTCTCGCAGGTCGTCTCCGAAACGCGCACGTAGATCACGCGCTCCAGATCGAGGTAGCGACCCAGGGCGTCGACCGTCAGCCGCTTCATCTCGTTCGGGTCGTCAAGCTGATCGATGCAATCGTCCAGCTCGCTCAAGAACACAAACCCGCCAGAAGAAATGTGGTCGACTCGAGCCATGACTCCAGGTTGGACGTTAGCGGCGGCGAAACTGCTTGCCCAGGAGCGTTGCACCAGCTGACTTTCGCGCCCATGAACGCATCTGCCCCCAAGCGCCGCCCCGTCAGAATGAGGCCACGCGTTCAATCGAGTTCGCTGATCAGCTCGAGGTACTTGCCGCGCGGTGTGCGGGCGATGGCGTCCACGACTCGGAGTGAGACTGCAAGACCGGGCAGCGCGTCTTGGACGACCCGAAGCACCGCGCGCGACGCTTCGTCGCTCCAGCTCGAGATGGGCACCACTTTTACTTCCAGCGAGCCATCTCGCTTTTGGACGAGCTGCCACTGCCGCAGGGCCTCAAGCTGAACCAATTCTCCGAACTCGAAATGCGGCCACACGCGTCGACCGTCGGGCAGACGGATCATCGTCCGCTCGCGACCAAGCACGCGTCGGAGGAGCGGCAGCCGCACGTCCCCAGTGGGCGCTCCGCCCAGCTCGGCGTAGTCGCCGATCTGGTAGCGAACGAGCGGCCGCAGCAAATCTTGCAAAGTCGTGATCACAACACGGCCGACCTCACCTACCGCGCAGGCCGAACCATCGTCGCGCAAGACCTCGACCAAAACGTTCTCACTCTGCACAACGAGCCCGGAGCCATCGGCGGAGTCGAACCCGATCGCTCCCACCTCGCTCGCGCTATAAGTTGCTAGAGCTGGCGCGCCCCAAATCTCGCGACACAACCCACGCAATTCGTCCGACACGGGCTCGGAAGAAAGCACGACAGCGCGCAACCCCTGGGGCCGCTG
>JBBQHO010000255.1:0-4840 GCA_038324055.1 Polyangiales bacterium | reverse complement strand
GATTTGGGCCCTGGGCCTGCCGTTCCTCGCTGGCAGCCGCAGGGGGCTCCCGGCACGCTCGCGACCGGCCTTGAACCTGGCCTTGTACCGGGGAGGCCGATGCGACCTCTACCTTCTTCAAGAGTTCGGCGAGGACCAGGCCAAGTTCACGGATGCCAGCGGCTCGGCCGTCCTCGGTCGTTCTCGGATCGACGTGAGCGAGAAGGGAGAGGATCTTCGTGTTCGCGTGCTTCTCGACGAAGCGCTCCCCGGCACGAAAGAACGCCTTGTTGCCGAGATCGATCTTTGCGGACCCCAGCTCGAGCTCAGCGCACCAAGTGCTGCCGCGCTCCACCTGTGGACACCGCGCGTCGTGAACGGTCGCGCCAGCGCGCGCGTCACTGTGGGTTCGTCCGATTGGCGGTTCGAAGGGACCGGTTACTTCGATGGGAACGCCAGCCCCGTCGGGCTTCATGCTCAAGGCATCGCCTCCTGGCGCTGGGGTCGGGTGAACCTCGGCGAGCGGTCGGTCGTTTTCTACGATTTGGTGGAGACCGATGGCCGCAAAACGTGCTTCGTGCTGGAAGCGCGGGCCGATGGATCGTGTCGCGCCGTCGAGGGCGCCGAATTGCAATTTGGCCCAGAAAAGACCGGCCTTTATGGTCTGTCCGCTCCGCGGAGCCTCGACGTCATATCGAGCGAGAGCCACGTTCGGTGCCAGATGCAGCGCTTGGTCGACGATGGCCCCTTCTATCAGCGCTTCTTGATGCGTGCCGAAGAAGGCGGGGTCGTCCGTCACGGCGTCTACGAAGTCGTCTCTCCCCATCGGTTGGACATGCCTTGGCAACGACCGTTCGTGCGCATGCGCACACACAGCTTGTCAGGCGAAAATTCGAGCTGGCTCCCGCTGTTCAGTGGACCGCGTCGCGGCCGGACCGGGCGCCTCTTGCGTTCTTGGCTGGGGAGCCATCCATGACCTGGGCCTGGCTCGTCGCAGCCGTGGCCTGTGTGCCGCTCGCTCTCACCTGCATCAACGTCCTGTCGTGGAGGCGTCCTCGACCTGCGACTCGATCTATGATCGGGGTCGGTCGAGTCTCGGTTCTCATTCCGGCTCGCAACGAGGCGACTCGCATCGAACTCACGCTGCGCTTGGCCGCGACCTGTTCGCCCACCATCGGCGAGATCCTCGTTTACGATGACCAGTCGACGGACGACACAGCCGCGATCGTTGCTCGGTTGGGCCGAGAATTCGACAGAATTCGCCTGATTTCGGGGGTAGCGCTCCCGGCTGGCTGGGTCGGCAAGCCGCACGCGTGCCATCAACTGGCGAGCCACGCCCACGGAACCCATCTACTGTTTCTCGACGCCGACGTGCGCCTCGAACCAGGGGCAGTGGACGGAATGCTCGAGCTGCTCGATGAAACGGTGGGCGGTCGGGTCGTGACGGCCGTTCCGCGCCAACTCAACGAGACCTTCGTCGAGCGACTCGTGTTGCCGTTGCTCGTGCTCACCTACACGTCCTGGCTTCCGCTTCGTGCGATCGAGTGGGGACGGAGTGCCTCGACCGTCGCGGCCAATGGTCAGATGCTGCTCGTCGCTCGAACCGACTACGCGAATCTCGGGGGCTTCGCCTCCGTACGTAGCGAGATTGTCGACGACGTGGCTTTCTGTCGCTTGGCCAAGACCCGCGGCTACCGTGTCATTTTTGCGGATGGCACGCGGCTGGCCAGCTGCCGCATGTATGATTCGGCGCGCGCAGTCTGGCGCGGCTTTTCCAAGAACCTCTACGAGGGATTGGGGGCGTCGCCGTTTGGGCTCCTCTTGGCCGTGGTTCTGTACTTCGCCTGTTTCGTTGCACCCTACCTGGTGCTCGGGCTCGGGCTCGGGGGCGCTTCGGCGGCTATCGGCCCGGGTCTGGTTGGCGTCGGCGCGCAGGTGTTGCTGCGTGCGATCTTGGCTGTGCGGTATGGCCAACCCCCAGAAGGCATCCTGCTCCATCCGTTTGGCGTGCTGCTTCTGTGTGCGATCGCACTGAACTCGGCGCTCTGGTATCGGCGGGGTGAAATCGTTTGGGCAGAACGCAGCTACGGACAGCGTACCGGGCGCCAGGCTATCGAGCACGTCTGGGCGAGCGAGGAGTCGGGACGATGACGCGCAAGAGCGCCCTGTTCTTGCGCTTCGCGCGCCCCTACGTGAGGCGCCGCTTGCGGCGGGCATTTTCGGCCGTGCGGGTCTCGGGTCTGGAGAGCATCGAGGAGTTGCTTCGACAGGGTCCCGTGATCCTGGCCCCCAATCATGTGGCCTGGTGGGACGCCTTTTTGTGTGTGGCGCTCGATGAACGCTTGGGGGGTGGTGGCTACTGCCTGATGGACGCGGAGAATCTCGAACGTTTGCCGTTCTTTGCTTGGACAGGTGCGGTGCCGCTCGATCGCAAGCACCCGCGACGCACGCTGCGCGATCTGGACGCTGCCTGCGCTCTCTTGACAGGTCCCGGGCGATTTCTGATCGCGTTCCCGCAAGGTCAGCAGCGCCCCGCTCATCTGCCCCTCGAATTCCATCGGGGCATCGAACTCCTGGCCGAGCGAACGGGTGCTCCGGTCGTGCCCATCGGATTGCGCTACGATTTCACGGAGGGTCCGCGTCCAGAGATACACATCTCTTGCGGGCCCGCTCAGCTGTGGAACCGGCGCGGCGTGCTCGCACTCGAACTGGAAGTCGCTGTCGGCCTCCAACTCGCTGCGATTGACGCAGAGCTGCTGCGTTCGGCTGGCACGCGCGACAACTCGGCCTTCGTACCGCTGATTGGAGGAGCCTCGGCTCCCGTGTTGCCTCCGGGCACGGGCGCGCTGTCTCGTCTCGCTCGCGCGGGGAAATCATGACGCACGACGTCGTCGTCATTGGTAGTGGGGTCGGCGGTTTGGTCGCCGCGCTCTTGCTTCGAGCCAGCGGGCTGTCGGTACTCGTACTGGAAGCGGGCGACAGCTGTGGTGGGAAGGCCAATGTCGAGGTCGTTGATGGAGTGGAGTTCGACACCGGCCCGAGCGTGCTCACTTTGCCCCGCATCTTCGAGGCCGTGTTTACCGAGCTCGGCGAGAGCTTTGCCGAACGCGTCCAACTGGTGCAGCCCGAGCCTGCGTTTCACTACTCGTTTCCCAGCGGCGCCGAACTGGACGTGCACCATGAGCTCGAGCGGACTCTCGATTCGATCAAGGAGGTTTTCGGGGCCGGCGCCCGCAGCGAATTCTCGAACTACTTGGCCGACGCCGCTCGAATTTGGGAAGCGGCCGGCCCGCATTTCGTTTTTGGTCCGGCGCCTGATTTTGGGGGCATGCTCTTGGGTGGGCTCGGCAAGTTACGTGCAGCGCTGAGCATCGATGCGTTTCGGAGCCTGCAGAGCGCAATCGAAGCACGAGTTCGAACTCCTGAACTGCGCATGTTGCTCGAGCGCTACGCGACCTACAATGGTTCGGATGTGCGTCGAGCTCCTGCGACGCTCGGTTGCATCGCGCATGTCGAACTCGCGCTCGGTGGTTACGGCGTGCGGGGCGGCCTGTACGAGCTCGTTCGCGCGTTGGTCGCGCTGGCAACAGAGCGTGGCGTCGAGTTCGAATGCGGCGCGCGCGTAGAAGGCATCACGATTCGAGCGGGTCGCGTTTCGGGCGTGCGGCTCAGCGCGGATCGCCACATCGGGGCCAGCTCCGTGGTCGCCAACGCCGATGTCGCGCACGTTTTCGGGGAGCTGCTGCCGGCCCCGCAGCGACTGCAGGGACCCACGCACAGCGCGCCATCGATGTCGGCCTACAACGCCGTGTATCGCGTGCCGCGTCAGCGGCCGCGGCCGGCTCATGCAGTGGTCTTTCCGACTGACTATCTGGAAGAATTTGCGGATATTTTCGATCATGAGCGAGCGCCGCGCCAGCCCGCGGTCTATGTGTGTGCGCAAGAAGTGGCTCACCACCGCGTCGGTTGGGAGACCGAAGAAGTACTGTTCGTCATGGCCAATGCCCCAGCAAAACAAAGCGCGGACTCAGCGGACGTTCGCGCGCTCGGCGAACTAGTGAAATCGCGCCTCGTGCAGCGAGGCTTGCTCGCGGCGGATGCCGAACCGGTATGGAGCCGCACCCCGCACGATTTGGCGCGCACATTTCCTGGCAGTCGCGGCTCGCTCTACGGTCCCGCGTCCAACGACATGGGGGCCGCGTTTCGTCGTGCTCCCAACGAGCTGCGAAAGATCCCCGGACTGTTTCTGGCCTCGGGCAGTGCTCATCCGGGAGGAGGCCTGCCACTCGTTGCCCAGTCAGGCCGGCAGGCAGCGGAGAGTCTCTTGCTCTCGCGGGGTCGAGCGTGAGGGCGCTGTTTGGGGCTCCGCGATGGTGCCTCATCGGGCTGAGTCTGATCCCGCTAGCGATCGGTTTGGCGCCGGCGCTCGCTTCGTCGACGCCACTGGCTAGCGCCGCGCTCACCACGACCCCCGCTGATCATTCGGGAGCCTACGTGCTTCTGCAGCAGACGGTTACCGTTGCCGAAATTCCCATTCTGGCCGATGTGCTGACGACGACGCGCGCCATCAGCCTGGGTCATTTGACCCATGAGGCAGGTCGCCTGCGCGGCGAGGCTTCTCTCTGCCAACTGGCCATGGAGAACAGCTCAGACCTGGTGAAGACCGAGCTACCTGCGGCCTTCCGACGCTCCCTACCGCCCGTGCGCGTCGATGCCGAACTCGCGCTCAAAGAAGACGGGGTCGTGTTTCGGCAGGCGGCGCAGACGTTGGTCGTGGGCGCGCGCCTCGGCGCCGAAGACGAGCTACCGACTCGAGCCAACGACCCGCGTGTGTTCGATCAAGACCAAGACGACAAGCCAG
>JBBQHO010000254.1:0-4900 GCA_038324055.1 Polyangiales bacterium | reverse complement strand
CTTGGGGCCTCGCGTGGTGGGAGGCTCTGCTCCGCGCCGCAGACCAGACCGCGTCACGGCGCAATCAACAGGCCAGCTCCTCTCTAACCCCCGCGGAGCAGAGCTAGTGGCGCGCGTACCCGCATCGATTCCGGTCAATCTCAACAGCCCAGGGCAAGTGTTCGCCTGTCTGGGGTTCCTCGAGGTCGCCGAAGTACTCCTAGGGAGCGCCAAGGCCCACTTCGAGTGGAACGAGTCGCCGGTGCGGTTCGTCCTCACCGCGGACGGCGACAAGAACCCGTTCGAGGTCGCCCTCGACTTTCTCGCAGGCGCGCAGGTCGTCGAACTCTTGCCCGTTGGCTACGTCGAAGGCGGCGCCGCCGATGGGGATGACGACGACGGCGATGATGGCGCCCCCGCGCCCTCGCTTTCGGAAGATGAGCCCGGCGACTCGGCGTCGGATGACCCGAAGGAGGATGCGACTGAAGCCCTGGGACGCCTCACGATTCCGGCGTTTCCGTCCGGCGAGGGAGACCGCAACGCGCTGCCGCTCCAGCTGGTCGGCACCGGCGATCGCCAGCTCTCCGTGAGCCATTGGGCCGACGGTTCGTCGCGCGAGGACTTCAAGCTCTACTCGGGCAACCGCTCGGCACACCGCATCGCAACGCAGATGATCCATGGGGCACGCGCGAAGTCCAAGAAGGGGCAGTCCATCGGTGATCTCAAGACGCGTGGCGTGGCGCAGCTGTGGCAAGAGCAACGTGATGCACTCCTCAAGGCGCCGTTCGATGTGCTCACTCCGATGGGCGGCAGCTTCAACTTCGATCCGCGCGGCGCGTGGACCGCGATCGACGCCGGCTACTCACCGAGCACGCAGAAGGACGGCATCGCCGCGTCTCCAGTCGTGGAGATGCTTGCGGCGATCGGGCTCGAGCACGCGCGTCCCGATGAGTACGAGACCCGCAAGGTCCGCTATGCGGTCTGGGGCCATCCGCTGCCGCCCATGCTGGCGCGCGCGGCACTATCAGGAGCAGATCTGAAGGTGCCGGTACGCCGGTTCGCGTTCGAACTCATTCTGTCCGGCAAGAACAAAGTCACCACGTTCGCACAAGAGGAGCCACAACGATGAAAAGCCAGGCTGCAGATCCCGCCATTCCGTCGCCCCCGCGTGAGACCAAGTTCTTTGATGATTTGCTCGGTCATGCAGGACCGGTGGCGCTGTGCCTCCGTCAGCGGCTCCTCCCCGTCGAGGCCGACGAGAACGGTCGTGGCGTGATCTTCCCGCCGACGTACGCAGACATTGGCTACAACATCGACACACTCGCCGATGGCACGCGCGTCGCGACGATCGACACGGTCGGCTCTCAGGCAAACCGGCTCGAGCCGATCTTCAAGTCAACGGGGAAGAACGACAAAGGCGAGGAGCGGAACCCGCTCGCGAGCCTCGTTCCCCAGATACAGATCGTCCTGCACAAGACGGGCGGCAAGAAGGGGAACAAGAGGCACGCTGAGGCACAGGGCGAGGCCGGCGTTGCCGAGCACATCGAGAAGCGGTCGATCCTCGATCTCGCGCACCGCAGCGCCGACGCGGTCGTGCGTGCGAGTCCGACGCTGACCGGCGAAGTCGCGAAAGCCTTCGAGGCCCTGCTCAGCACAGGCAACGCCACCCCGCTCTGCGCGATCGCGCCGACGTCGTTGGTCTTCGGCGTATGGGACTCCCGCGGCTCCGGCGAGAAGCGCCCCAGGCTTGTGCGGTCGATCATCCGCGCGTGGGATGTCGAGGTGCTCCACAGCGCAGCGCAGTTCAACTCGGTGTGGAAGGCGCTGAGCGAGGAGCAGCAGAAGGAGCTCGAGAAGGAGGCCAAGGCCAAGAAGATCAAGCTCTCGGTGAAGGGCTTCGCGGACGCGCCGGCAACGTTCCGTACCGACAAGAACCAGTTCATCAACGGTGCTCCAAACCCGGAGGCACGCGTGCTGGGCGGCGTGCTCGCGAAGGGTGCCATCGAGCGTGACGTCACGATCAACCTCGTCGCGCTCCGAGGCCTGCGCGGCAAGGACGCTACGGAAACCCAGCAGGTTCAGAAGTACTTGTTGAGCCTCGCGTTGATCGCCGCTACCGCCGACCTCGAGCTCTTCCTGCGCGAGGGCTGCATCCTTCGGTATGCGGGCGACGACGCGTGGACGGCGGTTCCGCGGCGCGGTGATCCCACTCCTGTGAGTCTTCCGCTCCACGCTGAACTCGTGAAGTTCGCAGTGACCGCTGCCGCTCCATTCAGGGAAAAGTGGCCGAAGGACGAGAACGGTACGTCCCTCCCGCTCGAACACGAGTTCAATCTCGCGGAGGCCAAGAAGCTGCTCGCGAAGAAAGACGACGACGCTCCGGCGGACGCACAGGGATGACGCGCTACTTAACCATCCACGTGTGCGCCCATGACGGCCGCTACCACGGCGACGGTGACGATCCGCCGTCGCCGTTTCGCTTGTTCCAGGCTTTGGTGGCTGGTGTTGGGATCAGCGGCCCGCTTGACGAGCCGACAAGGCGCGCCCTCGCGTGGCTCGAAGGGCTCCCCGATGCCCCGATCATCGCAGCGCCGCGCACGGTTCGTGGGCAGTCGGTCTCGATGTTCATGCCGAACAACGACCTCGACGCCAAAGGCGGTGATGCGCGTCGCATTGGGGAGATCCGTTTGGCGACGAAGGTGTGCAGGCCACGGCTCTTCGACGCGAGTGTGCCTTGGATCTACGCTTGGCCCTTCGACCGGAGCGACGGATCACAGGCTGAGGCGATCTGCGCGCTGACGGAGAGGCTCTATCAGCTCGGTCGCGGCGTCGACATGGCCTGGGCGTGGGGCGAGCTCCTCGACGACGGCGGCCTCGATGCGCTCCTCTGCGTGTATGACGGCGTCGTGCGGCGGCCGAGAGCCGGGGATGGTCTCGCGCTCGACTGCCCGCATGCCGGGTCGCTGGAGAGCCTCGAACGCCGCTACCTGGCTCGACGGTTCCGTTTCGAGGGCGGTCGACCCGTGTTCGTCCAGCCGCCCAGGCCCAGCTGTCGACAGCTCGCGTATGAGAGCCCTCCAGCTCGGCACGTCTTCGAGCTTCGGTCCGCGACGGACTCGGAGCGTCGTGTCGCGTGGCCGCTCGCTGGTGCTTCATCGCTGGTGCTAGCGGCGCGCGACGCCGCTCGAGCGCGGCTGTGCGATGCCATGCCGCACCGCACCGATGAGATCGACCGATACCTCGTGGGCCGTAAGCCGGATGGCACGAACGCGGCGCCCGCGGAGAGCCGCGTGCGAATCGTCCCCGTTCCATCGATCGGCATGCACTACGCCGACCGCGGTATTCGGCGGCTCCTCGTCGAGGTGCCTGCGGCGTGCACGCTCCGCAGCGATGACGTCCGCTGGGCCTTCTCTGGAGCACAGCTGTTCGAGCCAGAGACTGGAGAGCTGAAGGACGTGCTGTTGTCGGCATCCTCCGACGACGACATGCTCCGTCACTATGGCCTCGCAGCCAGCGCGCGCCTCTTCCGCACCGTCACGCCCGCAGTCCTACCGGCTCTGGCGCAACGGCCGCGCATCGATCCTGCTCGACGACGTGCAGAAGCGAAGGCTGGTGACGAACGTGTGATTGAGGTCGATCGCGCTGCGGCAGCGGTAGCTCAGGCGCTGCGCCACGCCGGCGTGCGCACGCCCGTCGAGACCATTCGCCTGCAGCGGGAGCCATTCGACGCGGCGGGGACCCGCGTCGAGCCTTTCGCCGAAGGAACTCGATTTGAGAAGGAGCGCCTCTGGCATGTCGAGATCGCGTTCGGCAAGCCCGTGGAGGGCCCGCTGCTCATCGGCGATGGCCGGTTTCTGGGGCTTGGTGTCATGGCTCCAGCACCTGGCGTGGCTTCTGGCGCGCACGCGTTCACCGTTGTCGACGGACTCGACAGCCAGCCGCAGGTGCTCGACGTTGCGCGCGCGCTCCGTCGCGCGGTAATGGCGAGAGTGCAGTCCGTCGTCGGCGAGCGCGAGAAGCTTGCCCCGTTCTTCAGCGGCCACGAGGAGAATGGAGCCCCGCTCCGTCGTGCCCACTCCTCACATCTCGCGTTCGCGTTCGACCCGACATCGCGGCGGCTGCTCGTCCTTGCCCCTCATCTGCTCGAGCGACGGTCACCGACGAGAGAGGAGCGCAAGCATCTCCACCACCTCGACGTCGCGCTTGTGGGCTTCCGTGAGCTGCGAGCAGGGAGCGCCGGTCGACTGACGCTCTCACCGGGCGTCGTCAGCGACGAACGCAATGACTCGCTCTTTGGGCGTTCGCGAGTGTGGAAGACCGTCACGTCCTATGTTGTCACTCGACACTTGAAGGCACCTGGCGCTGCGGAGGCGTTGGCTGCCGATGTGCGCGGAGAGTGTCGGCGTATCGGGCTCCCGGAACCCGGGGTCGAATCACGCAATGTTCGTGGCACGCCGGGAACAGGGCTCATGGGAGATGTGCAACTGACGTTCGGGCAGAGCGTTTCAGGTCCGCTCCTACTCGGCAGGACTCGGTACGTCGGTGGCGGCCTGTTCCGCCCCATCGAAGGACAGGACTTGCCGTGACCACCCTCGCCGCCCTCCAATCGCTCGTCGCCCAAGGCGAGTCCGAGAGGCTCGAGCTCAAGCGCTCGACAGCAGAGTTGCGGCGCACCGGGGAGACGCTCCGCGCGTTCCTGAACGGCGAGGGTGGCAAGGGGCTGATCGGCGTCGGTCCCGACGGTCGGCTCGTCGGCAAGGAGGTCGCCGACCTCACGCTCCGCGACATCGCGGCGATGCTCGGCCGCTTCGAGCCGCCCGCGCGCGTCGAGCTGAGCCGCGTGGACGTGGGCCACGGTCGGCAGGTGATCGTCCTCGATGTCCCGCCATCGCGGCAGTTCGCTCCATTCGTTTTCGAGTCG
>JBBQHO010000253.1:0-4976 GCA_038324055.1 Polyangiales bacterium | reverse complement strand
GCTGAGGAGTTTCGGAATCTTCCGAAGCTTGGAGCGGTAGTTAAGTCGGTTATAACGCCGGCCTGTCACGCCGGAGGCCGCGGGTTCGAGTCCCGTCCGCTCCGCGAAATTCAAGCCCAGCTTTCGAGCTGGGCTTTTCGCTTTTTGTGGCCCATCGCGCGACAAGCCCACCCTGACTTTCGGCCGCGGACTGATACGGTCCCGCCCTTGGCAGCCCGACCCCCTTCCCCGCCCCGCATGCCGGCCCCGCCAGGACCGTCGAAAAAGACGCCTGCCAAGAAAGCTGGGCCCGCGAAGCCTGCTGCGTCGCCAATCCCGCTCGAGTCGCTGCCCGCCGACAGCTGGTCGGTCACGGACGCGCAGTCGGGCTTCGCTCTCGACCGCGTGGTCAAAGAGCACTTCGCCGAGTTCAGCTGGAGTCGGGCGCGAAGCATGATCGAGCAGGGAAAAATCTCTTGCGGAGGCGCGCAAGTGACCGTGCCTATCCACGTGGTCGCGTCGGGGGACGAGGTCGTTTTTTCGCCGCGCGGCACCAAGCGGAAAAATGCGCCGCGCAAGTCGGCCGCCGACGGCGTCGAGATCGTCTTTCAGGACAGCCAGATAGTCGTCGTGCACAAGCCGGCCGGCATCGCCACGGTGCCGTTCGAAGACTCGGAGCGCGATTCGCTGGACAAGCGCGTGGCGCTCTTGTTGGGTAGCAAGGGGCGCGCAGCACGGCTCTTGGTCGTCCACCGTCTGGACAAGGACACTTCGGGCCTGCTGGTGTTCGCGCGGACCGAATCGGCACTGCAGAACTTGAAATCGCAGTTTCGTTTCCACACGACGCAGCGCCGGTACGTCGCCATCGCGCACGGCACGGTGGAGTCGCGCACCATCAAGAGTCGTTTGATTCAGGATCGAGGCGACGGACTGCGGGGCTCGACCAAAAACCCCAACCTGGGACGCGAGGCCATCACGCACGTGCGCGGCATCGAGTCACGTGGCGCGGTTTCTCTGATCGAGTGCCGGCTCGAGACTGGGCGCACGCACCAAATCCGCATCCACCTGTCCGAAGCGGGCCATCCACTCGTCGGTGAACGTGTTTACGCCAAGGGCTTTCGCGGAGACGTTCTGGCTGCGCCGCGACTGTTTCTCCACGCTGCCGAACTCGGCTTCACGCATCCGACCGACCAGCGGGCGCTGTTCTTCGAGAGTGCCACGCCACCTGAGTTCAGGGACTTCTTGAGTCGGCAGAAGAAGGATCCGCGTCCAGTGATCAACCCCGAGAAGGAGGTGTCGCTGCAACCGGTACGCTACCAACCGGGGCGCCTACGGGAGCACCAGCACCTCCCTGTAGCAGCTGCAAAGTCGCGTCCAGGTTGGCAACGTGCAAAGTCTGCGTCGGGAAAGCGAATGAAAGCCCCTGCCTCGCGAATTCCCGATAAATCGCGAGGGTGATGCGTTCCTGCACGTCCATGTAGACAACGTACTCGGGGCTGAGCACGTGGTAGACGAACTCGAAGTCGAGCGACGCCGGCCCAAAGCCCTTGAAATGTGCCCGATCGAGCGTCACCTGCGACTCCCCAGCGAGTACGTCTTTCACGATGCTGCGCGCCTGCTCGACCTGTTCGGGCAGGAGGCCGTATTCGAGGCCGATGGCCAACACGACGCGTCTTTCCTTCATGCGCGCGAAGTTCTTGATGCGACTCTTCACCAGATCGCCGTTCGGAACGATGATCTCTTCGCCGTCGAGCGACAAGATGCGCGTGGTGCGCAGGCCGATCTTGACCACCGTACCGCGGAGCGGATCGACGGCGATAAAGTCGCCGATGTCGAACGGTCTGTCGAAGTACATCGACAAACCGGCGAACAAATCGCCCAAAATACCTTGGAGCGCCAGAGCCGCGGCGATGCCGCCGACGCCGAGGCCAGCGACGACGGCTTCGATGTGGACCCCCCAGTTGGCGAGCACCAGCAGGCCGACGATGACCCAAATGCCGAGGCGGGCAACGAAACGGATGCCTGCCGCGAGGGTGACGTTGTGGGCTCCCTCGTTTCGCTCGGCCCAAACACGCACCAAGCCCGAAATCGCCCGCTGCGCCCACACGCCTAGCTGCGTGAAGAAGAACAACATCGTCACGCCGTGGACGTAGGGAGCGGCGGCGCCAAAATCCGCGAAGCGCTGTGCCACTTCCAATGAAATGCCGGCGTGCAGGAACCAATAGGTCCCCAGAGCCACTTCGTGCGCCACGTCGTCGAACGGCGTGCTCGTAGTTGCAGCGACCTTGTGCAGCCGCGACTGCACGATCGCGTGAATGGAGCGCGTAACCACCCAGACCAACAGCAGCGCGGCAAGAGCGTAGAGCCAGTCGAGCAGGCTGCTGGGTCCCAGACGAATGGACTCCAGTTTCTCGAGCGTCAGATGAAACGGCAAAAAGGCGCTTGCGGTCATGACAGGGGCGCTCAGATTGCCTGTTCGCGCGAGGCATTTCAAAGTCTTGCGAGAGGCCTGAATTTCCGCAAGAAACCGGGCCGGACCCCGACCCTCGCCTCACATGACCGACTCCAGCTTCAAGACCGTCGACCCCACCGAGCTCGCCAAGCACTTCGAGAGTGGGGAGGCCGAGCGGCGCTGGGACGCCGTCTGGCAATCGAGTGGTCTGCACCGCTGGGACGAAACGAAAAGCCGCGCCGAGACGTTCGTCGTCGACACGCCGCCGCCCACTGTCAGCGGTTCGCTGCACGTCGGTCATGTGTTTTCGTACACGCATACGGACGTGATCGTTCGCTACCAACGCATGCGGGGTAAGAACATTTTTTATCCCATGGGTTGGGACGACAACGGTCTGCCGACCGAGCGCAGGGTGCAGAACTACTTTCACGTTCGCTGCGAGCCGACCGAGCCGTACGTGGCAGACCTCGAGCTGCTCGAGGCATCGAGTGCGCAGAAAAAGGAGCGTCCGCGGCTGGTCGGGCGCAAAAACTTCATCGAGCTCTGTCACCAACTCACCGAACTCGACGAACAGGCCTACAAGAACCTGTTCACGCGCCTCGGCTTGTCGGTCGACTGGCGCCAATCCTACGAGACCATCAACGACCGCTGTCGCAAGCAAGCCCAGCTGTCGTTCCTCGACCTTCACAGCAAGGGTCACGCCTACCTGTCTTTCGCTCCCACGATGTGGGACGTCGATTTCCAGACCGCCGTGGCCCAAGCCGAGGTGCAAGATCGCCCCAAACAGGGTCATTTCCATCACATCGAGTTTGGTGTCGAAGGCAGCGACGACAGCTTCGTCATCGCCACGACGCGTCCCGAACTCTTGCCCGCTTGCGTCGGCGTGACTGCGCACCCCAGCGACAAGCGTTACCAACACCTGTTCGGCAAGAATGCGGTGACGCCGCTTTTCGGCGTGCCGGTCCCCATCTTTCCCAGCGAGCTCGCCGATCCCGAGAAGGGTTCGGGCATCCTCATGGTCTGCACCTTCGGCGATCAGACTGACGTCCTTTGGTGGCGCTCGCAGAAGCTCGCACTGCGCCAGATTCTGGGCAAAGCCGGACGCCTCGAGCCGCTCACCTTCGGAACGGAGGCGTACCCGAGTCTCGAAGCCACAGCGGCCAATGCGGCCTACGCGGAGCTAGTGGGCAAGAACACCGAGCAGGCGCGCAAGGCCATCGTCGAGCTGCTTCGCGCGCCGAATGGAGCAGGCAAGCCGCCGCTCGTCCGTGAGCCCGAGCCCGTGCAGCAGGCGGTCAAATACTTCGAAAAAGGCGACCGCCCGCTCGAGTTCTTGTCGACGCGGCAGTGGTTTGCGCGCCTGGTCGACAAGAAGGCGGAACTACTGGCCAAGGGGAACGAGATCCATTGGCATCCCGAGTTCATGGCCACGCGCTTCCGCGATTGGACCGAGAACTTGGGCATTGATTGGTGCCTCTCGCGGCAGCGTTACTTCGGAGTGCCCATCCCGGTGTGGTTTGCGCTCGACGAACGAGGCGAGACGGCTTGGGAGCAACCGATTTTTCCTGCTGCAGACCAGCTGCCCGTCGATCCGATGGCGGACACACCGCCTGGGTTTGCGGAGGCCCAGCGCGGTCAACCCGGCGGGTTTGTCGGTGAGACCGACATTTTCGACACCTGGTTCACCAGCTCGCTCACGCCGCAGATCGGCTCGCACTGGCTACTCGACGAGTCGCGCCACGAGAAGCTTTTCCCTGCCGATATTCGCCCGCAAAGCCACGAAATCATCCGCACTTGGGCGTTTTACACCATCGCCAAAGCCATGCTGCACGAGAACAGTGTCCCGTGGCACAACGTCGTCATCAGCGGCTGGATCCTCGATCCGGATCGCAAGAAAATGTCCAAGAGCCAGGGCAACGTGATCACGCCAATGCACCTGTTCGACGAGCACGGTGTCGACGCAGTTCGCTATTGGGCCGCGAGCGCTCGCCTGGGCACCGATACGGCCTTTGACCCACAGGTGTTCAAGATCGGGCGACGCCTGACCACCAAGCTCTTCAACGCGGCCAAATTCGTGCTGAGTCACGCCGGGCAAACGGGGGACATCAGCCACGAACTCGATCGCGCGTTCGTCCAGAAGTTGCGCGAATTGGTGGAGCGCACGACCAAAGCGCATGACTCGTTCCAATTCGCCCAAGCCCTACAAGATACCGAGAGCTTTTTTTGGACGCATTTCACCGACACTTTCTTGGAGTTGGCCAAGCCGCGGGCTTGGCAGAGCGCCGACGGACCGAGCCACACCGACGCCGAGCGCACCAGCGCAATTGCGGCGCTGCGTCTCGGCCTCAGCGTGCTCTTGCGCTTGTTCGCACCGGTCCTGCCGTACATCACCGAAGAGATCTGGTCGTGGACCTTCGCGAACGAGACTGGCCATGCGAGTGTGCACGGCGCGCCGTGGCCGAGCGGCGCAGAACTGGCATCGGTGCCCGCGCCGGCCGACGCAGACAGCTTCGCCCGAGCTGTCGACGTCTTCACGGCCATCAAC
>JBBQHO010000252.1:0-5025 GCA_038324055.1 Polyangiales bacterium | reverse complement strand
GGGAGGAGTGCAACGCCCGGCGCCAACCCGCAGAATTCGCGGTAGCCGGCGGACTGCTCGCCCTTCGTGATGCACTCCTGCACCAGCTCGCGGGCCTCGAGCATCTTGAGCGCGACGAAGCGGTTGAGGGTGGTGAAGGCAGCGTCGCGCAAGTAGTCAGCGACGGCGTCCGCCGCGCTCATGCCGGCAGCCCGTTTGTGCTCGATCGCCGCGACGATCTTGTCACGCTGGAAGACTTGCCTCGGCGAAAGATGGCTACCCGCCTTCGGCGCAACCGTGCCAGCACGCAGCACGTCAAACGTTCCCCCGAGCTGCGCGGCGAAGTCCTCCTCGAGGAGCCGCCGCGCCCCTTGAGTGGCGCGTTCGATGGCGTTGCGTGTGTCCTTGTCCATCTGCGGTTCCCCTTACTGCACGATGACTTTTTTGCCGGCGCCGATGAGCCGCGCGCATTCCTCGCGGACACCGTCGAGCGCGGCGTCGAGCTGCTCTTCGGTCTCGATGCCGCCGCCGAAGTAGCTCCCGAGATTGAGGCTGACGACGCGCTCGCCATCGATGATGCGGCGCAGCTCCGCGACGGCGGTGCGCAGCCTGCCGTCACAGGCATCGCGCTCCGATCGAAGCTGCGGAATCGGCAGCCGCTCCTTCTCTCGTGTCCTGCCCCTCTCGAACGGGCCCGCGAGGCGGCGCTGCTGGTCCTCGTCGACCTCGCCCCAGCCGGGCGTCGTCACCAGGCGGTCAAAGGCCTTGGCGTACGCGGCGATGCGAGCGGTCAGTGCCTCCTCGAAGCGCCTGTCGTAGTCGACCTCGAGCGCCTTGGTGTTCTGCTCGATGGCGGGCAGTTCCTTGTAGAAACTCTCCCGTGCGAGCAGATCTTCGAGGGCTGCTGCCTTCGCGCGGAGCTCGTCGGTGACGTCGGCTTCCTGCCGAAGGAAGGGCCAGGCGGTCGCCAGCGCCTGCCGCGCCCGCTCGAGGTCGTGGAGGCGAGGCTCGGTGAGGCTTTGCTCGACCTCGGCCGCGCGCTTGATCGCGTCCTTGATCGAGCGATGAGACGAGTTGAACGTGGCGAGCGCGTTGTCCTCGGAGCCCCGCAGGATGGCCTTCATCTGCCCAAGAGCGCCCTCGAGCACCGCACCGCCGGGAAGGCGATTCGCCGCCAACTGCGCGAGCGCCGACGCGACGGTGTCTTCGTGACGCGCAACCTCCTTGCGCAGCTCGTGGACGATCGCGCCCGCGTTCAGCTCGCGCACCTCAGTTCCGAAGGTGTCGCGGAACGCCTCCGACGCCTTCACCAGCTCCTCGAACTCGATGCCCTTCTTGGGGCGGAAGGACGCCTGCCGGAAGAGGTTGTTGTTCGAGAACGTGTCCCGAGCATCGACGCTGG
This sequence comes from Polyangiales bacterium, assembly GCA_038324055.1. GTDB lineage: Bacteria > Myxococcota_A > Polyangia > Polyangiales > Polyangiaceae > NIC37A-2. The sequence goes on along the minus strand of JBBQHO010000252.1, from coordinate 3,644 downwards.
TGACGGAATCGAGCGTCTGTCCCTTGCTGGTCGCCTCGAGCTTGCCGGCGCGTAGCAGCGACAGCACGAGAAGGCGCACCGCCTCGAAGTCCCAGCCGAAGGGTTCCTTGGCGAACTCATCGGTGAGGAACCGGCCGCTCGCGGTGTCGCCGTAGTTGGCGCGCTCGTCGATGCGATCGAGCACCTCCTTCAGTGGCCCGCTCTCCACGCGGAAGACCGTCTTGCCCTTCTCGTCTCGGAGAAGGCCCAGGCTCCCGAACACCGCCGGGAGGCCCTGCAGATTCTCCGCGGTGAAGAGCGCGTCAACGCCCTTCTTCACGTCCGTGGACTTCGCCGCGGCCTCTTTGAACCGGTCAAAGACCTCCGGCAGGACATGCCCGAGGATCTCGGCGGCGCTCTTGCCAACGTCGACGGCGCGATCACCGGGGCTGCGATCGTTGCCACGGAAGTACACGCTGCCCGAGAGACAGGCAGCCTTCACGAGTCGCCGAAGCTCGTCGTTGTGCCTGCGCTGGCGGACTCTTTCTTCGGCGATGAGCCCGGGCGTGTCCTCACCCTTGGTCTCGCGTTCTTTGCGGGCGAGCATCTCTTTCGAACGGAACAGCTCGACGGTCTCGCGGTCGATCGCCTCGTTGAGGGCGATGGCCCAGAAGACGTTCTTGCGCTCTTGCTGGCTGCGCGTGCGCAGGTCGGTCGCCAGCGACTGGAACTCCTTGCCGTCGTCGGCGAGGTGAACCTGGAACATCATGTCGCCGTCCGAGACCTCGCGGCCGTGGATGGCGAGACCGGCCTTGAAGGTCTTGGTCTCGAAGAGCGTGTGCGATGGCTGCGGCTGCCAGAACGAGGAGAGCACCTCCGAGTAGAGGCGGTGCGAGTCGCCGGGCTTCGGGTTGATGCCGTTGCGAAGGCGCTCCCAGTCGTCCTCGGCCGGGGTCGGAATACGGTAGCCGTCGTCGCCGCGACGAACCTTGTGCGAGGACTCGAGCTCGCGCAGCGCTTCCTTCACAGCAGCGAGCTGCGAGTCGGACGCGACGCCGGGATGCAGCGCGGCCGCGATGTTCTCCGCGGTGCGGTGCACGCTCTTCACGTACTGGAGAAGGCAGATCACCTTGGCGACCGGCTGAGCGAGCGGATGGCTCAGCTCCTTCGCGATGGCCGAAATCTTCGCGCGCACCTCGGAGCCGATATTGCCCTCGACGAGGTCGTAAACTTGATCGAGTCGCACGAGAGCACCGAGCTGCTCGTCGGCGAGGTTGACGGCGGGGTTGATGAGCAGCTGCTGCGCGAGCTTGATGATCGTGCGGTTCGCGCCGCCCACGTGCTTGCTCGCGCCGCCCTGGGTGCGGAGCCCCGAGACGACCTGGATGATAAGGTCGATCTGGTAGGGCAGCAGAGGGTAGAGGTCGATGAAGCTGTCGCGCGTGACCTCTGGTAGCTTGATGTCCGCCGTCAAACGAGTGTGCTCCGTGAGCCGCCCGCGGTGCTCGTCGAAGAGCTTTCCGAGCGAAGCCTGCGCCGCTGCGTTCTTCGACAGCACGCGGCGGCTCGTGACCTCGGAGATGTCGGACGGCTCGAGGTGGACCTGCAGCGGGAAGCGGTCCATCAGCCGTGCCAGCTCGATCTTCTTGTCGTCGAGGCCGCTGACGAGCTCGCCGAGCTTCTCCTGCGAGGTCACCACGACCCAGTGCTTGCCACGGCCCTTCACGCCGAGGTTTTGCACGACCGCCTGGAGATCGAGCATCTTCTGAACATCGCGTGCGACGAACTGGCCGACCTCGTCGACGACGAACATCAAGCTCTGTCCGGGGCGCCGCCGCTTCATCAGCTCGGTGGCACGCTCGGCGAGCTTACCTGGCGTGATGTCCGCCTTGTTCTTCACTGCCTTCACCCACGAGTCCGCCATGGGGTACGTCGCGGAGTCGAGGCTGTGGAGCACGCGGCTCGCTTCGCTGAGCGCGAAGGCGACCTTGCCCTTCTCGGTGGCCCATTCCTTCTTGAAGAGACGCCGGTACTCTTCCTCGAACCGCTTGAGCTCGCCCTTCTCCTCGAGACCGACTTCAAGCTCCGACAGGTCGAGATCCTTCGCGTAGCCGAGGCTCTGGAGGAAGAGCCCGTACATGATCTCCGTGAGCGTCTGGTTGCCGCTGCGGATACCGCGGTCGGTCGACACGTCGAAGATGACCGCGTGGGTCGGAATCTTTTCCGAGATGGCCTTGAGCAAGACCTGAAGCTTCTTGTCGCCCGTGCGCTGGGCGAAGCGCTCGGCGGCGGACTCGCCGGCAACGACGCGATTCGCGATCGACAGCCCGAGCATCTTGGCGAAGCTCGATTTGCCGGAGCCGAAGAAGCCTGACACCCAGACAGCGATGCCTTCGTGAGGCTTGTTCGGGGTCTCGCGATACGCGTCGTAGATGCCCGTGTAGTGGTTGCGGATCGCGTCCGTCACCACGTACTCGTTGATCTCGTCGCGGAGGATCTCTTCGTCGGTCTGGTCGACCTTGATGACCTCCTCAATGCGACGGTGGATGTCGTTGGCGAAGAGCGTCTTGATGGGCTGAGTGGTGGTCATCGGTGGGTCCTCATCAGAAGATCTTCGGCCGGTAGTTGTGCTCGGCGTCGAGGACCCCCATGAAGCGCAGGCCTGCCGCTCCATCGAGAGCGCCGGGATAGAAGAGAACCGTTGGAACGTGGACGCGGCCCTTCAGCTGTTCGAGCAGCGAGAAGGTCCGGTACACCGGGAACAGCGCGCCGGTCCGAAGGATGAAGACGACGTCCTGGAGCGGGTCGGGGTCCTCCGGCATGCGCGCCGCGACGAGATCCACGAGCGGCGCGTACTCGGAGAGGACGGAGTGGACCGTCTCGACGATGGTCTCGACGCCCTGTTCGCGCTCCGCGGCGAACCACTCTTCGAGTGGCCGCTGCGACCGCATCGCTTCGTCGAGTAACGAAGCGAGCGAGATGCGCTTGATGCGCTTGCCCTTCTGCGAGAGGCGCGTCTCGAGCAGCGTCACGTGCTTGCGCAGGTCGAACTCCTCCTCGGGGTCGTACCGGAAGAGCGCGTACGGCATGTCGTGGTACGCGCTGATGCGCTGGCGAGGATCTGGCAGCTCCAGGATCGGCTCGAGGGATTGCTTGAGGCGGTGTTCGAGGTCGCTCATGCAACCATCCTCTCTGCGTACTCACGCGAGCTCGTGCAGGGCAACGAGAGCTGAACCAAGCTGCCGGCGACCTGGTACTCGAGCTTGCGGAACTGGTGGAGCCGCAGCAGCTCGTGTTCGACGTCTGCTGGCCGCATGAGGAACATGCGCCAGTCGGGCGAGCCGACGACCTTGCTGGGGCTCAGCTTCTCGTCTCGCAACGCGTGCAGCAGGTACACGAAGCTGCGTTCCGGGAAATGGAAAGACGCGAACTCCTTGACGACGCTGCCGCGCAACAGCCCGAAGTCGACGGCGATCTTGAGCAAGCCCGCAGCGACACGCTTCATCGTCTGCTCGGTCCAGGCGTGCTCGGTGGTCGCGCCGCGCTTGCCGATGCCCTGGAGGTACGCGTGCAGCTCCTCGGGTCGAACACGAAAGGTCCCGGAGTCGTACGCGGGGAAGAGCCAGTTCTGCAGGAAGTCCCGAACGAGAAACTCGTCGCGCGTG
>JBBQHO010000251.1:0-5048 GCA_038324055.1 Polyangiales bacterium | reverse complement strand
GCAGAGAAAGATGTTCTCGGGCTTGAGATCGCGGTGGATGATGCCGATTTCGTGCGCACGGCCCATCGCGCGCATGATCTGACACATGAACTTGACCGTATCGTCGACGGGCAGAGTTCCCAACTTCTCGATGCGCGCTCCCAGCGTTTCGCCCTGGAGCATCTCCATGACGATGAAGGCGTTGTCGTCTTCGACGCCGTAGTCGAAGATCTGCACGACGTGGCGATTGCGCAGAGCTGCCGTCGAACGCGCTTCACGAATGAAGCGAGCGACGACTTGTTCGTCTTTGGCGATGGAGGGATCGAGCAGCTTGACGGCGACGTGCGTCTTGAGCTGCAAGTGCTCGGCCTTCCATACCGAACCCATGCCACCACTGCCCAGGATCGACTCCAGTCGATACCTGCCCATGATGACGTGGCCTTCACCCCAATCGACGCTCATTCTTGCTACCCCCTGCGAGCCGCGACCTTGGACCGCATTCTGGTCAATGAGTCTAGTCCCATCGCCGGCTGGGCGTCTTCATCCGGCCCGCAGGCAGGGCGGATGAGGTAGGTGGATCTGCTCCTTGGCCTCAGGGCTTGGGAGCAGGCTGGCTGGGTGCAGCTGCGGGCGCTTGGGCCGGGGCCTTGGGTGTGAGCTCGATCTTGAGAGTCGCGCCCTGGGCGTGTCTCTCGACCCGTGCCAGCGCGTCGGCGTCGCGTCGCAGCTTGATGACGAGCTTCACCGACTAGCCGTCCGGCACGAGCTGAGCGCTCTCGACGACGGACTCGAAATGGCCGGCCAGAAGCGGGTTGCGATTGTTGCGCAGCGTTACCTTGGTTCCGGCCATGCGGTACTCGAGCACGCGACCCTTTTGGACGGGCTCGACTCCGACTTCTTTCGTTAGCTCGACGAACACGAGCACGGAGCCCGAGCCGAGCTCACGGAAGCCCACGAAGGTGGCCACGGGCGGGCCCTTGCTGGGATCAACCGGCGCGGCCGGCTTTTTGGGTGGTGGCGCTGGAGTAGCGGTCGTGGTCGGGGCGGGTACGACCGTGGAGGGGGCGCTGGGCAAAGGGGGGGCCGGAGCGGGCGGCGGCGCGGCCTTGACCTCTGGGCAGCCATGCCGAGCCGGATCTTCGGACGGACTACCCAGCAGTTCGGGGCAGGCGTCGCTCGAGTCGGCGATGTCATCGCCGTCGGAGTCCACGGATGCGTCGAAGTGGTCGGGGCAGCCACGGCTCTCGGGTATGCCCGAGTCGGGACCGCGTTCGTCGGGGCACGCGTCCTCGGAATCGAAGACACCATCGCCGTCGCGGTCCGTGCGAAATCCGGCAGAAACCTTGGCTTGGGCGTGTGCAACCGGCACAAAAGTGAGGCTGAGGAACACGCGCGATGCGTTGCCCGGAGCTTCCGTCAGTCCCGGCCCATAGCCCGCGCCAATGTTGAAATCGCCCACCTGCACGCGCGCACCGATCACGGCGCTGATCGGGGACGTGCGCCCCTGAAAAGCCAAGCTGGGGTCGGCCTGACTCTCAACCAGGCTGGTGCCTTGGAGTTCGGGACCGAGCTGCAGAACGTCATCGAAAAGTGACAGACCAGCAGCAGCCCCGAAAGTGAGCGAATTGCCGATCTCGGTCGAGCCCGAATAGAAGTGCTTGCGAAAGAGAAAGCCGACGTTGGCTGCGTAGACGAACACGCCCGCCTTGCCGCTCATGACCAGCTTGGGAAGGACGCGCGCACTGCCGTCCGACGTCAGATCGTCCTGGCTGCCCGTCGGTGCCCACACGTCGACGGCGGGCGCGAGCGAAAATGCCGAGTTGCGGTCGCCGACCAGGCCGACGCGCGCGCCAAGTCGGAGATCGCCGACAGCCGCTCCCGGAGCAGTAGCGCCCTGCCCTTCCTGAAGTGCGGCGATGGGCAAGTCGGCATGGAGAAGCAGCCAAGAGACGGGCGTGAACGCCAAACCGGCGTGCACGAACAGCTGGCGCTCGACGATGTCCTGAGTCGCCCCAGCCACGGTGCGCCGCAAGGACGGGTTGAGCGTGAGGTGAGAAAACACCATGGCGCGCAGCGGGAAGTCGTCTTCCTCGGGCAACGCTGCGTCGGTGGCTGCGTCCGGAGTCAGGAAGAATCGATCGCCGGCCGGCGCCGGTTCGATGGGGCTGAGCGCAATTCCCTCAGAAAAAGGGCCAGTCTGGGCAGCTGAGGGCCGCGAAGCCACGACGCAAAGACCAGCCGCCCCAAGGGCCGGGAGCAAACGGAAGAAGCGAGAGGGCGCGGGCACGGTCATCCTGATCTGCGCATTGAACTAGAGAGATGCCCAGACGGGAAAACAATGCGCGAGTCCTGCCCTTGCTGGGCAGCCTTCCACCCAGAACAGAACCGAGCTCGCCAAGCGGGTAAGTCCGAGACCCACCCAGTGCTCACTGCCTTCTCACAACCGGCCACTAGAAGGAAATGGGCGATGCTGTACAGTCGACCGCGTCATTTCTTACTCCGCGGTGCTTCTTCATGCGATCGAGTTGGGTCATTGCTCTTACGTTGGTAGGGAGCGCGCTAGCGCCCTCGTGTGTGATTGGCAATTTTACGGTCGACGCCGGTAGCGGCGGTACGAACGGCAACACCGGTGGAGGGAGCGGCACCGGCGGTGATGGGCTGGGGGGCAACGGCGGCGACCCGGGAACCTGCACGCCCCTCGTGCCAGCCCAGGGTCTGATAGCCCAAGGAGCGCAGGGCGTCGGACCGTACACGCTGGGTTTGCCAGCGGGCGCTGCGATTCCCGATGGCGAACATCAGACAGGTCGCGGCTTCATGGCCACGGTCAACGGCAACGAGCTGACCCTCGACGCACCCAGCACCTTTTGGGGATGGGACGAGCTCGAGGTCCCCGTCGACGACGGCTGTACGGGCACGGTCGATCTGAAAGTCCGACTGCGCATTTCGCCGACCTCGGGAGGAAAGCTCGAGGACGGAGCCGACGCAATTTTACGCCTGGATGCAGGCCCAATCAGCCTGGGATCTGCGGACGTCGACGGCGATGGAACTCCCGATCTGCTGATCGGGACACCCGCATTCGACACCGACAAGGGCCGCGTCGCGGTGATTTTTGGTGGCGCGCGGCTGAACGGTGCGCTGGACCTGGACGACCTAGGCAAGGCCCAGCTTCGCGGATTCGCCATTGTGGGCCAGAGCGGCGACGAGCTGGGTACGGCCGTGGCTGGCGCGGGCGACATCACGTGTGGCGACCACGATTCGATGCTGCTGGGCGCGCCGGGTAATTCGACTGCGTATCTCGTGGACGCGACTGGAGCGAGCGATATCGATCTCGCCGCTGCCGACGGCCAGGTCTTCGTGATGAGCGGTAACGGCACGAGCATGCGCACCGGCGCGGCGGTCGCGGGCGGCTTGGACGTGAACGGAGACGCCATTCCCGACTTACTGATTGGGTCGCCCAACTACTCGACGCCCAACGCAGTTGGCGGTCTCTCGACCGTGGTTTTTGGTGGCTTTCAGGGCTGCGATTGCGAGTCGAACAGCACCTGCCGCGCGAGCGGGCAGGATCTGACTGCGTTGAACGGCAGCGGCGCCAATCTGCGCGGCTTCTCGGTTGGCAACGCGCTGACGGGCCAGCAAGTCGGTCAAAACGTGGCCTTGTTGGGCGCGGTTACGGGCAACGATGCACTGGCCGACGTCGGCTTGGCGTCGACCACCAGCTTCCTGCTGGTTCCCGGGCAAAGCGACACGACGGCCGTCGACGCGCAGGACGGCGCCCTGGAACTCGCCACGGGTTCCTCGGTTCGGAGCGCACGCGCCGGCGATTTCGACGGCGACGAGGTGCTCGACTACGCCTATTGCCTGACTTCGGGCAGCAGCGTCTGCCGCGTCAAGCGAGGCTCGAATGCACCAGACATTTCGTTCAGCGAATTCGACGATCCGCCCGGTCTGGCTTTCGGTGGCCGCCTCAACTCGGGCGCGCGCGACGACCTGATCCTGTGGGCAGGCGAGACCGCCTGGATCGTGTTCGGCAAGACGTCGTCGGGCACGACGCAAATCGGTTTCTTGGGCTCGAGCGGCTACACGCTGGAAGGTGGCAGCGGCGCTAGTTTGAGCGCCTGGGGGCTCGGCGATTTGGACGACGACGGCTTTGACGACGTCGCCATCGCCGATTCGACGCTGGGCCAAGTTTACATTGTGAAGGGTGGACCGTGATGCAATCCAATCGGCTGAGTCGAATCATCGCCTGTCTCGCCCTGCTCTTTTCGGCCAGCGCCTGTTCCTTCGAAGAGCAGCCGACTGACGCGAAGCCAACCACGCCCGCGGGCGAGGAGGCGGTGCGGTCGACGCGTCAAAACGTCGTCTTGGGCGGGACCTGCGCGGTCGACGCCGATTGCCTCGCCACCAATACCAACTCGGTCTGCAACACCACGACGCTGGTGTGCGAGTGCGCCTCTTGCTTTCAGGCCAGCGGCGGCGCCTGTGTACCCGTCACTTGCGCGGGCGATCTGTGCAAGACGTCCAGCTGCAACCCGGGCACGGGATTGTGCGTCGACGTGCCTCAGAACAACGGGACTGGCTGTGACAGCGGCGGCGGTTCGGCGGTATTGGGCTGCACCAACACGTGCAGCGCCGGCAGTTGCTCGGGCCCGGCCCTCAGCTGCAGCGGTACGGATTTGTGCAAGACGGTGGCCTGCAGCATGGCCACGGGCGCCTGCGCAAACACACCGCGCAACAACGGAATCGGCTGCGACGACGGTGGCGGGCCGGCCGTATTCGGCTGCGCCAACACCTGCAGCGCGGGCAGTTGTGCAGGGGCCGCACTGACCTGCGCCGGCACGGACTTCTGCGAGGACGTCGCGTGCGACGCGACGAACGGCACCTGCAGCAACACTCCCAAAAACGAAGCGCTGGGGTGTACCCCAGGCGCATCGCCGACCGCAGGCTGCAGCAATACTTGCGTAGCGGGCGCCTGCACCGGCCCCTCCCAGACGGTGGCCTGCAACGGCCAAGACGATCTTTGCGCCGACTACACCTGCGTCCCAGCGGATGGCACGTGTGGAACGCCGGTG
>JBBQHO010000250.1:0-5066 GCA_038324055.1 Polyangiales bacterium | reverse complement strand
GAAGAGGGATGACTGCTACCCCTGTTTGCGCGGAGACAACGCGCTGCGTGACGCCATCACGCAAGCGAGTATGCGGGCCGCGCCGCAGTTCGAGCTAGGCCGTCGCTTCCGCTTCTTGCGTTGACTCGAGCGGCTCTTCGACCTTCTCGGTGGGCTTCTCGCGCTTCCACCACAGGCGGGCGCGCTCCGGCGTCCAGGCGGCTTCGAAGGTGAGTGCCTCGAGCATCTCCGCCAGTTCGCGCGCCGTTTGCGGTCTGCGGTCGGGGTTCTTCTCGAGGCAATTCATCAGCACGGCCTCGAGTTGGGCGTGAAGCGGGTGGCCGACACGCTTCGAAGGGGTGAGCGGTTTTTGATGGGCGTGCATGACCAGCATGTCGTGGCGTGTCTGCGCCTCGAACACGCGCTGGCCGGTGAGTAACCAGTAGCCGACGCAGCCGACGGAGTAGATGTCGGCGCGTGCGTCGACGGGCGCCTGAAATCGCACCATCTCGGGAGCCATCACCGCCGGCGTCCCGACGAAATGTTGCTCGTCGTCGATTTCTTCGGCCGTCGGGTGTTGATCCAGCACCAGACCGAAATCGAGCACTTTGACGAAATCGACCTCGCCGCCGTAGCGGCAGACGAAAATGTTCGCGGGTTTGATGTCGCGGTGCACCAACTCGCGTTCGTGGGCTTCGCTGAGCGACGAGCACACTTGATGCAGCAGATAGGCTGCGCGCTCGGGCGGCAGCGGACCGAAGCGATCGACGAGCCGCTTCAGGTCGAGACCGTCAAGCAGCTCCATGACGTAGTAGAGAGCCCCTTCTCGCGTGACGCCGAAGTCGTAGAGCTGGATGGTGTGCGGAGAATTGAGGGTTGCGGTAACGCGCGCTTCTTTCAAGAAGATGCGCACGAGACGGGCAGAGGCCTCGGGACCATGACCCGTCAAGATTTCCGTACGGATCAGCTTCACGGCCGCTGGGCGGACCAGCATGCGGTGGTCGGCCCGCCACACTTCGGCCATGCCGCCCACGCCCAAGCGTTCGACCAGGCGATAGCTGCCGACTTCGCGCGCCTTGACGATACTCTCGCTCAAACGGTGCAACACGCGAGAAATGGCGTACCCGACGAGTGCTGCCACGAACGGTGAAGAGATAAGCAGGATCACCTGGTGAGGGCGCGGCGTGTCGTGCTGTCCTCGGAGCAGGGCAAGCGTGAGCGGGTCCATGAGCGCGGCGCCCAGCGAGGTACTCAGAGCGGCGCGCGGGCGCGCGGGAATGAGCGCTGCGAAGGCCAGGATGGGGATGACGCTGGGCGCGACTTGCGAGAAAAGTGCGACCTCGGGCCACGGTACGGCGTGCCGCATGAGGCCGAGCACGAAGCAGAGCGCGATGAGATAGACGTATCCCAGATCGCGGACGTGCTGCGGGCGCAGCCGTGGCAACTGCGTGATACCCAGGAGGGCCAAGCTGAGAGCGAGTGCAAATATCAGCTCCGGGACCCAGTAGGACGAAAGCTCGGCCCACGGGAGCTGGTGCCTCGGGACCAGCACGAACAACGAAACCAACTGGACACCGAGGGCTGCCGTGGCGACCACAGAGATACCAAAAAGTCGTCCAACTCCCTGTTCTAAGAGGTCTTGGTGAAGCTCGCCGCCCGCGGCAGCGCGCAATGCGGCCTGGGCATCCCAGTCACCGCCAGACCCGGAAGCCGCGTGGTTGGGCAGGGGCTCCAGCCGCTTTCCGACAGCATTTTCTGCAGAGGTTCCCGAAGGATCCAGCGAGTCCGGCACCTGCATCGGCGCAGTATACGGGCCGACCGAAATTCCCAAATCCTTCGTTTCAAAGATTTCGAAAGCGCTCTCCAGAAGAAAGGAAAATGACGCAATTTGGAAACACGGCCTGACAAGAATGGGCGTGTTCGCAACCCACCGGAAACGAACGCTGTCTCACCTCGCCAGAGGTCTTTCCTCACGGAGTTCCAGCTCATGACCACAAAAAGGCTATTCTTGTTCTTCGTCGCCCTCCTGGCGGCCTGCTTGTCTCTAGGAAGCGTCGCGACGCCTGCATTCGCTGAGGACGCGCCAGCTGCTGCCGCCGCCCCAACGGTTGCCGAAATGGAGCAGCGCATTGCCGACCTCGAGGCCTACGTGAACAACGGCGCCCGTGGTGACGATGCCACCTCCAAAATTTCTGGTCCTGGCCCCGGCCACAACTCCTTCATCATGATCTGCGCTGCGTTGGTGCTTTTCATGACCATGCCAGGCCTCGCGCTCTTCTACGGTGGCCTCGTGCGTTCCAAGAACGTGCTGTCGATCATGGCGCAGTGCATGGGCATTGCCGCACTGGTTTCTTTGCTCTGGTGGGCAGTGGGGTACAGCCTCGCATTCGCACCGGGCAACGCCTTTATTGGTGGACTCGACTACGTGTTCCTCAATGGCGTCGGACCGACCCCCAACACGGGCTACATGGCGTGGGTCTCCCAAGACGTTTTCTGCATGTTCCAGATGATGTTCGCCATCATCACGCCCGGCCTCATCATCGGCGCCATCGCGGAGCGCGTGAAGTTCAGCGCACTCATGCTGTTCGTCACCGCATGGATGTTCGTCGTGTACTTCCCTCTCGCCCACATGGTCTGGGGCGGCGACGGCCTGATGAACGGCCTGTGGAACGCCAACGCAGCCATCAAGTCGATCGACTTTGCTGGTGGCACCGTAGTCCACATGTCCTCGGGCTGGTCGGCTCTCGTCCTGGCCATCATCGTCGGCAAGCGCGCTGGCTTCGGTACCGCCAACTTTGCTCCGCACAGCTTGGTTCTGACCATGGTTGGCACGGGCATGCTTTGGGTCGGCTGGTACGGCTTCAATGCTGGTAGCGCCGGTGGCGCGGATGGCATCGCCTCGCAAGCCTTCATGACAACGACCCTCGCAGCTGCCATCGCTGGCGGCGCTTGGGCAGCCATCGAGTGGATCACCCGCGGCAAGCCCAGTGTTCTCGGTTTCTGCTCCGGTATCGTTGGCGGGCTCGTGGTCATCACGCCGGCAGCTGGCTTCGTCACTGCCAACGGCTCTGTCATCATCGGTGTGCTCGCCGGTGTCGTGCCCTTCTTTGCTTGCACCAAGCTCAAGCACGCTCTCGGCTACGACGACGCTCTCGACACCTTCGGCGTTCACGCCATCGGCGGCACCTTGGGTGCACTGCTCACCGGCTTCTTGGCAACGCCCGACGCCAACGGAAACCTGGGCGGCGACAACCTGGGCGCCATCATCGGCAAGACCCTATGGCTCGAGCAACTCAAGGCCATGGGCGTGACCCTGGCACTGTCCATCACGGCAACGGTCGTCATTGCCTACGCCATCAAGTTCACCATCGGCCTTCGCCCCACGGCTGACGACGAGGAGAGCGGTCTGGACGTCACGGACCACGGCGAGCGCGGCTACCACCACGAGCACGCCTGATCGGCAACTGGTCCCTCTGGACCCTTGGAAACACCGCCCACTCGCTAGCGAGTCGGCGGTGTTCTCTTGTGTGCTCGTGAGGAATCTGCAATTTTTCGCCAATTAGTGGGTCGGGGCCGCCCTTGCCCTCTGCCCGCGTGGGAGTACGAAGGAGCCCTCGATGTCTACCGGTCCCGACGAGGCTCCTGTGCAGCATGCGGAAGAGCTCGAGCCATCTTTGGTTCCGCCCGTCGACGTGGTCATGCGCAAGGAAGGCAGCGGAGAGCCGCGCGATTCGCTCCGCGATTCGATGCCGCCCGAAAATTCCGGCCATGCGAGGCCGACCGGCAAACACCTGGCGGCGCTCTGCCTCTCGGCCCTCGGGATCGTGTATGGCGACATTGGTACGAGCCCGCTCTACGCGCTCCGCGAGTGCTTCTCGCCGCACCATGGCGTGCCGGTCACCGAAGCCAACGTGCTCGGCGTGCTCTCGCTCATCTTCTGGGCCCTGACCATCACCGTATCGATCAAGTACGTCGCCTACGTGCTTCGCGCCGACAACCGGGGAGAGGGCGGCATCTTGGCGCTCATGGCGCTAGCCATGTCCAAGAGCGAGGCTTCGGGAAAGCGTCGCGCCATCATGGTCTTGCTGGGACTGTTTGGCGCCGCGCTTCTCTATGGCGACGGCATGATTACGCCGGCCATTTCGGTGCTCAGTGCCGTCGAAGGTCTCGGCATCGCGCAACCGGCGCTGATCGACTTCATCAAACCCATCACCATTGGCATCTTGATCGGCCTCTTCTTTTTTCAGAAGCACGGCACGGCCAAGGTCGGCAATGTCTTTGGGCCGATCACTTTCCTGTGGTTCGTCGTTCTAGCGTGGCTCGGCGCTGTCCACATTCTGGACAATCCCCACGTGCTCTTGGCGTTCAACCCGTTGTACGGGGCCGAGTTCCTCATTCAGAACCGGCTGCACGGCTTTCTGACTTTGGGATCGGTACTCTTGGTCGTGACAGGCGGCGAGGCCCTCTATGCGGACATGGGGCATTTCGGCACGCGCCCCATCCGCATCACCTGGTTCGCCTTCGTCTTGCCGGCGTTGTTTTTGAACTACCTCGGCCAAGGGTCTCTCTTGCTGACCCGGTCGTCTGCGGCCAGCCATCCGTTCTTCGAAATGGCGCCGAGCTGGGGCCTGCTGCCGCTCATCGTCTTGTCCACAGCCGCCACCATTATCGCCTCGCAGGCGCTTATTTCAGGCGCGTTCTCGATGACCCGGCAAGCCATGATGCTGGGCTACTGGCCGCGCGTCCGCGTCCAGCACACCTCCGAGCGCGAGATGGGGCAGGTCTACGTTCCGTCGATCAACTGGATGCTGATGGTCAGCACCATCGCCTTGGTACTCGGCTTCGGCTCTTCGTCGAATCTCGCAGCGGCGTACGGTATCGCCGTGACTACCACCATGCTGATCACGACGGCGCTTGCCTACGTGGTCGCGGTCCACGTCTGGGGTTGGAAGGTTTGGCAGGCCGTGGCTCTCACCGTCCTGTTCTTCATCGTCGACCTGGCCTTCTTCGGCTCGAACATCGTCAAGGTGGCTCAGGGTGGCTGGGTACCGCTGGTCGTCGGCCTGTTCATCCTGCTGCTGATGACG
>JBBQHO010000249.1:0-5068 GCA_038324055.1 Polyangiales bacterium | reverse complement strand
GCAAGAGGACTACGCGCAGAAGATGATCGACGAGTACAAGGACGCAGGCATCGATGCATCCAAGGTGTGGCCGCAGTCGTTCAACGTCGACGACGTCTACTACTGGCTCGAGAGTGAGCCCGACTTCGGCAAGCAAGCCGTGTTCCTGGACGACGTCGACAGCGATGCCGACCTGGCAGCTGCGATCGACGATCTGGCTGAAATGAAGGACAAGGGCGTGAAGATCGTGGCGCCTCCGCTTTGGGCTCTGGTGACGCTCGATGGCAATGAAATCGTGGCTTCGGCCTACGCCAAAGAAGCCAAAGCGCAGGGCTTGGACATCATCACCTGGTCGCTCGAGCGCTCGGGACCGTTGAAGGCAGGCGGCGGCTGGTATTTCCAGAGCGTCACGGACGTGGTCGACGTGGACGGCGACTACTTCGAGCTGCTGGACGTGTTGGCGCAAGATGTGGGCATCATCGGCATTTTCTCGGATTGGCCGGCAACCGTGACCTACTACGCCAACTGCAAAGACCTCTGAGCTTCAAAAAAAGACGAACAAGAGCCACCGGCGCCGCCTCGAATCAGTCGGGGCGGCGCTGGACAAGCAGGATTCATGCCCTCGGCGCCGAGGCCCAGACGCGAAAGTGCTATCTAGCGCCAAGGCAGTAACTTCGACGGCGCCGCGCGCCGCGGCGGCACCGAGTGGCGGCCGATGTAAAACAGAAGAGGGGCCGTCGCCGTGACTTTGGAGTCGCGATCTCGAGCGGATGCGTAAACGCGGCGCCAGGACGTGTCCCGACGGCGCGTAAAAGTGGGGTCACTATTGGCCCCACTTTTCTGGCTCATGAAAGGGATGCGCGCGGTGCGCCAATAGGTGTCGACCGCCCCGCGCCTCTGGCACGCCGCCGCCCCGGGTCCGCGGAGCCCTCTTTCGGCCCTGTCGGGCCTGCACTAGTTTTGGCGAAATGCCCGCGCCCCCTGCTATCGAGTTCACCGAAGAGCGGCTCGAGATCTTTCCGACGCACGTGTTCAAGCGCGTCTACGCGGGGCTCGACGACGTGAATCGCCGCCTAGTCCAGCTGTGCCTGGACAAGGAAAGAACTGAAACGAGCGTCACGCGAAGCAATGTGGGCAGCTGGCATTCCAAATCCGAGTTGTTCAAGTGGCAGGATCCGGCCATGACCGTTTTCGCCTCACTCGTGCAGGACTTCGTCCACGGGTACGTCGCCGAGCGGCTGTCTCGCGAGCCAGCCACATTTCGGTCGGTGTTTCAGATCGAGGGCTGGGCCAACGTCAGCCGAGCTGGTGACTACGCCAAGCCGCACGTTCATCCGTCCAGCAACTTCGCGTTGGTCTACTACCCCGACGCCGGGGACGCCGAGCCACCCGCGCCCGGCGACAAGCGCACCTCGGGGGTGCTCGAGCTCCTTGATCCGCGCGGTCGTCCCGAGATGTTCCAAACGCCTGGAGTGAGCCCCGCCGACACGCTGTCGATCGCGCCGCGCACTGGGCTCATGCTGCTATTTCCTGCGTGGCTCTACCACTTCGTCAATCCGTACAAGGGTACTCGCCCGCGCATCTCCCTGGCTTGCAACGTGACGGTGGCGGAGATCAAAGAGCTGGGCGTTCCGGAAAGCGGCAACTAAGCATGAAGCTCCAAACTGCTCTCGGGCCGCTGCTCTTGCAGGATCTGAAAGAAAAGTACTGGGGCAAAAAGAGCGTCGTGCTCGTGGCCAAGCACGGCAACCCGCTGGCTGGCCTGCTGAGCCTCGAAGAAGTCGAAACGCGTCTCAATGACGGCTGCGCGACGCTCACCAACCTGTCGGTGATTGCCCAGACGGGCAACAAGCTGCCGCACGATGCGCTCTACCACCGGCAGGCCGGCCCGAGCTGGGCGCCGGAGTTCCTCAAGAAGAGCGCGCTTCACCAATTGCTTGCCCAGGATCACAGCTTCGTCATGCACAACATGACGCACATCACGCCGCGCGTGGCCGAGTTGGTGGCCGACATCGAGTCGCACTTTCCCGATTTTGCCGCCGACGTGCACCTCTATGTCTCGCCGCGCAAAGGTGCGACGGGGTACCGCGCCCACAAGGACGAGCCCCAGCACAAGATCTACCTGCAAATCGTCGGCTCGACTTCGTGGCGCGTCTTTTCGGGCACGCATGCGAAGAAGGCGCTGACCGAGGAAGAGACGCGGGAGCACTTGAAGGTGAACTTCGAGGCCACGCTGACTCCGGGCAGCGTGCTTTACATGCCGCCCGGGGTGTTTCATCAAGCCAGCAATCCCGAGGGGCCGCGGCTTTCGGTCAGCATCCCGATCGCACCGCGCAACGCGGGCGTGGTACCGGTGGACCGGCACCACGTTCCGCTCGCTCAATTGATGCGCAGCAGCTGACGCAGGTGACTGTTCAGACCGGGGGGAGCACGACGGTGACGGTGACGTCGTCGGGGTCGACCGCGTCACCTTGGAGCGTGCCGATGAGCCAGTTGTACGCCGTGCCCTCGTTGTTCTGGGCGAGCCAGATTTGACCGTCGGTTGCGTCGACGACGACCACGTATTGCGTGCTGGAGTAGTTGGCGACGAGCGTGCTGGAGGTGAAGTTCGTCTCGTAGACGACGACGCCGCCATCACCCACTGAGCTGTCGACGAAGGCGTTGCTCCCGTCGATCGAAACGCTGTCTACGCCGGCCTCATAGTCCTTGAAGACGAACGGTGGACGGTAGTCGCTGTAGGCGAGCGTCGACCCTTCGCCGTAGCTTTGTACTTCGTAAGACAGCGTATCCGCGCCACTTCCGCCTGCGACGGTGAGAGCCACGACCGAGCCGGAGTCGTTCGCGCTGTTCGTGCCGTAGGCGTAGCCATAAAGGTAGACGAAGTCATCGCCAGGCCCCGCCACGTAGCAAGCGGGCACGGGCGGTTGAATGCCTTCCGAATTGTCGCTGAGGATCGCGACGGAGTCCTCGTCGCCGTAGGTCACGTACGCAGTCGGCTCGCCGATGTAGAGTTCGCTGTAGCTGTTCATGTCGTCGTCGCCCTCGACGATCGTGTACACGGGGTCGTTGCCGTCATCGACGAGCGGCGCGCAATACGTTGCTACCAGCTCCGCGGCTGTGGGCGGCTCCACTTGAGGCTCGCCGCCTTGTCCACCGTTGCCGCCATCGTCGCCGCTGCCGCCTGTGCTGGCCTGGCCGCCGCTCGAGCTGCCGCCGCTGTTGCCAGCGTCGCTGTCGCTGTCGCTGTCGCTGCCTTCGCCGCCATTGCCGCCTCCAGCGTCGGTCTCACCGTTGTCGCCGCACGCGGTCAATGCCGCCGCTGCAGTTGCCGCCAAAACTACCACTCCCCGAAGAACTTTACGCTTGACCATAGGCCGCCAACCGACACCGAGCCGCCGATAGGCTCAAGTCGATCGCTATTGGGCGAAAATTCGGCTGGATCCGAGCCGCGTGGGTGCGTGTCCTACCTGGGCGCGGTCTGCGGGCCTCCCTAAGCCATTCCGCTGCTACTCGCCATCCGCTGGTCGTTCGCTGGTCGTCCGCTGGTCGTTCGCTGGTCGGTCGCTGGTCGTTCGCTGGCCGGTCGCGCAGCGCCGCGCAGCACCAACGAAAAAGCGCCCCGGATCCGTAGATCCGAGGCGCTCAAGGTGCGCAGACCGCTGCGGCGCTGGCTGAGGCGCGGGCCGCGCGAGCGAACTCAGGCCGTGGGCGTGGTCTCGCTGCGGAAGATCTCGACGCTCTCGAGCACCTGGGCTGTGTTGGGGCGGTCTTGACCGTTGCGCGGCACGTCGGCCAGCTTCTTCACGACGTCGAGGCCAAGCACCACGTTGCCGAATACGGAGTGGCGGTCGTTGAGGTGTGCCGTAGGGCCCTCCGTGATGAAGAACTGCGAGCCGTTCGTGCCAGGGCCTGAGTTGGCCATGCTGAGAACACCGGCGCCGTCGTGACGGAGCGACTTGTTGAACTCGTCTTCGAAACGATACCCGGGACCGCCCATGCCCCAACGGTTCGCGGCCGAATCGTGACGGCTGGAAGGGTCGCCGCACTGGATCATGAAGCCGGGGATGACGCGGTGAAACTTCACGCCGCTGTACAGCGACTTGCCGCTGTTCTTGCTGCCATCGATCGGATCAGTCCAGTCGATGGTGCCGAGGGCCAGCCCCACGAAGTTCCGCACCGTTTGGGGCGCTTCTTTCTCGGCGAGAGTCGCCACGATGGCGCCCTGAGTGGTGTTGAAGCGGGCGTAGAGTTGCCCACTGCCGGGCACGTCGATTTCGGGGAATTTCATGGGGTGTGGTCCTTCTCTTTCACGGCTCACGCTCGCAGCGTGTGGCCTTTCATCTCGGTGTCGCAGCTGGTGCACTTTTCGGGCACGCCGGCCTTTTCGTAGACCTGAGCGCAGTTGGCGCAGATGCGCGCGTCTTCTTCGAGCGTAATCAGCTTGTCTGTTGCGGCGCAGCGGCTACCAGCCAGTTGGTCGTTGTCGATCTCGACGAGCAGGCCGCTTTTGGCTTCGGGTTGGGGCAGCTTGGCGGCCTCGGTCTTGTCGATGTCCAGAACATTGGGGATGCGCTCGGCCGCTTCTTTGAGGGCCCAGGCGGCGGCTGCGCGGTTGGCGCCGACCGTGAAGCGCACGGACTGACCGCCGCCCTCGGCGATGAGCTTGCCCGAGATGATGCGGATCGACTTGATGGCGTACCAACGCATGCGCGAGACTTCGCGACCGTCTTCGACCGCAATGCCCGCATCGCCCACGGCCACCGTCGACTCGAGCGGCTGGCCAAACCACAGCGCCAGACCCAAGCCCAGACCACCGACGGCGATGAGGTAGGAGGCGTACGCAAAGGGGGGGTCGAGCAACCAGAGGCCGAAAACGCCGGCGCCCAAAATGAGCGAGCCCACCATGCCCGTGATGGCCACCCAACGACTGATGAACGTGCCGCTGGTCGAGAATCGACGCTCTTGGCGTCGCGCGGTGCCGGTCGTGGAGCGTGCTTTCTTTCGATTCTTGGTGGTCGTTTGCGCCATGGGGGGCCGGAGCCTAAGCGCAAACTGGCCGAGCTGGTAGAGTCCGGAAGATGTCGGTTTT
>JBBQHO010000248.1:0-5100 GCA_038324055.1 Polyangiales bacterium | reverse complement strand
GAGGACGATTGGGTCAGCCAGCTCTTCATCGCGTCCACCCACGCCTATGTCTTTTTCTTCAGCGATTTGGGCAAGGTCTTCGTCAAGAAGGTCTACCAAGTGCCGCAGGCAGCACGAAACGCCAAGGGCCGAGCGATCGTGAACTTCATCGGACTCGAAGAAGGCGAGCACATCGCAGCTATCGCTCCGGTCGAGGCCATGGTCGAGGATCGCTTCGTCATCACAGTGACCAAGCAGGGCAAGATCAAGAAAACGCCCTTGCTCGACTACAAGAATTTCCGCGAAAAGGGCGTAATCGGCGTTCGTATCGAGGAGGATGATCGCCTGCTGACGGCCGAAGTAACCGACGGTAAGCAGGATCTGCTACTGGGCACGCGCAACGGCCAGAGCATTCGCTTCGACGAAGGCCAGGTCCGCCCTATGGGCCGCAACACCGCCGGCGTGAAGGCCATCGAACTCGAAGAAGGGGACGAAGTGGTAGGCTTGGCCATCAGCGATCCCGAACGGACGCAGGTATTGGCCGTGTGCGCGCGCGGCTTCGGGAAGCGCACTCCGCTCGAAGAGTTCCGCAACCAGAATCGTGGCGGCAAGGGCATCATTCTGATCGACACCTCCGAACGCAACGGCCCCGTGGTTGGCATCGCCTTGGTGCGCGCCGAGGACGATCTGGTGCTCATGACCGATCGCGGTCAGACGATTCGCACGCGCATTGCTGAGATCCGCGAGACGGGTCGCAATGCTCAGGGCGTCAAGGTCATGAATGTGGCGGACGGGGAGCGCGTCGTCGCCATCGAAACCCTCAAGGTTCGCGAAGATTCCGGCGACTCCGCAGATGCGGCAGACGGCGAATCGGCAGCCGATTCGGGCGACGACGAAACCGACGAAACCGACGAGACGCCGAATACTGATGAATCGGGCGACGACGTGAACTGATGGCCTCGAGGGCAAGCGCCGCAACAACGGCCAAGAAGAGTCCCTCGAAGGCGGCCACCAACAAGACGGCCACCAACAAGACGGCCACCCGCGGGGCACCAAGCAAGCAACCCCGAACCGAGAACCCTTCCAAGAAGAAGTCCTCTCCGGCTTCGATTGCGCCCGTCTACCAAGCGCTGCGCCTGGCTCACCCCGACGCGCATTGTGAGCTCGATCATCGTTCCGCCTTCGAGCTGATCGTCGCCACGGTACTCAGCGCGCAAACCACGGATGTCGCCGTGAACAAGGTGACTCCCGAGCTGTTTCGGCGCTTCCCGACGCCCCAGAAGTTGGCTGCCGCAGGTCAAGCCGAAGTCGAAAGCTGCCTCGGCAGCCTGGGCATGTTCCGGCAGAAGTCGAAGAACGTGATTGGGCTCGCCAACCGGCTGCTCGCCGAACACGACGGCCAGGTGCCGCAAACTTTGAGCGAGTTGGTGGCCCTACCCGGCGTCGGACGCAAGACAGCCAACGTGGTCTTGGGCGTGGCCTTTGGTAAGCCCGAGGGTGTCGTGGTCGACACGCACGTGCAGCGTATCAGCCAACGTTTGGGTTGGACCGACGCAACGACGCCCGAAAAGATCGAGCAGGTCTTGATGCAGCTCTTGCCCCGAAGCGAGTGGGACATGCTGAGCCACACGCTGATTTTTCATGGCCGCCGCGTCTGCACGGCGCGAGGTCCAAGCTGCTCGACGTGCCCCGTCAACTCGCGTTGCCCGTCGGCGTTCCAGGCCGAGCTGGTGGGCCGAAAGCCGGCTCGTTCGCGCTAGGCGTCAATCGAGCGGCGGCGCGCCGACCGTCGGGCAATCGACCAGAGTCTGGCCATCGGCTGCGTCGACAACGATGTTGACCCACCAGGTTGCCATGGCCACCAGTTCGAAGTCCTTGGGCTTGGCGCCGGTTCCCTTGCTCGCATTCGATTCGTCAGTGGCCATGAACGTCAGCTGCTGACAGCCGTCGTCGGGGAAATTCCGACGATTGATCTCCATCTGGTAGGTCAGTGTCGTCACGTCGAACGCAGCCAATTCCCAGTTGATGGAGTCCACACCTTGCGTCGAGAGTGTCCAATTGAGCCACCACGCGTAATAGATCGCCTCTGTCCCGCTATGCTGAACCGGGATGGTGAACTTGATCGATTGACCGCGCTGGACGACCAGAACCTGGGCCAACGGGGGATCAGCTTCGGACAAACTCAGGTTGGGACGCTGGCGCTGGTCCTCCTCGAACGGGGGAAGCGAAACCAAGCAGCTCTGAGCCAACAAGCACAGGCAGAGGGTCATGCAGTGTCGCGCCGCCATCCAGCGCGACCTCGACCCCAGGGAAAGCAGCTGCACCGAATCCAATGTCGCTCTTCTTACCACAGCGACCTTTTGCCAGCCATCCCGGTAGGGGCCCCGTTTTCAGCCGCGAGCGGCGCTACGTTCGCTCAGGATGCGTTCGACCGAAGCCGTGGTCATGGTGCCTGCCACGAACTCGCGGTCGGCCAAGAGCGCCTTTTGCAGCGGGATGTTCGTGCGGATGCCGCCGATGATGTACTCGTCCAGCGCCCGCTCCATGCGTGTAATGGCTTGTTCGCGCGTCGAGGCGTGCACGATCACCTTGGCGAGCAAGGAGTCGTAGGTGGCCGGCACTTTCCAACCGCCGAACACGCCCGAGTCGACACGCACACCGGCTCCGCCGGGCGGGTGATACTCGGTGATGAGACCTGGCCATGGCGCGAAGCTGTCCGGATCTTCCGCCATCACGCGGCATTCGATCGAATGACCGCGGAACTTCCACGCCCGTGTGTCTGGCAGCGACAGTTTCTCGCCGGCTGCAGCGCGGATCTGCTCCACGACCAGATCGACGCCCGTTACCATCTCGGTCACGGGGTGCTCGACTTGTACGCGGGTATTCATCTCCAAGAAGTAGAGCTTGCCGTCGGTGTCGCGCAAGAATTCGAGCGTACCGAGGCCGACGTAGTTGGTCTCCAGCAAGGCCCGGCGGATCACTTCGCCCATCTCGGCCCGGATTTCCTCCGTCATGCTGGGACTGGGCGACTCTTCGATCAGCTTCTGGTTCTTGCGCTGTAACGAGCATTCACGCTCGCCCAAGGTCCAGACCTGACCGTGCTTGTCCGACAGGGCCTGGAACTCGATGTGCTTGGGGGCCTCGAGCAGACGTTCGAGGTAGAGTTCGGGATTCTTGAAGGCCGTAGTGGCCTCGGCCGTGGCCGACTCGAAGCCGCGACGCGTGTCCTCGTCGTTGGCGGCGATGCGCATGCCGCGTCCGCCGCCGCCGGCGCGTGCCTTGATCATCACCGGGTAGCCGATGCGGTTGGCTTCGCTGACGGCGTGCTCGGCGCTATCGAGTGCTTCGCTGCCAAGCAAGAGCAGCAGACCGAAACGTTCGGCCGCCTTACGAGCGCTCAACTTGTCGCCCCAGATTGACATGGCCTCCGCAGATGGACCGATGAAGTGCAGACCGCACTTTTCGACCACGCGCGCGAACTGCGCGTTCTCGGACAGAAAACCATAACCAGGATGAATCGCGTCGGCGGCTGTCACTTCCGCTGCGCTGATCAAGGCAGGTATGTTCAAGTAGCTCAGCGCGGCGGGAGCTGGTCCGATACAAAGTGCTTGATCGGCGAAACGCGTGTGGAGCGCTCCGGTGTCGGCCTCGGAGTGCACGGCCACGGTCTGGATACCCAACTCGCGGCAAGCACGGATGATACGGATTGCGATCTCGCCCCGGTTGGCGATCAGGACTTTCTTGAACATGACGGGCTCAGCCCTTCTTGATCTTGAAGAGCTTCTGACCGAACTCGACACTGGTTCCGTTGGGCACGAGCACCTCGAGCACCGTTCCACCGATCTCGCTCTCGATCTCGTTCATCAGCTTCATGGCCTCGACGATACAAAGCACTTGTCCAGGCTTGACCGACTGTCCGACCTCGGTGAACGAAGCGGCGTCTGGCGAAGGAGAACGGTAGAACGTACCCACGAACGGCGAAGTGACGAAGCCGACGTTGCTTTCGTCGACCGCCGCAGCCGTGGCCGCCGGCCCGACAGCCTCGGCGAATGCGGGGCCAGCCATCGACACGACCTGGGCAGCTTGGCCGATGTGGCCAAACGCCAGGCGGAGGCGGCTCGTCTCGTCCTCGTATTCGAACTCGCTGACCCGGCCCTCTTGGAGCGTGGCAATCAGCTTCTTCAGTTCTTCGAGCTTGATGTTCATCGTCGTTCTTTCTGGCGGCGAGCGGCAAAGACCGCGCACTCGGAGACCACCGAGGGGTCCCTGGGCTGCGGCCTGCTGTTCGGGCGGCGGGAACCTAGCTCAGCCGTTCGATCCCGTAAACGGATCCCGAAGCCAACAAGCCGACGAACCGATGCCCAAGGTGCGCAGTGAGTTGCGCGCCAAACCTTCCAACATGAGGCGTCGACATCGGCCCCGAAACAAGTGGTCCAACCTGTTGTGGCCGACCACGTCGAACTGCGTCCTCAAGGCGAGCCGAGGTGACTGAGCAGACCGATCAGACCCAAACGGTAAGAGGCCGCACCAAAACCAGCGATGCGACCGAGGCACGCCGGCGCCAACTTGGACTCGCGCCGAAACTCTTCGCGCGCGTCCGGGTTCGAGAGGTGCACTTCGACTACCGGCAGGCCACAGCCCCGGATGGCGTCGTAGAGCGCATAGGAGGTGTGCGTATAAGCGCCGGGATTGAAGACGACCCCCAAAAAGCCCTGATCTTGCGCGTCGCCCAGCCAATCGACGAGCGTTCCCTCATGATTGCTCTGCCGGCAATCGACCTCCACACCGCGCGCTTGGGCCAACACGGCCACGTCACGGTGGATGTCGTCGAGGGTTTGGTTTCCGTAGATCTCGGGCTCTCTCTTCCCCAGCCGCTGGAGATTCGGTCCGCTGAGTACCAGGATTTTCACGGTTCGACTTTCGAACGAGCGTGGCTCAGGACAGATCGATACGGAATTGGGGAACCAGCAGGCGTAGCGCGAATCGGCCTTTGCCGGCGTTGCCACCGGGGGCCATGGTCATGGCCACGAAGTAGGTCTGGTTGATGACGCGCACGAGCGTCATCATGCGATCGCTCTTGAACGCGACCTCTTCGGTCTCTCCGGCTTCGAGCATGGTCGT
>JBBQHO010000247.1:0-5128 GCA_038324055.1 Polyangiales bacterium | reverse complement strand
CCTGCAGTGTCGACTGCACAGGTCGTGTTTCCTATTGCCGCGAGGTGGACGTACTCACCGGCAGGCGCCGTGATGATGTTGGAGGACGTGTCACCCCAGCACGAAATACCACCGCCCGCTACGATGACGCAGGTGTGGTCGTCGCCGGAAGTGATGCGCTTTGGATAGTGTGGAACTTCGAATGAGGTCTCGCCTCCGCTGCCGTTCCCACCGCCATTCCCACCGCTTGAGCTTCCGCCCGTCGGCGCGTTGCCACCGGTGCCGCCACCGGACGATGCGCCTCCGGTGTCACTTCCACCGGAGTTGCTACCACCGCTGCCGTCCGTGCCATCACCACCACCGCAGCCCAGCGAGAGCAGCGCGAAAGAAAGAAAGAGGTGTGCCTTCATTGTTCTAGAATCCCATCCGCATCACTTGACGACGTCCACCGGAGTACACTGATTGGTCTCCACATTGAAGTCCGCAGGTGGGGCGTAACTTTGCCTTAAGCCGTTGCCCACGTAGTCAAGGTATGTGTAGGCCACGGGATCGGCCATGATTCCGAACTCGAGGCCAGCGTTGACGGTGGAAGCAGCGTCGGCTTCGTGAAGACCACCGAAGGCGCGGCGCCGCAGTCGTAGCCCCCTGGTGATTTGCGGCCCGGGCCGCGACTTCGGTCCCAATCTCGGCGTCCAACCACCCGAAAACCCGAGCTAGCGATTTGCCGTTAGCCGTTGGAGACCGGCAACCGCGATGCTCTTGAGGTTTGGATCGGCTTCCTTGGCGGCAACCTGAGCCAACGATTCGCGAAGAAGCGCGCTTCTGTCGGCCCAAAACGCGCCCAGCTCGATGGCAGCACCTCGGATCCGGTCGTTGGCCTCGGTCAGCATCAGCGCCGACACTTGCTCCAGGAGCGGTGAGCGGGGCTGCCGGTCGCGCAGAGCACGAAGAGCGCTCTCGCGTACCTCGAGCGGTCGACTCGGATCCAGTTGCTCGGAGAGCAAGATGTCGGCTGTCGCGCTGGGCAAATGTCGCAAGGCGAAGGTGGCACGCGACGCAATGGAGGGTGATGGGTCGGCTAGGTAGGGCCGAATGAGCGGTAGGGCCGCGGGGTCGCGACTGTTGCCGAGCGCTCCCAGGTAATCACCCTTTTCGGGGCCATCGGCGGTCTCGAGGCCGCTGCCGATCGTTTCCAAGGTTTGCTTGGCGAGTTCTGGATTGGACTGTTGAAGACGAGCCACGTTGCTACCCAAGCCGAGGCGCGCCTGCTGGCCTAGGACGGGATCGCCAACCTTGGTCGCCAAAAAGTCGACGGTCTCGGCAGTCGGCGCGCTGGTCCGACTCAGGCCCCGCGCCATCACCAGACGATGTTCGTCGGAAAAGCCCGTTTCGCCCAAGAACCTGCGCAGGGCCGCCTGGGCCTCAGCGGTCCCGGCGTCGCCCAGCGCGGCCAAAAGCGTGGCGCGGAGCGGGCCACCTGTCTCCGCGCTCTTCACCACCTGATCGATCACGCTCGGGTCCACACGAAGCAGAGCGGTCAGTGCCTGGTAGGCGCGGGTGTAGCCCTTATCTTTGGGATCGCCGTGCAGCGCCGCCGCGGCCGTTTCCCAGGTGAAACCGCGAGCCTTGGCGCGATCGAGTTCCCCCGCGATGGACGTTTCAGTGCCTGCCCCCGAAAGGGCGAGCGCCTCGGCGACGTTGTATTCTTGGAGCCACACCGGTTCGGCGGGCTCTGCTGGTTTTCGATCGTCGAGGTCGAGTCGCAACAGGCCGCGCATGGGCACGGGCAAGAGCTTCGAGGAAGTCTCGAGTTCCTCGCTCGCGCTGAAGCTGCGCGACTCGCCTCGGCTCGTGAAGATGCTCGCCGAGTTGAGCAGCCGCAAGGAAACATTGGCAGCCCCCACGCTCAAGTAGCGCAACTTCGTCTTGTTCGTGCGGTCGCCGTCGCGTTCGTATTGGGCCAGATAAGTGCCTGAAGCATCCTGCTCTTGTGCCTGCCAAAGCGGCTCGGCCGACGGCTGGTACTGAGCCAACGTGATGAGGCTCCGCCAGGTCGTTTGCGCTGGCCGGAGGGTGTCACCGCCAAAGCGCAAACCAGAAACGAGTCCAGCAGTCCATTCGACGAAAAACGGTCTCTTCAGCGCCTCCTCGAGAGAAGCGACTTCGTCCTCGGCCAGGGTCGAGGATTCGACTTGTCCCGAGAACTGCCAGCGCTCGATCCAGACATTGCCCTGACGCCCCAGCTCGTTGACGCGCAACTTACCCAGCAAGCCGAGCTGAAATGCCGTCCCCCGCGATCCCTCGACAGAGGCCTCGGCATCCAGGCTGTAGACCCCGCTCACCAGCCAGCTACCAGGAGTGGCCCTTTGCGATCCGGCAGCGGGCTTTTCACCCTTCGACGGCGTGGCCGCGCACCCTTTCCACAACGCGCCGACGCCAAGAGCAGTTGCACCGAGCAGCGCAGCGACGGCGACGGACTTCTTCATTCCGACCAAGAAGATCAGAAGACCTTGATGCCGGTCGGCACGGTGGTGTCGGCGCCGGTGCCGGTGCCCCAGCAACGCACGTCGCCGTCGACGGTAATGCCGCAGGAGTGACCCTTGCCGGCACTCAGCTCGAGGAACTTCACGTCGGTTGGCGGGGTAATGGGATCGAGACCCCAGCAATAGGGATTGCCAGTTTCAGAGATGGCACAGGCGTGGGTGTCGCCCACGACCACTTGAGCGACTGTGTTGCCGAGCGGGTGGCCCCCCACACCGCCGCCAGCGCAATCGAGCGCGCCTGCGACGACGGAGCACCAATTGCCATAGCGATCGACCGAGTCGAGCGGACCGATGGGATTGCCGGACGTCGGGAGGTAGCCCCAGCAAGTGGGCTGCGCGGCTTTGATGGCACAGAGGGTGCCTTGGCCCCGAATCAACGTTTCGTAGCCGTTGTCGCTTGGGGCGTCCTCGATGATTCCAAGGCCGCCATCTACCTCCGCGAGCCCCCAGCACGTCAGGGCGCCACTGCCATCGAGCACGCACACGCCGCGTTCTGTGATCCCCACGTGCTTGAACCCGGCGGCTGCCGGTTCGCCGACGGTCACAGTTGTATCGTCGCCCCAGCAGACGACACCGCCGGCAGTGTCGACCGCGCAGGTCGTGTCTTCTATTGCCGCGACGTGGACGTATTGCCCGGCAGGAGCGGTGATGATGTTGGAGGACGTATCACCCCAACAAGAGACGCTGCCGCCCTCGACGATAACGCAGGTGTGGTCGTTCCCCGAGGTAATCCGGGTCGGGTAGTTGGGAACTTCGAAGGAGGTCTCGCCTCCGCTGCCATTCCCACCGCTTGAGCTTCCACCTGACGGCGCGTCGCCACCGGTGCCGCCACCGGACGACGCGCCGCCGGTGTTGCTCCCACCGGAGCTGCTGCCGCCGCTGCCGTCGGTGCCTTCACCACCACCGCAGCCCAGCGAGAGCAGCGCGAAAGAAAGAAAGAGGTGTGCCTTCATTGTTCTAGAATCCCATCCGCATCACTTGACGACGTCCACCGGAGTACACTGATTGGTCTCCACGTTGAAGTCCGCAGGTGGGGTGTAATTTTGCCTCAAGCCGTCGCCCACGTAGTCAAGGTACGTATAGGCCACGGGATCGGCCATGAGTCCGAACTCGAGGCCAGCGTCGACGGTGGCGGTTGCCAGCGGGAAAGTCTCGGTAAAACCCTTCCAGTCGGTGATGCGGACCCGAAAGGTCTCGCTAAAGAACAGAAAATGGACGCGGGCCGCGGCGTCCAAAAACCCTGACAGCGAGGAAAGGATCAAGTCGGCGCCGAAGCGGGCCTGACCTTTCCAGCGGTAGACCTTGCCGACGGGCAGCCCAACGTAGGGCGTACCTGCAAAATCACTATTCTGGAAATCGCGAGTGGTCACCGATTTTTCGTCAAGCGTCTCGCGGAAGATCGACATCTTGACGCCTACCGGGACGCGCACGTCAACAAGCGTGAGAGTGCCGGCCAGGCCGACGCTGGCCCCCGCAAAGCCGAGGTCGATGCCCGCTCCCGCGTAGATCTCCGCGTCCAAGTGAATGTAGGGAGTGGTGGCGGCGCCGCCGCTGAACTTGGGCTCTCCCAGCAGCTGCTGGTTCGAACCGAGATCGGGCCATTCCGCGCCGTACGACAAGGTGCCGTCGACCCCCCATTGACCACCGAGCTGAACGTCGATGACCAACGCCAGAGGGCCGATGGGAATGACCGAGTGGACGCCGAGCACGTCGAAGGGCGTGGCGACGAGCGGCACCGCGTACTCTTGCAAGCCGTTCGAGCCAGTGGCGATGGCAGAGCGCAAGAAGGCGATTCGGTCCTGGATGAACGTCGACATTTCGTCCTGGAAGCGCTTGATGACCATGTTCACGACGGCCTGCGGCGAACCGCCGAGGCAGGTGTACTGGTTCCCTTCGAGCGGTGACTCGAAGAGCGCCTCGGCTTCGTTGCACAAGAGGGTGGTGTCGTTGGGGTGGTTCTCGTAGATCTTGATGAACCGACGCGCGTTGAGCATCTTTTGCTCGACGGCCTTGGCCAGCAACTTGATGTCTCGAAATCGGTCCTTGCAGGCCAACGAGAGGCTTGGTGGCGTAAACTGACCCTGAAACCCAGCCACTTCGTCGCCGAAAAGCACAATCGTTGCGCCTGCGTCGAAGCCGCAAAGGCCCGCGGCGCCATGGGCTTCCATCGTCAGAGCTGTGATGGATTTGCTGAAGACGGTGGCGCCGGCCACCAGCGAGCCCTTGGCCGAAACGCCGGCGTCGAACAGGTCCATGCGATCCGGTGTGATGTTTGCGCTGTGGTAGAGCTGGGGGATGACAAACAGACCGAACTCGCTGCTACCGAGCACGATCGGGTTGATGCTGTCGGCGCTTGCGCTAGCGGTCTCGACCGAGTCGTCGGCGGACGGGGTATGGTCGTCGCCTTCTTCAATTTCGACCTGACCGCGTGGGTCACGGCAGGGGTTCATGGTCTCGGTGACCGCGAGGTAGCCAGGTGCCGTGAGCTTTTCGCTTTCGCTCACAGTCGCGCCGCTGGTGCGGACGTGGATTTGTGCGCTGGCCTGGGCGTCCGTGGTCTCTGCTTGCGGGGGGGCGCACTGCCAGATGTCGCTGGGCGCGCAGCC
>JBBQHO010000246.1:0-5131 GCA_038324055.1 Polyangiales bacterium | reverse complement strand
GCTTGTCTTTGAGGTGAGAGGCGCCCAAGTCAGCCAAAAACTGCTGCAGTCGGGCCTGGCCGGCGAGGTCGAGAGCGTACGTCATGACCGTGTTTCGCAGACTCTCCTTCGAATGGACAAGTTTTCCTCAGTAGTGCTAGTGATTACCGACCGAGCGGGGGCAGATGGCAGCGGTGTTATCCGCGCACGCGAATTCGAGCAGCTTATGCACCGTCACGAGATGTCTATGGGCCTCCTCCCAATGCGGATCTTTTTGAGCCACAAGGGCGTCGACAAGGCTTTGGTTCGCCGATTCCACACCTTGCTGAAGCAGTTGGGCTTCGAGCCCTGGCTAGACGAAGACGCGATGACGGCAGGGGTTCCCCTGGACCGAGCGATCCTTCAAGGATTCAAGGATTCTTGCGCTGCCGTTTTCTTCGTCACGCCTAGCTTCTTGGACGAGAAGTTCCTTGCAGCTGAGGTGGACTACGCAATCGCTGAGGAGCGGCAAAAAGGCTCCAAGTTCAAGATCATCACGCTTCAGTTCTCCGAGAACGGTAATAGGGGCGTCGTGCCGGACCTGCTGCAGCGCTTCGTCTGGAAGACGCCGCACCATGAGCTCGAGGCATTCGAGGAAATCATTCGAGCTCTGCCAGTGCAGGTCGGGCGCGTATCATTCCGCTGATAGGACGATGCGAAGAGATGGACTGGCGCAAGATTTGGACGGACCCTGTGTGGAGCAAGGTCATCGCGGGACTGATATTGACCATCTTTGGCTCGACGGCTGTGGCCGCTTGGAGCCGGACCGAATCGATCGGGAAATTCCTGACTGCCCCGATGGAACTTCCAGTTTGGGTTGGGTTGCTTCAGACGGTATGCTTTCTGGGGCTCTTGTTTTCGAAGAGCCATGTTCCTCCAAATCAGGACGAATAAATGCCAACCGGCGGCCGCACTTCGCCCACCCACGCGGCGGCGCTCACCAGCTTCGAACGGCGGTCCGCGGGGATGTTCAACGAGGCGAAGTAGAGCGGGTCGCCTACTCGGAAGCGCTCGTACGTCTCCGTCTCGAAGCCTGGCGCCGAGAGCCGCATGGTGAGACATCCCCGCACGTAGACCTTGAACAGAGCGGCTACCGGAAGCTCAAGCCCCGCGTGGTCATCGTCGGGGACTAGGAAAACCAAAGCATCGTGGCTCGGTCGCGTCAGCCTGCGAAAGTTGACATGCTGGGTAGTATGCGCGTTTGGCCGACGGGTCGGACTGGGTGAGCGGCCTCGGCCTCACCGACGTCTTCTACAAGCGCAACCTCGACATCGTGCAGCAGGATCGCGACGGCACCACGCTTCGGCGCTGGTCACTCTCGCGCGCCTGGCCGGTGAAGTTCGTCGCCGGCGACTGGGACAACGAGGCCGACGAGAACGTCATCGAGTCGGTCACGCTCACCTACGACTTCTTCGAGCTGATCCAGTAGCCAGAGCGCCCGGGCTACCGCGAGGGCTTGTCGGCGAGCTTCGCAAAGTCCTTGCTCGCGCACACCTCGACGGGCCGTTCTGCCGACGCCATGCGCCTAGCGATCGGCCGAAGTGCGGTGCGAAGACCCTCGTCGTCCGTCACGAATACGTTCATGTGGCAGAGATACACGGCGTGATCGGCATCGAAGACGACACCGGAGTTTGGCGTCTCCTTGGCGCTGGCGGCGTTCTCAACCTCCCGAAGAACGACCTCGTTGGAGATCGACGCGGGCAGAATCTCCTTCTTCGCACACGCGAAGATCGCCCGCTGCACCAAGGCTCGAAGCGTCGGCAGGGGCGTTGGTGTTGTTGGCAGCTCCTGCGAAATCCCCCACGCCCGCAGCGCCTTCGCGACCCCGGTCGCGTCGAAGGCCCCTTCCAACTCCCCCGAGAGAGGAAGCGCGGCGTCGAGGCACGAGCCGATCTCGACGGCGCCGTAGGCCGCCGCGATCGCGGCGCGGTGCTGCTGTAGTTTTCGGCGTACCTCGGCATCGAGCCCAGAGGGGTCGGCACCGCTCTTGGTGATCACCGCCCGCAATTCATCGGCAGCGAACGTGTCGAGCGGAACCAAGGGATCTCCTGTGGTCACGAGCATCTTGGTGATGCAGTCGAGCAGAGCAGTAAGCCATTCCTTCGGGGCGGCCGCAGCACGTGAGTGAAGCACCTGGTTGATGAGCTTCGCTCTTCGCACGTCGTCCACGGCGGACGGAGCCACTGGCAGGCCCTGCGCGAGGATGGCGAGCGCCCCGAGGTAGATCCTGGTGTTCGTGTCCTTGTGGTAGTTGAGGTGCTCTCGAGTCCGGATGGCGGCGGGGTCGGCGGCCTCAAGCTCGCGGAAGAAGTAGTCGGCGACGATGAACTCGTAGGACGGGCACATACGACGACCCGCGCACAGGGTCAGCAGCGCTCCCGCCAAGACGGTCCGAACGCCTTCCTCGGCCTGCATCGTTTCGAGGCAGTGCACGGGGCTGACAAACACCTCGACCGAGGGGGCGAGCAACGCCCGCCCCAGCTCGGTCGTCTTCCATCCATCCTTCTTCGCGAGGGTGCTGACGGCGTTCTGGTCCAGATAGACGCTTAGCTTTTTCACGGGCGACCTCGTTCGTTACCGTGGGTGCGACAGGCTGGCGGCCTCGACTTGTTGAGCAGCGTTCCGCGCTCCTCCCACGAGGTGGCGAGCAAGCTCACGAGTTGGACCTCCGCGCACCGATCGCACCACGGTGTGCGCGTAGCCCAGCCGATGCAGAGGCTGCCGGGATGGACCTTGTTCGTCCGACACCAAGAGTAACAGCGACTGCCCCCCGCTGTGGTGACCCGTGCCGCCGTCCCAGAGGCCGTGCAGGTCGGCGATGAGATCACCGATCCGGGTGCAGAAGCGCTGGGAGTCTCCGGTGTTCCCGCCGACATACAGCGGGTGGCACGCCGAACTTGGGGAGTCCTGCCAGTCATCTCGCGACACGAGGTACACGCCCTTCGAGGCAGGTGGCCAGGCGTGATCGTCATCCATGCAGGCAGCGAGCAGATCGCTGATGCGAAAGGGCCCGGTCCAGGCGAGGGTGGTCACGGTCGTGGAGACGCCGGGGTTCACGCGCGGCGACGACGGGTGCCGCCTCGGGGTGCCGGCGCGTCGTCGCTGAGGACGTTCCCGACGAACATGGCGAGGCCGAAGAGGCCGGTCACCGTGGCGACGCCCTTCGCGGTGGAGAGCTTCTGCTCGAGGTCCTTCGCCACGACATAGTTGCGGTTGGCGGCCTCGACGGCCTTCGCGTGGGCCGCTTGCACGACAGCCACCTGGCGACGGGTCGCGTCGAGGTCGACCGTCAACGTGGAGCGCTCGGTCTTGAGGGCGCTCACCTGGCGAGCCAGCTCGCCTTCACGAACTTCGGTCGCGCGCTTCTCGGACTCCGCGGTCGCGCGGGACCGCTTTTCGCGGTCGAGCGACAGCTGAAGGTCGCTGTTCTGCTGGCTGAGCTTCTGCTGCTCGTCTCCCAGTTGCTTGAGCTTCAGTTTCGCGGCTGTCAGCTCCTCGGCGATGCTCGCGTTCTCGCCGACCAGCGCGCCGTGGGCTTTCGTGAGCGTCGCGACGAACTCGGCGTCGAGCTCACCGCCGTCGGCGAGCGGGGTGTCCGTGTCCTTCGCCAGCTCCTCGGGGGTGGTCGAGAGCGCCGCCGCCACGCAGGCGATGTGCTCCTTCCGCCACGGACGCTCGCCGGCGAGAATGCGGCTGAGCACGGACTGGTCGAGGCCGCTCGCCTGGGCGAGTTGTGTCTGGGACCAGTCGCGATCCTTGAGAAGCTGTCGAACGCGTTCGCTGAGGGTCATGGGAAGCTCCTTGCCTGTCGGGCGGGCCCATCAAGGGTAAGCACGTTCGGCAAGTTGGCAAGGACATGTCGAAGATGACACGGCGCATGGAGACGATATTGTCATTGCCATCGCAGCAACATGGTTGCCGTCAGGTGTGGTCGAAATGAAGCAATGCGCGGACTATTTATCCGTGTTTTGATTCGAATCGACAAGTCGTCACCATCGCACGCTTGCCGAAATCATCCGGTGCGCGTACTATTAGTCCGTATACCGCTTCGAGATGGAAACCATGCGATCCGCCGACTTCTTCGCTACCCACCCGGTCTTCACGCACGAGGAGTACCTCGCGGCGCATGGGGATCGTCGCGACCGAAGCCCCCGGACGGCCGACAGCCTGCTCACCCGGCACGCTGCCAACGAGAAGATCCTGCACGTCCGTCGGGGCCTCTACGCGGCTCTGCCGGCGGGCGCGACGCCAGCCACGTTCCAGGTCGATCCGTTTCTCCTCGCGACGAAGCTCGCCCCCGACGCAGCGGTCGCCTACCACGCGGCGCTGCAGTTCCGGGGCAGGGCGTACTCGGTCTGGCATCGCCTCGCGGTGCTCACCCGAAGTCACCTGCGCTCGCTGAGCTTCCAGGGCAGCGAGTTCGTTGGCGTTCGCCCTCCGCGCGCGCTCGACGGGTTGCCCGACCTCGGCGGCGGCGTCGTCACCGAGGCCCACGCCGGGGGGACCGTTCGGGTGACGACGTTCGAGCGCACGCTCGTCGACGTGCTCGACGCTCCCGACCTCGGCGGCGGATGGGAAGAGGTCTGGCGCTCGCTAGAGATGGTCGAGTACTTCGATCTCGCCGCCGTTGTCAGCCACGCTCTCAAATTGGGCTCGTCGCTCACGAGCGCGCGCGTGGGCTTCTTCTTGGAGCAGCACCGCGAAGCGCTGTTCGTCGAGGAGCACCACCTGAAGGCCCTCCGCGACCACGCTCCTCGCCAGCCGCGCTACCTCGATCGCAAGCGCGAGGCCGGGCGGCTCGTGAAACCGTGGAACCTCGTGGTACCCGAACGTGTGCTCAACCGAACCTGGGCAGAGGTCGCCTGATGCTGTCGCGAGAACAGCTCCAACAAGCGGCAGCGGACAGCGGCTTTCAGGTCGAGTCCTACGAGAAGGTCCACGTGCTCGTGCGCCTGCTCGAGGCAGTGCGTACGCACCCCTTCCTGGGGATGCGGATGGCGCTCAAGGGCGGGACCGCTCTCACCTGTTCATCCTCGACTTCCCACGCCTCTCGGTGGACATCGATCTGAACTACGTCGGGTCGTCCAACCGCGAGACGATGCTCGCCGAGCGG
>JBBQHO010000245.1:0-5156 GCA_038324055.1 Polyangiales bacterium | reverse complement strand
GGCCATCTTTCTCGTACAGAGCCGCGAACCACGCGGCGGGTTGGTCCGACACGAAGTTCTCGCGCGGCGCGTCACCCGCGCCGGTGAGCGTGCCACCGACGATCTGTTTGACGCGCCCTTGGTGGAGATCGATGCACGGCCTAAACAGCGTCACGGCGCCGGTCTAGCACGGGGCCCCGGCACGGTCTCTCACGCCAGGCCACGCCGCTTCAGATCCTCGCGTAACTCGAAAATCGCCTGCCAGACGCGCTTCTTCAGCTCCGGCACGTCGCTTGCGCGCAGACCTTCGGCGCTGATGGGCTGGCCCACCAAGATGACGCCGTGCGCGGAACCCGGCCGCCAATCGCCCTTGCGCAAGGCGTGCGCGGTGCCGCCCACGGCGATGGGCAAGACATGAGCTTGTTCGTCGATCGCCAGGCGAAACGCACCGTCCTTGAACGGCAAAAGGTCACCGCTGAGCGAACGCGTGCCTTCTGCAAAGATGCAAACGGGCATACCGCGCCTCACGTACAGCCCGGCCTTCTTCATGGCTTGCTTGATGCTCCGCGTGGAGCCGCGCACGAGCGGAATATCGCCGGCAATCTTGATGCCCCAGCCCACCGCTGGGATCTTGAACAGCACGTCTTTGGCGAGGTACTTCATTTC
Organism: Polyangiales bacterium; assembly: GCA_038324055.1. Lineage (GTDB taxonomy): Bacteria > Myxococcota_A > Polyangia > Polyangiales > Polyangiaceae > NIC37A-2. The sequence continues at coordinate 4,511 of JBBQHO010000245.1, read as the reverse complement.
CCAGGGCAGGTGCGAGAGCAAAAACGGGTCGAGATTCGAGCAGTGGTTGCTCACGCAGACGCAGCGTTCGGGCAGAATGCGGGGAACCGGCTCGAGATATTCGAAACGCCATGCCGGGACGCATTTGACCATGGCGATGCCGACCCAGCGAATGGCCGTACCCGTAACGCGCCGATTTGGATCGAAGGGAGCCGTCAGCAGGAACAACAGCAAGCAGGCGCAGTAACCCACCGAAGAGACCGCCCCGAAGGCGAACCAGGTCCACAGACCGAGCAAGGTGCCGCGCACTGAGACCAGAGAGCTAGTGGCAGTCGGGCCGCTCGACCAGTACCGAGCGCAAAGACGTAGGGATTGCTTCATGAAGACGGCACTGTTTCAGCACGGCGACAGGCCGGCGGAAGGGGCCTGTCAGGGGAGGAAGACAGCGGGCAAGGACGGCAGGGCAGCGGACGAGGTCTGGTCAGACCGGCCCAGGGTGTGCCACACACACCGTCATGCGTGCAGCCGACTCTCGCCCCGAAGACCAGCCCCTCCACGACGACATGCGCTGGCTTGCCGGCTCCCTCGGTCGAGTGATCCAACGCCTCGAGGGCGAAGCGGTCTTTACTGCGGTGGAAACACTGCGCATCAGTTGTCGCGATCGCCGGCGAGGTGCTCCGGCCGCCCGCGCGCTTCGCGAGCTGCTCGCGCAGGTGGAGTCACTGACTCCCGAGCAGGCCGCGCCAGTCGCGCGCGCCTTTACCCTGTTCTTCTTGCTCATCAATACCGCCGAGCAAGTTCACCGCGTCCGTCGACGCCGACAGTACGATCAATCGGCCGGAGCAGCGCCGCAACCTGCCAGCTTGCTCTGGGCCTTCGACCAACTGAAGAAGGACGGAAAATCCGCCGCCGAAGTCCGCGCGACCGCCGAGAAGCTGCGCGTGCGACCGGTCCTCACCGCGCACCCGACCGAAGCGACGCGTCGTACGGTGCTGAACCTGCAGGCTCGCTTGGCGGAGGCGCTGCTCGCACGTGACAGTGCAACCGCCGCGGAGCGCGCGCACTTGGAAGAACGCCTGGAATCGGACATCGAGCTGCTGTGGCTGACCGATGAGGTTCGCAAGAATCGCCCCAGCGTGATGGACGAAGTCAGCACCGTCATCTGGTACCTGGAAGATCGGTTGCTCGACGCCGCACATCACGTGCACGAGTCCTGTGCCACGGCCTTCCGGGAAGTTTTTGGCGAAGAGCTAGGGGTGGAGGTTCCGCTTACGCTGGGCAGCTGGGTCGCTGGTGATCGGGACGGCAACCCGTTCGTGACTCCGGATATCACCATCGCCGCTGCCCGGCGCAACGGGCACGCTCTGGTCGGTCACTACATCAAGGCTGTCTACAGCTTGATCGAAAGGCTCAGCATCTCGAGCCGCATCGTGCCCGCGAGCAAAGAGCTGCGCGACTCGCTCGAAAACGACAAGAAGTTGTTGCCGGTGGTGTGGGAGGCCAACAGCCGTCGTGACGCCGAAGAGCCGCTGCGCCTCAAGTTGTCGTTCATCGTCGGCCGTCTCGAGGCCACGCGTCGCGAGATCGCCTCGCGCGACGCCGGCAAGCCCGAAAATATCGCCGGCGCTTACCGCAACCCCGACGATCTGACTGCCGACGTCGAACTCGTGTGGAGCACCGTCTCCAAGGCCAAGGCCGCGCGGGCTGCGCGCGCGCTGATTCAGCCACTGCTGGCCGAAATCAAGTTGCTCGGCCTACATGGTTACTGCCTCGACGTGCGCGAGGATTCGGCAGCGCACACGGCGGCGCTCGATGCCGTGGCCGCATCCGTCGGCTTGCCGCCCTTCGACGCCGCCACGCTGCGCCGCGAGATCCTGGGACGCCGGCCGCTGACCTCGCCCAACCTGAAGCTGGATGCTCAGACCGAGAAAGTCCTGGGCGTGTTCGAGGCGATCAGCACGATCCAGGGTGAGCTCGGACCAAAGGCTGCGGAGACGTACATCATCTCGATGACGCACACGGCCGAGGACATGCTCCGTGTGTTGCTGCTTGCGCGCGAACGCGGCTTGGTCGACCTCTCTCTGGACCAGCCCCTATCGAAGATCGACGTTGTTCCTCTGTTCGAGACGGGCGGCGACTTGGCCGGCGCCGCCGACGTCATGTCGAGTCTCTTCAAGGACGAAGCCTACATGCGCCAGCTCAAGGCGCGCGGCATGCGGCAAGAAATCATGCTGGGCTACTCCGACTCAGCCAAAGACGTCGGCGTGCTGACGGCCGCGTGGGAACTCTACGTGGCTCAAGAGAAGCTGGCTGCAATCGCCAAAGAGGCCGGAGTGGACCTGATGCTGTTCCACGGTCGCGGCGGTACGGTGGGGCGCGGTGGTGGTTCCCCGGTCTACCGGGCGCTCACTGCCTTGCCACCCGGTTCACTTCTGGGTCCCATCAAGATCACCGAGCAAGGCGAGACGATCAGCCAGAAGTTCGGCATCTTGTCGGTGGCCGAACGGACCCTGGAAGTCATGCTCGCCGGAACGCTGATGGCCAGCTACGAGGATTGGCGCAAGGGCGTGAGCGCGGAGGAGCAGATGGCCTTCCGCGAGATGATGGACCGACTCTCCGATCAGGCGCGCACGGCCTTCCGCAAGGTCATCCACGACGATCCGAGCATCTTCCAGATTTTCCTCACGGCCACGCCCGTCAAAGAGCTTGGCCACGTGCATTTCGGCTCGCGCCCCGCCTACCGCTCGCCGAGCGGCGCAGGCACGATGTCCGGCATCCGCGCCATCCCGTACAACTTTGGTTGGACGCAGATCCGCATGCTGCTCACGGCTTGGCTCGGAGCGGGCACCGCGCTGAACGACGTGGCATCGACGCCGGAAGGGCTCGAGCTCTTGCGTAAAATGGCCAAAACCTGGCCGTTTTTCGATGACTTGATCGCCAAGATCGAGATGGTGTGCGGGAAGGCCGATCTGGAAGTCGCCGAACTCTACCTCACGGAACTGGGCGATTACGGGGCGCTCTACGCTCAGCTCAAAAGCGAGTTCGACGGTCTGGTCAAGACGCTGCTGGCCATACGCCAGCACGACACGCTGTTTGGAAACCATCCGTTCCTGGGTCAAGCCATGCAGCTGCGCAATCCGTATGTCGATCCGCTCAACCTGCTGCAGATTGCTTTGCTGAAGAAGAAGCGCGCCTTGCCAGAGGGTTCGGCTGGTCTGGACCTCATTGACCAGGCTTTGGGAACGACTTTGAACGGCATCGCCCAAGGCATGCGAAATACGGGCTAATCGACCTCGAGCGAGGGGCGCCTGGCATCGAGCCGGCGCCCCGTCAGAATACCTCAGCGTGAACAGCCTGCCTCAATACCGAGCCAACAAGCTCGCAGTGCTGGGTGACCTGCATGGGCGCTGGAACGCCCTCGACAACGCCTATTTCGATCAGGCTGCCTACGACCTCCTGCTGTTCGTTGGCGACCTGGGCAGTGGGACGCGCAAAGACGGTCTGGCGGTCATTCGTCAGCTGTCGCGGCTGCAGTCGCGCGGACTGATCTTGCCGGGCAACAACGACGCCGAGCATCTACCGCATCTGTCGGCAGAGCTCGCCTACCAGACGGGTCGCGCCGATCTGCTGCGCGCCATGCGTCGCAACGCAGCGCCGGGCATCGAACCCTGCGGCTACAGCTGTCATCGGCTCTTGACCGAGCACGGCCCCGTGTCGCTGATTGCGGCACGTCCTTGCGCGACTGGCGGCTCGGCCTTGGCGTTCCCGGATATGTTGGCGCGAACCTATGGGGTGCGTTCGATGAACGACTCGATTGGGCGCCTGCGCGCCTTGGTCGACAGGGCGCCCGATGCCAGCGTGCTTTTCTTGGCTCACAACGGACCCTTCGGGCTGGGCGGGGCTGCGGCCGATCCGTGGAGTCGGGATTTTGGGCTCAGCCCGGAGGAGGACCAGGGTGCCTCTTCCGACTGGGGGGACGACGATTTGCGGCAAGCCGTCGAGTACGCGGTCCTGCGCGGCAAGCGGGTGATCGGAGTGGTCGCGGGTCACATGCATCGCCGCCCCGGCAAGACGCCGCGCCCGTTGCTCACCGAGCGCGATGGCATCGCCTATGTGAACCCGGCGTGCGTGCCGCGCATCGCCATGCGTGAAGATGGTGAGAGCCACCACTACGTCGAAATGCGCGTCTCGCCGAGCGCTCTTTCGCTCGAAGAAAAATGGGTGACGTTGGCCTAGGGAGCGTCACAGTCCGGGCGCAAGGCTCGGGGTTCACGCGCCCAGCGAGTGTTACGGCGGAGGCGGGGGCTGAGAATGGCGACCGCTCTCGACGAGCGCATCGAAGCGCTGACTGGAGACGCCGAGCAAATGCGATAGCTCCTCGAGTAGGACCGTTTCGGGTCCGTCCAGATCGCGATCGGCCAGGGCAACCGCGTTGGCGAGGGTGAAGGCAAGCTCGGCGTCGTCGCGATTCAGTGACAGCCGGGTGCACGCGGCCTCGAGGCGGACGTGCATGCCCTCGCGCTGCCGACGGG
>JBBQHO010000244.1:0-5172 GCA_038324055.1 Polyangiales bacterium | reverse complement strand
GCGGCTCCGGAAGCCGAGGACCTGGAGCACAAATAACCCGTTACTAGACCTTGCTTTGCTTTTCAGCATAGCGGGCGCAGCATCCAATCATGCTGCGCGAGTTCGTTTCCACGCATCGCGACGAGATCCTCGCTCAGGCACAGGAGCGCGTGATTGAGAGGAGTGGCTCATCCACGCCGAACGAGGACCGGACCCAAGGTCTGCCGGTGTTCTTGGACCAGCTCGGCGAGGCTCTGCGCAAGCGGACCGCGCACGAGACGCTCGACCACTCTGAAATCCAACACAGCTCCCACGAGCACGGCCACGCTCTCTTTCGTCACGGGCTAACCATCGATGAGGTTGTCCACGACTACGGCGATCTTTGTCAGGTGATTACGGGCATCGCGCTCGAACAGAAGCTTACCGTTCCGGTCGAGGAGTTTCAAACGCTCAACCTCTGTCTCGACGACGCCATCGCAGGTGCCGTGACGGCGTACTCGCAAGGGCGCGAGGGGCGGAGCGCCGATGAAGGGACCGAACGTCTGGGGCACCTCGTTCACGAACTGCGCAACCTGCTCAACGTGGCGACCCTCGCCTTTGGGAGCATCAAGAAGGGCGTCGTGCCTCCAGCGGGGAGCACGAGCGCGGCGCTCGATCGCAGCCTGATGCGTATGAACGTCCTGATCGACCGCTCCCTAGCCGATGTGCGGCTCGACTCCGGGTTGCACAGCATGGAACACGTTCCGCTACGCGAGATCATCGACGAAGTGCTGATCGGTGCCTCGCTGGTAGCACAAACCCGCGGACTCCAGTTCGTGGTGGCCAAGATCGATCCGACGATCATGGTGAACGCAGACCGGCAGATCCTCGCCGCGGTGATCGCAAACCTGCTTCAGAACGCGTTCAAGTTCACGGAGCCCGGAACTACGGTGAAGCTGAGGGCCAGTACCACGAATGACCGCGTGCTCATCGAGGTCCAGGACGAGTGCGGGGGCCTGCCCGTGAAGCCTGAAAAGCTGCTGCAACCGTTCGTGCAAGAAGGTCACGATCGAACGGGTCTCGGTCTAGGGCTGTCTATCTGCGTGAAGGCCATGAAATCGATGGCGGGAGAGCTGCAGATTCGCGATCTGCCTGGCCAGGGCTGCGTCTTCACGATCGATCTACCCAAGCAGCCCATTCCTCCCCTTCACGCCGTTCCTCGCGAAGCGCCCGCGGACGAGCACGAAACACGCGGCACGGGCTGAAATCGAGTATCTCAGCGGCGACGCGCGACGACGTCGCGCACGATCGCGTCGAGCCGGTCGTCGCTCGGTGCAGTCGTCACGAAGCGCAGCTGGCCTTGGATGGTGTGCGCAGCACTGTTCGGCGCGGTTGAGCGGAACTCGAGGTCCGGAACGTCGCCGAGACACGTAGAAGGTACCGCCTCGTTCGGCGCGTCGAGGAATGTCTGAACGAGCGAGAGCCCGCACTCGCCAACACTGGCACCGTGCGACTGGTTCTGGAGGTTGAAATACTGCGAGTTGCTCAGACTGGCGTGCACGAGCGCCGCGTTCGCCGGCGGCGTGATGGGGTCGAACTCGCCCGAGAGAACGAGGCTGGGAATGGCGCTGACCACGGCCGTATTTTCGCTGTCGGGAGCCTTTCTGACGGGCCAATGCGAGCAGTACTCCAAGTATTTTCGGCCGGACAGACCCTCGCGCAGTTCGGGAAAGATCGCTTCGTCGGCCGCGGTTACGGCAGCTTCGTCGGTGAAGGGCACTTCTTCGGCGCAATGGAGCGAAAGGTGCATGCCGAACGCGTCCGAGCCTCCACCGATTCGGCCCAAGATCCGCTCGAGGCCAGATAGCTTTCCGGCTGCAACCTCGTCGATCAAGAAGGGCAGAATTTCGATGCCGCTCGGCGAGTACGCGAGCGAGAACAGCACATTGACCAGGTCTGCGCCTTGGAGTTCCAAATCGCCCGCTGGCTCGGCGTCCCACAGAGCAGCGGTCGCGCGCAGCTGACCCATCGAATCGGGATACTTCGCTGCGCATTCCGCGTCGGCCGAACAGGCAGAGAACGCGAGTTCGAATGCATCTTGCCCATTTTTACCAATGCCCGCGACCAGGTCGATTTCGAGCGGCACGACGGAGTCGACGATCAAGGAGCGGACACCTGCCGGGTAGTCGCGCGCGACGGTAAGACCGAGCCGCGTACCGTAGGAAATGCCAAACAAATTCCACTGTTCGTAGCCGAAAGCAGCGCGCACCAAGTCGACGTCATGCGCATTGGAAACGCTGTTGGTGGCAGAAAGATCGGTCTCTTTCGAGAGCCTCTGGAAACAGCCATCGAGCGCCTCTCCGAGGTCGTCCTGGGTTTCGGTGCAGGAAAGCTCGGGACGGGATTCGCCGGTGCCTCGCTGATCAAAAAGAATGAGGTCACGCGCGCCGAGTAAGGGCTCGAAAGTCGACGCGTAGAACTCAGCGTCGCCCAGCGTAGGCCCCCCCGGGCCACCGTTGAGGTAGACGATGGGATCGGACGCGACGTCTTTCGCGTTCGAGAAAACGCGCATGACGGCGAGTTTCATCTCGCGCGCACTCCCGGGAGCCTCGGGCACCGTGACGAAACCACATTGCGCCGCATAGTCGTCGAGTTCGACGGCACAGTCCTGCTCTTGAAACGCGGCGGAGGTCTCGGGCAAGCGCTCGTAGGGGATTTCGAGAGCCGGATCGCCTGCCCCGACGTACGGCGGTCGTTCCTTGCCGGAACAAGCGACGACGAGGAAGGCTGAAGCAGCCAGTGCAGACCCGACTCGCAGCATCGACTCTTGATAGCTCGCCTCCTTGCCCGCCGCAAAGTATGACAATGACGATGAAGGTCGTCGTCACTGGTGGTACGGGGTTTGTCGGCAGCGAGCTGGTGAAGGCGCTGCGCGCGCGCGGCGACGAAGTGGTCGTACTGACGCGCCGAGCGCAAGGATCGAGTTCGCCCCAGCTGCGCTTCGTTCAGTGGGATCCGCTGGTGCTCGGAGCGGGCCACGCCGAGGTCGACGGTGCAGACGCCGTCGTTCACTTGGCAGGTGAAGTGTTGGTCGGACGGCGCCTCACCCAGAAGCTCCGCGACGAGGCGCGGCGGAGTCGCATTCTTTCTACTCAGCTGCTCGCGTCGGCCATGCAAAAGTCCGCGCATCCTCCGGGCGTGTTCGTCTCCGGTTCGGCCGTCGGCTACTACGGCGCTCAGGCTCCCGAGACCGAACTAGGCGAGGACGCACCAGCAGGGAGCGACTTCATGGCGCGCCTGGCCCAAGATTGGGAAGAGGCCGCACTCGGCGCGCCGCAAGGGGTGCGCATCGTCCACGCACGTTTGGGCATCGTTCTCGGCCAGAACGGCGGCGCGCTCGAAGCCATGGCGCGTCCCTTCAAGCTCTTCGTGGGCGGACCACTCGGTGATGGCACGCAAGTCGTGTCGTGGATCCACATGGTCGACGCTGTGCGCGCCTTCGCCTTCTGCATCGACCAAGCTCAACTCGTCGGTCCGGTCAACATCTGCGCTCCCGTGCCGGTGGACAACCGAACGTTGAGTGAAATCCTCGGACGAGTCCTGCATCGGCCCGATTTCATGCCCGTTCCGGCCGCCGCCTTGAAGCTGCTGTTCGGTCAGGGCGCGGCGGCCATCCTCGAAGGCCAACGCGTGCTGCCACACAAGCTCTTGGCCGCGGGTTTTCGCTTCTCCTTCTCGGACGCGGAGACAGCCGTCAAGGATCTTTTGGGCTGAGCGTACCGCTCAGCAGGCCGTGCTCGAGCTCAGCTCGCTCGGCATTTTCGAGGGGCGTCGCCCGCGCTACGCGCTCGACCAGCCCCTCGGTCGTGCCAGCATAGCCCAGCATGCAGCTGGGGTGCACGAAGCCTGCTGGATTGGCCATGCCGTCTTCGACGATCTCGAGCGTGAGTCGAAGACCACCCTTGTCGATCAACTCTTTGCAGTGGCGGCAGCGTGCGCGTCCGCTCGAAGCGCGTTCGACGCGAACGACACGCGTCCAGCGCGGATGCTGGAGTCCGATGGCGGAGCGACGCAAGAGCTCGTCGCGATCGACCAGAGGATCTTCGAGCACGGCTTGCGCCGCCTGAAATGCCTCGGGCCGCCGCTCTGCGCCACAGCTCAAGTGGTACCAGTGGCGCGCCTCGCCTTCGCCAAAGGCATTGGGCACGGCTTCACCAAGTCGCAGCTCACCTTTTTGGATGGGCGCCTTGCACGACTTGCATTTGGCGCGCCCCGTCGGCGCCACTGAGATGAGGTGCGACATCGAAAACGTGACTCCCGCCGTTTCAGGGACTGGGCAGCGTGTTCTCGACGGCGCGTACGGCATCGGTGTCGAACTCGACCGAGCCCGCGCCAGCCGAATCCTCGATGCTCTCGCTGCGCCGAGCGCCCGCCAGCACGAACGTCACCGGCGCCTTGTTCGTCATCCACGCCAGTACCAGCTGGTACGGGCTGAGGCGACGACGACGCGCCTGATCGCTCAGCTTGCCGAGGGTCGTCAAGGTAGGAGCGCCCAAGGTGCCACCGAACGGCGCGTACGCCACGAAGGCCTTGCCGGAGGTATTGCAGTTGTCCAAGACGCCATTCTTTTCGATCTCGCGCGCCTGCGGGTGCCAGCGATTCTGCACGCACTGGATGGGCAAGACAGTCTCGGCGCGCTTGATGTGCTCGACCTCGACGTTGCAGAGACCCACGTGCTTGATCTTGCCCTGGGCTTTGAGATCGCGCAGTGCGCCGACGCTCTCTTCGTAAGGGATGCGATTGTCCGGAGCGTACAGGCTCACGACGTCCAGTGCCTCGACGCTCTGATTGCGGAGTGAGCGCTCGACGCATTCGACCAAGTAGTCGGGCGACGAGTCGACAGTCCAGGCTCCTCCGGGACGCCGCAAGCCAACGGTCGTCATGAGGGTGACATCGGCACGATGACCTTCGAGCGAGCGGGTGAAGATGCGCTCGTTGTGGCCCAGCTCCTGTTCGTCCAGACAGTACGCGTCCGAGGTGTCGAACAGCGTTACTCCGAAATCGAGCGCAGATTGGATCACACGCTGGGATTGATCATCAGGCGGACGACCCGTGATGGACAGCAGCATGCCGCCGAGGCCGACCACACTGACTTGAGGCCCTTCGGGACCGAGACGACGCGTTCGCATAGCGGGGCGGACCATATCAAAGAGC
>JBBQHO010000243.1:0-5182 GCA_038324055.1 Polyangiales bacterium | reverse complement strand
GGGGCAAGGCGTACTCGGTTTGGCATCGCTTCGCGGTGCTCACTCGAAGTCACCTGCGCTCGCTGAGCTTCCAGGGGAGCGAGTTCGTCGGCGTTCGCCCTCCTCGCGCGCTCGACGGTTTGTCTGATGTCGGTGGCGGCGTGGTCACGGAGGCTCACGCCGGGGGAATCGTGCGGGTGACGACCTTCGAGCGCACGCTCGTCGACGTGCTCGACGCCCCCGACCTTGGAGGCGGGTGGGAAGAGGTCTGGCGATCGCTGGAGATGGTCGAGTACTTCGATCTCGCCGCCGTCGTTGGCCACGCTCTCAAATTGGGCTCCTCGCTCACGAGCGCGCGCGTGGGCTTCTTCTTGGAGCAGCACCGCGAGGCGCTGTTCGTCGAGGAGCACCACCTGAAGGCCCTCCGCGACCACGCTCCTCGCCAGCCGCGCTACCTCGATCGCACGCGCGAGGCCGGGCGGCTCGTGAAACCGTGGAACCTCATGGTACCAGAACGTGTGCTCAACCGAACCTGGGCAGAGGTCGCCTGATGCTGTCGCGGGAACAGCTCCAACAGGCGGCAGCGGCCAGCGGCTTTCAGGTCGAGTCCTACGAGAAGGTCCACGTGCTCGTGCGCCTGCTCGAGGCAGTGCGTACGCACCCCTTCCTGGGGACGCGGATGGCGCTCAAGGGCGGGACCGCTCTCAACCTGTTCGTCCTCGACTTCCCACGCCTCTCGGTGGACATCGATCTGAACTACGTCGGGTCGTCCAACCGCGAGACGATGCTCGCAGAGCGGCCTCGCATCGAGCAGGCTCTGCAGCAGGTCACGGGCCGTATGGGCCTCACCATCAAGCGGGCTCCGACCGAGCATGCCGGCGGCAAGTGGCGGCTGTCCTATGCGACCGCGCTCGGACGGCAGGGCAGCATCGAGGTCGACGTCAACTTCATGCTGCGAACCCCGCTGTGGCCCGTGGCTCCACGCGACTCTCATCCCGTTGGAGGTGAGAGGGCCAACCAGGTTCTGGTTCTCGACGAACACGAGCTCGCCGCCGGGAAGCTCGCGGCGCTCGTCGCGCGCAGCGCAAGCCGCGACCTCTTCGATGCCCGAGAGCTGCTTCGCCGCCCGGGGCTGGACCCTGCAAAACTCCGGCTCGGATTCGTCGTCTACGGCGGCGCAAACCGCGAAGACTGGCGCGCGATCAGGGTTGAACAGATCCAAACGACCGCTGGTGACGTCGACTCGCAGCTCGTTCCGATGCTTCGCCTCGATGTACGCCCAGCGAAGACCGAGATCGCGGCGTGGACCGAAACCCTGGTTCGGGAGACCCGCGAGCTCATGGCCGCGGTGCTCCCACTCGCGAAGCACGAGCTGGAGTTCCTCGAACGGCTCAACGGCGCGGGAGAAATCGCCCCCGAGGTCCTCACTGACGTCCCCGCGATGCAGGCGATCATCCGGGACCACCCGGGCCTCAAGTGGAAGGCGCTCAACGTGAAGAAGCGCCTCGGCGGCGCCGCCGTCGACGACCAAGAACCGTCCGCATAGTTTCTGTCCCCGTCCGCCGCCCCTGCGGCTTTGCCCTTCTGGAACCCACCGCCAGGAGGAGCCACGGCCATGTCGGAGACGATCACCTGCCCCTCGGGGCTCAGCTGCCGCATCCGCGGCATGAAGGCCCGCGAGGAGCGCATCCTCGCCGACCGCAAGCTCGTTCGGAGCGGCGCCCAGCTCGAGCAGATCCTTGCCGCGTGCTGGGAGGAGACGGTCGACGCGGGCCCCTACGACTTCGGCGAGCAGCCGCTCGACTGGGGCAAGGTGCTCCAGGGCGACCGCTTCTTCACGTTGCTGCGCGTGCGGGTGCTGTCCTACGGGCCCGACTACGCGTTCGCGGTGCCCTGCGAGAACCGCGGCTGCCGCGCGCGCATCGAGTGGGAGCTCGACCTGCGCGAGCTTCCGGTGCGCACGCTCTCCGACGAAAGCCGCGCGGCGTTCCTCGCGAGCAACCGCTTCGAAACGGTCCTGCCTGACGCTGCCCGCAAGGTGAGCTTCCGGTTGCTCACCGGCACCGACGAGCGACGCATGGCCGCGCTCCGGCGCGCCGCTGGCGAGCGACCGATCACGACGCTGCTTGGCTTTCGGCTCGAGACCATCGACAAGGTCGAGCCGCGCGACAAGCAACGGTTCATCGAGGACCTGAGCATGTCCGACGTCGCGTTCCTGCTCGGCGAGTTCGATCGCGTCGACTGCGGCGTCGACACCGAGATCGAGGTCGAGTGTGCCGAGTGCTTCGGGGTCACTCGCGTCGAGCTCCCTTTCGAGAAGGGCTTCTTCCTGCCGGAGAAGCGCAGGAAGGAGCCGGGGACCACCACCTATTCCCCGACGTAGACCTTGAGCGCTGGCGGGAGGCCATGTTCGGGACTAGGAAAACCAAAGCATCGTGGCTCGGTCGCGTCAGCCTGCGAAAGTTGACATGCTGGGTAGTATGCGCGTTTGGCCGACGGGTCGGACTGGGTGGAAGCCGACGACGGGGATGCCGGCCCGCTCTTCGATCGGGTCGACCCCGACGGCGAGGACGCGCTTGCTTAACGAAACCCGTGGTGGGACGGCAACTATTAGGAACTTCCCAATAGTTCGTGGTGGTGTGGCCAAAGCGATGACGCGAACATCGACCTAGCTCGACTGAAAGACCAAGATGGCAAGACTTTTAGGGATCCGGATTCAGAACTTTCGCTCGCTCGCGGACGTCGGGATCGGCCAGATCAAGTACGCGAGCGGCGAGCCCCTGCCGGGCATGAGCTGCTTCATCGGCCCGAACGGCTCCGGCAAGTCATCGCTCCTGGATGCCTTCGGCTTCATCTCGCAGTGCCTTTCAGATGGCGTCGAGACGGCGTGCGATCATTCGGCGCGCGGCGGCTTCGAGCGCTTGCGCACGCAGGGTCAGACCGGCCCGATCAAGTTCGAGCTGTTCTTCGACGGCGGCGCCCCAGAGCGCCCGATCGTCTACGAGCTCTCTGTCGATCAGGTCGGCGGCGTGCCGACCGTCGTCCAGGAGGCACTCCGCCAGCGCCGGAAGGGCGAGACCCGCGGCAAGCCCTACTACTTCCTGAAGCTCAACCGCGGGAAAGGCAAAGTCTGGGCGGGTGCCTTTACTGAGGGCGATCACGACAAGCACGCTGAGAAGGTCGTCCTTGCCGATCCCGGCCAGCTCGGTATCGCCTCTCTCGGCAACCAACTAGACAAGCATCCTCGGATCGTTCAGACCCGGGAGTACATTGCGCAATGGTACCTGTCGTACTTCGTCCCGGATGCTGCGCGTGAGTTACCGGCTGCCGGCGCCCAGCGGTTTCTCGATCGCAAGGGCTCGAACATCGGCAACGTGCTGCAGCACTTCCAGCGGCAGCATCCGAAGGAATTCAAGGGGATTCTCAAGCGTGTAGCCAGCGCAGTGCCGGGCCTTACGAGCATTGCCACCAAGGTCAGCGACGACAAGCGATTGCTCATTCGCTTCGACGAGGCGGGCTACACCGACCCTTTCTATCAACAGAGCATGTCCGACGGCACGCTCAAGATGCTGGCATACGCGGTGCTGCTGGCCGATCCCGAGCCCAGGCCCTTCATGGGCATCGAAGAGCCGGAGAACGGGCTGTACGTGCAAGTGATCGAGCAGCTGGCTCGCCTGCTGGTCAGCGAGGCGACCAAAGCCCAACCCAAGACCCAAGTCTTGGTGACCACGCACTCACCCTACTTCGTGGATGCGCTGAAGCCCGAGCAGGTGTGGCTCATGGAGAAGGGAAAGGATGGCTTCTCGAAAGTCACCCGCACGGCCGATATGCCCACCATCTCGGAGCTGGCCAAGGAAGGGATCCCGTTGGGCTCGCTTTGGTACAGCCAACACTTTGGGGGTCTCGCCGCGCAATGAACGTGCATGCTTTGGTTGAGGGGCCGTCGGAGAAAGCGTTCCTCGAGCCGTGGGCCAAGCGGTTCCTCCGGGGCCACAGCTTGAAAGCGTATCCGCATCGAGGCAAAGGAACGCTCACGGGCAAGCGCCAAGACCCGAAGCAGCAGGGGCTGCTCGATCAGTTGCCGGCAAAGCTGGCCGCCTTTGGCAAGTCGCTGAACAGGGCGACTGACCGCGTCCTCGTGCTCGTGGACGCCGACAGCGATGATATTCAAGACCTGGATCGCCGGCTGAAGAAACTCGCAAGCGGCCTGGATCCTGCGCCTGTCGTCGTGTTTCGGTTCGCGGTTGAAGAGCTTGAAGCTTTCTACTTGGCCGACATGAAGGCGTTGAAGGCGGCCTTCCCCGACTTCGATAGCAAGCTCGCCAAAGGTTACGTGCCCGACAGCATCTGCGGAAGCTGGGAGCTGTTCGGGCGGGTTGTGGGCGATGGGGGTGGCAACAAGGTGGCGTGGGCCGAGGCCATGTCCAAGGTGCTCTCGATTCGTCCCGCGGAAAGCCGCTCGCCTTCGTTCAAGGAATTGTGCAACGGCCTGAGGGAGCTCGTGAAGCCACCGCAGATTGCGAAGCCCAAGCGAACGAAGCCACGGCGGGCGAAGAGTGCCGTCAAGCGCGACGCGACTGGGAGACGTAAGTGGTGAGGCATCGCAGTAGGCCATGAGCGACAGACCCGTCAGTCAAACGCTGCAAGCCGAGCTGCTGCACGAGGTGCGGCGGCAAGGCATCGTGGTGTGGCTGGACAAGGACGCCAGCTACAGCGGCTTCATCGACCGCCTCGTCGAGCAGCACAAATTGGGCACCTTTCCTTACCCGGTGGTGGCCTTTCGCGGCAGCTTCTTGGAGACGCTCTTCGCGCTCGAAAGCTACGGCAGCGGCTACGACAAGCACGCGCTGGTCGTGCACATGCCAGGCTTCAACGAAGACTCGATCCGAACGACACCGCTGCTGGAGCTGTACGCTGCGGGTACCCGCTTCCGCAAGGGGCTCGATACTCTGGTACGCCGTACTTTTCCCGCCGAAAGACGGACGAGCGGAAGAGGTAGCCCTGCTGGTCTCGTTCGGCGAACTCAAGACGCGCTCTCGCGTGCGCGCGAACCAAACGGAACGCGACGAGAGCAGAGCTGCTCGCCGTCAAAAGAAGAAGCGCAACTGCCCGAGCGGAGTCCACATCGGCGTGGGCGGAGCACGAGGAGCAAGCCCACTCGCTGCGAGCACGCGGTTGATGTCGCGAGCTTCGGTGCAGATTT
>JBBQHO010000242.1:0-5183 GCA_038324055.1 Polyangiales bacterium | reverse complement strand
GTCTTGAGGGCCAAGCCCATCGAGGTCATCCGCGTAGACGGGGCCTACGTCGAGCAGACGAATCTCGAGGAAGCCAAACGCGTCGTGCAGTACCTGGTGGGGGTTTGGGCTGCGGTGCCATCGCAGCGACCCACGCTTGGGGTCGTAACCTTCAACCGCAAGCAGGCAGACCTGATCGAGGAGGAAATCGAAACCTACGCGCAGAAACACCCTGAGTTTCGGACAGCCCACCTCGAGGAACGAGAACGAAGAGAGGACGGCGAGGAGATGGGATTCTTCGTCAAGAACGTTGAGAACGTTCAGGGCGATGAGCGCGATGTGATCGTCTTCAGCACGACATTCGGTCGGGATCGAAACAAGTCGTTTCGCCGCAACTTCGGCGTGCTGGGCCAGGTGGGCGGCGAACGCAGACTCAACGTCGCTGTCACTCGCGCGCGTGTGAAAGTGGTCTTGATCACTTCCATTCCAGTCAGCGAGGTCTCCGACATGTTGGCCACTCGGAGGGGGCCGAACAGCCCCCGTGACTACCTCCAGGGGTATCTTGCTTACGCGGAGAACATCAGCGCAGGAAGACTCGCTGCTGCTGCGGTACATGCGACCCACGCAGAGACTCAAACAAGTGCGCCAGACGGATTGGCTGCGTCGGTCGCGGCCTTCATTCGGGAGTTGGGGCAGTCTCCCGTTTCTGCCGACCAAAGTGATGCTTTCGGCCTGACTTTCGCGATTGAAGACCCACGTACAGGCCTCTTCGGGATCGGGGTCGAATGCGATGCACCAAGCCACCCACTGTTGGCGCACGCCCGGGCCAGGGAGATTTGGCGGCCGGAAGTCCTGCGGCGCGCAATACCGCGCCTACATCGGGTCTCGTCCTATGACTGGTACCACCGAGGCAACGAAGAGCGTCAAAGGCTGCGCGAAGCAATCCGAGCAGCCCTTGCCTGAGAGGCTCACCCCATGAGCGGACCCAAAGTCGTGCGCGTCAGATCACGGGAGGAACTCGAACTCGATGCTCGGGCTCTTCTCTCCGATGTGGACGACGCACTGGAGCAGTTGCGTCGTGTCAGCAAGAGAGTTGGCGTTCACGATTCTGCCAACGAAGGCCGGTTGGAGCAGCGGAAGGAACGACTCGAGTCGCTCTTCAGGAACCAGCGATGGGCCGAATTGGCGACAGAGGTGGGTCGTGAGACTGCCTTCCTTCGTACCGAAGTTGAGCGAGTGCGAACAGCGGCGATAGCCGCCGTGGCCGCCGGCCGATCGCGGCGACTTCGAGTTCTGGCGGCGGCCAAGACCTTGAGCGACAGTTTCGCTCGCGTCGGACGCGAGCCACCCGGCGCATTGAGAGAGATCGCCACGGCTGCTTCCTCTGTAGACGATGATGGGCTCGCTGCGATGGAGACCACTTTGTCCCAGGTTCTTCGCCAGTTGCTGCCTGCGACCGGAGTGGGCGCGAATGCCGCGGCCACGGCCTTGGCCGCTCGCCTGGGCGCAGAGGAGAGCCGGCGTTCGGTCGCGGAGTGGCTTCATGCCCAGCCCCAACCGCTGGCGGAACTCGAACCGAGACTTCAAAACCTCTTGGCCCAGGTCGAGTCCCAGGTGGCGCCTGATGCGGCCCAGTCCTTCACTGATCGAGCTGGAGCCATTGCACTTCAAGCTGAGGCTGGTCGTCGCTCATTGCTGACCGATTCACTGACGCTGGATCTCAACGAGTACCTCCAGAGGACGAGGGAACGCGACGCGCAGATCGCATCTCTTCTCTTGGCGCGGCGGGCGCTCGGGGGTTTCGGGGGGGCTCGTGCGGTGGCCCTGGTGGGTCAAATCGATCGAGCGCTCGAGAGTGGAGGACTCTCTGCGCAGGTCGGGGTGTTGCTAACAGAGGCAGGAAGGGTCGCCGAAGAGGAGCGACGCGAATTGGTCGCAGGCACCCGTCGCCGTGCGGTTCTCGCAGGGCTAGCCTCCCTCGGGTATCAAGTCGAAGAACGGATGGAGTTGGCGCTTCCCAAGGATGGGCGAATCGTTGTGCACAAGCCAGGATCGCCCGACTACGGAATCGAACTCGCCGCGCCGGCAGACGCTGTGAGAATGCAGGTCCAATTGGTCGGTGCCGATCGTCCGACCGCGCCGCGAGACGCGCGGCGCGACGCCGATATGGAGACAATTTGGTGCTCGGATCTTGAGAAGCTTCGCGCGGTGTTGTCGGCCAACGGTGGCGACCTCCTGATCGAGAGGAAGATCGCGGTTGGCGCACAGCCTGTGAAGACCGTCTCATTTGGCGGCGCGGGCGACGCGGCGAAATCCAATGTGGCTCGTCCCCTCGCTCGCGCACATTGAAGTAGTGCGAAAGCTGGTTGAACGAAGCCGCTTCGCGGCAGCCTGACGCCGGAGCCTGCGACGATCGCTGAAGAGCGGCCGATCAGTTGGGTAACGGCAGAGATCCATCGAGCCTTGTGGAACCGAGACGCCGGATTGGGCCGGCGTCTCGGCAAACAACCACCACGAGGAGCAACAAGATGGGCGAACTGTACAACAGGATGTCGAGGGATTTGAAGTTACGGAACCTGGCGGCCACGACGCACAAGGAATACCTGAGGTGCTGCTGCCACTTCGTGCGGTACCACATGAAGTCACCGGCGCAGATGGGCGAGTCGGCCATCAAGGAGTACCTGGCTCACCTGCTTCTCAAGGGCGCGGGGCCGGAGACGATGAAGATGAACGTCGCCGCGTTGAAGTTCCTCTACGGCGTGACGCTCGACCGCCAGAAGGTAGTCGAGCGAATTCCGTGGCCGAAGGTGCCCCACAGGATTCCGGACATTCTGAGCGGCAGCGAGATGGAGGCGCTGCTGAAGGCGGTGTCTTCGCTGGTGGCCGCGATGGCGATGACGACGGCCTACGCGGCGGGCCTGCGCATCAGCGAAGCGTGTCATCTCCGCGTCGAAGACATCGACAGCAAGCGGGGCCTCATCCACGTGCGGTTGGGGAAGGGAAAGAAAGACAGGTACGTCATGCTTTCAACCCGCCTGCTGTTGGCGCTGCGCGCCTATTGGGTGAAGGAGCAACCGCAAGGAGGTTGGCTGTTCTCGGGGGCAACGAAGGGGAAGCCGCTGACGCCGGACGCGGTGCGCAAAGCGCTTCAGCGCGCGACGAAGGTGGTGAAGTTGAAGAAGCGACTGACGGCGCACGGGCTACGCCACGCCTTCGCGACGCACCTGCTCGAGACGGGAACCGACATCCGCATCATCCAGGTGCTGATGGGCCATGCGTCGATTCGTACGACGGCGAGGTATGCGCACGTCAGCGCGAAACACATCGCGGCAACGACGAGCCCGCTGGACTTGCTGGGCACCAAGAGAGGCGAAGTCCTCGGGTAGCGGATGCACCGTCATGGGGAGCCCCTGCCCGACGACGGGCAGGGGCAGCCTCGGCCCACCGTGGGCGCCATCGCGCGCCGCCACGGTGAGGACTTCAAGCGGCAGCACGCGCTGACCGAGGCGCAGCGGAAGGTGCTGCGCGCTGTCGCGGCCTGCAGGACTCCAGTCCTGGGCGGGCGGCTCGACGTGTGCGCGCAGTGCGGTGATGAGCGCCCGGTGTTCCACTCGTGCCGCAACCGCCACTGCCCAGCATGTCAGTCGCTGACACAGGCCCGGTGGATTGAAGGGCGCATGGCTCGGCTGCTGCCGACCGACTACTTCCACGTCGTCTTCACGGTGCCAGACGACTCGCTCGCGGGGCTCGCGATGCGGAACCGAGAGCTCTTCTTCAACGTGCTCTTCGCCGCGGGAAGTCAGACGTTGCTCGCGCTTGGCCACGACGAGAAGCGACTCGGCGCGACGCTGGGCCTGACTGCCGTGCTGCACACGTGGACGCGTGACTTGCGCTTCCACCCTCACCTGCACTGCATCGTCACCGGCGGTGGCCTCAGCGCCGAGGGGCGATGGCGCTCCACGAAGCGCGACTACCTCTTCCCGGTGTCGGTGCTGTCGGCGCTGTTCCGCGGGAAGGTGATGGCGGCGCTCGACGAAGCCTATCGAGCGGGCCGTCTCGACCTGCGCGGCGTCGACGGCTTCGGCGGCGAGGTGGCCTCCGACGTGGCCTGGCAGCGCCTGAAGCGGAAGCTGTACCGCACCAAGTGGGTGTCCTACGCGAAGCCGCCCTTTGCCGGGCCTGAGTCGGTGTACCAGTACCTCGGGCGGTACACGCACCGCGTGGGGCTCTCCAACCACCGCCTGCTGAGCGCCACCGACGAGGCCGTCACCTTCCGCACGAGGGGCGAGGAAACGGCGACGCTGCACCCGCATGAATTTCTGCGCCGCTTCCTGCAACACGTCCTGCCCGACCGCTTCGTGAAGCTCAGGCACTACGGGCTGCTGGCGCCCGGCAACGTCAACACGAAGTTGCTCGCCGCCCGCAAGGTGCTCGAGGCGCGGAACCCCGGCCCGGCGGTACCGCCGAGGAACGAGCCGGCCGCGGAAGCTACCTGGGCCGAGTTGTTGCGACGTCTCACCGGCATCGACGTCAGTCGCTGCGCGAAGTGCAGCGGCCCCATCCACTCCCGCGCACTCGACCGGCCCGCCCTGAGGGACACCTCGTGAGCATCACTGCGGCGACCACCACCGGCGGCATCGAACGGCAGGGCCCGTGCGGGAGCCGTCTGTCTCTGGTCCCTGCCTTGACGCTCGAGAGTCCCGCGAGCGCTGACTTCAAGCATCGCCGCCGTGCCCGCGGTCGCCACCACCGCTCCTCCGAGCTCAAGCGCGCTCCTCGTGCGTTGCTTGGTGCCCAGTAGCAGGCGCCGTGCCTGTCGCCCGGCTTCGTTCAACCCGACGTTTGCGCGGCGAGCTCTGTGCTCGTCTCAGCCGTCGCCGCGCAAACGCCTACTTGTTACCCGACGGCCAGACCATCCTCGTGGACCTCGGTGAGAGCCCTACCCGGCCCGGGTGCGGCGAGACTTGCGCACGTGCGCACGACCACTTCGTGCAGCGACTCCGCGAGACGATGGGCAAGCGGCCCATCTCGATGATTTGGGTGACGCACCAGCACAGCGACCATCTGGGCGGAGCACAGGGCGCTCTTCGACGCATTCGCGCCCGTCTCCTCGTGGACAACGGCACCGACACCGGCGTGAAGCAGGTCGAGGTGCTCCACCAAGCAGCGCTCGGCGCCGGTGCCGAACTGCGCGTCGTCGAGCC
>JBBQHO010000241.1:0-5190 GCA_038324055.1 Polyangiales bacterium | reverse complement strand
GAAGTCCCGCAGGCCCCGCGTGGGTCGGCAGAAACTGCGTTGGTCGGTGCGCCACCGCACCTCGAGACGTTGCCCGTCGAGCCTCCCCAAAGGCCCGAAGTCGCCGTCGATGCAGACGACTGTCGCGCGCGCATCGACCAGGCCCGCCAAGGCTCGGCTTTTCCCGGCGCGCCTCGACTCGAAGCGCGGCGCGCGTTCGTGCTGGCTCGCGCCAAGTCGGAGCCCGTGCTGTTCCTCGAGCCTCCCACCTTCGTCGGTGAGGTGACCCGGGGCGTCGCCGCGCACCGCAATCGCCTGCTGACCACGCCCGAGCCGCGCCAAGTCCTTCTGGAGCTGATGAAGCAGTATTCGCGCCGCCCCGAACTTCGACAGCTGCTGTTGCGCAGCGGCTACCTGTATCTCGACGATCCGGCGACGGCGCGCGAGCTGTCGGTGCGCGCCTCGTTGGAGGGATTGTTCACCGAGCCCGAGTTGACGCTCGAACGTGGCTCGGAGCGCTTCTTGCTGCGGCGCGACGACAAGGGCACCTACCGCTACCTCGAGGGACCCAACGTCGGCGAAAAAGCCTTCATCCTGCTGTTCGACCGCGTCTGGCTCACCGGCACCGATCCCGGGCCCCCGCTCCATGTCGACGTGCGCGAGTTGGCCAATCGAGAAGGCTTTGACGGAATGCGCGTCGATTTCATGGGTGAGACCGCGTTGGTCGCCGACGTGCGCTACGAGGACGAATGGGTCGCGGCGCTGATCGAGCGTAGAGGCACCGAGCTCGAGTTGGGCTGTCTGGTGATTGATGCCGGAGCAAGTGAGCGCATTGGTCGAGCACGCAACCACGCAGTTCGGCGGGCCGCCGTGTTGCGTGTACTGCGCCGCGCCATCGTCGAGCAGGTCCAGGCCGGTTTGCCGTTCGACGAGCCGAAGACCGAACGCGGTCAGCAGGACGGTGAGCTCCGGCAGCGCTGGGAAAATGCCTATTTTGCAAGCAAGAACGAGTTCACCTTCAACAGCGACCGTTACAACGTCTTCGATTCGCGCGGCGTGCCGATGACGCCTCAGGTTTGCATCGATTTCGTCACCGAAACGCTCGAAAAAGCCAGCGGGATGGGCTTTTCGACCAGGGGGTCGCCGCCGCACAAGATCATGGGCGCGCTCGATTTCGACGAACTACTCGAAGGCCAGCGCCGTCGCGAGAGCGCCCTGCGACTCTACGCGACCACCAACCCCAACCGCCTGTCGATCTTGAACTTCCGAGAAGCGACTTGGGTGCGCTACGAGAACGTACCCAAGTTCTTCCGCTTCGTGTTCGACCACAAGGACGATCTGCGCGCCGGAGACATCGTCATCATCCGTGGTCGCGCCGCGTGGGATCACTACGAAGAGCTGCACACACACACGTTTTTCGTCTACGAAACCGATCCGTTGACCGGCATGCCCATCCTGCTTGCCGGCAACGCGGGCAAGCCGCGCATCGTCACCTGGGACCACGAAATGCAGCGCGCTCCGCGTCGCACC
This sequence comes from Polyangiales bacterium, assembly GCA_038324055.1. GTDB lineage: Bacteria > Myxococcota_A > Polyangia > Polyangiales > Polyangiaceae > NIC37A-2. Next base: position 3,681 of record JBBQHO010000241.1, on the reverse strand, counting down.
ATCCAGCACCGCATTCGGCCCAACATGGAGTGGCTCTACGATCACGTCGTCTTGAAGGAGCCGCTCCGCGGCGAGCGCTGGGCCACGCCGCTGACGGTTTATCAGCAGTAAAGTGAGCTCGCCCGTGTCGAGCGCCGCCGGTGCCCATCGGGCGAACCAGACTTCTCGGCGTGCAAAGGCCAGGGGGCGCGCTAGGTGAACTCAGGCGGACGGAATTTCGCGCCGCGACGTCGGCACGCTGATGTCCGTCTCGTCGACCGGCTCCGGCTCCCAGCACGGGAACGGATCCGGCAGCTGTGTCCAGCCGACGGGGCCGATCTGCATCTCGGAGCCGTCGAGCAAGCAAGCGTCGAGACGCGCTCGAATCTCTCGCTCTTTCAGGTTTTGTCCGATGATGACGATCTCTTGTCGCCGGTCACCGTACGGTCCGCGAAATTCGGCGCGGATGGCCGAACGCACGGACTCGTCATCAGGCCACAGCGATTCCGGAACGCTGCTCCACCAGCGCCCCGCGCTCTGGTGGCTGCAAGCTGAACCTGCCTGCGACCAAAGGCCTGATTCGTTCATGCGGGTGGCGAGCCAGAAGAGCCCCTTGCTACGCATCACGCCGGGCCACTCCTCGTTCAGGCACGACCAAAGGCGCTCCGAATGGAACGGCCGGCGCGCGCGGTAGACGAAGCTGGTGATGCCGAGCGCGTCGTGGACGGCTGGCTCGCGAAAACGAATGTCCGTGGGCGTTTCGGCCTGCGCGGCGTCGAACAAGCCGGTTCCCAGCAGTTCCTCGACGCTCACCGTCGCAAACATCGTGGTGATGATCTTGGCCTCGGGATTGAGGCAGGTGAGCAGCCGCTCGAGGCGCAAGAGTTCTGTCGGCGTCACCAAGTCGGCCTTGTTGAGCAGGATGATGTTCGAGAATTCGACCTGCTCGGCAAGCAAATCGGCCAACGTCCGATTGTCGAGCTGATCGATGGCCAATCCGAGCTGCACTAGATCCTCAGCGCGCTCCCAGTCGTCCAGGAAGTTACGAGCGTCGACGACCGTCACCATCGCGTCGATATGCGCTAGATGATCGAGCAGCTCACCCTCGGCAGTTTCCTGATCGAATGCCATGGCGATCGGCAGGGGTTCCGCCACGCCCGTCGACTCGACAACGAGATGATCGAAACGGCCGAGCCGCGCAAGCTGCGCTACCTCTTGGACGAACTCATCGCGCAGCGAGCAGCAAATACAGCCGTTGTGCAGTTCCACGAACCCGTCGCGCGGCGCTTTGACTGCCGTCCGGCCCGACTTCACCAGGATGGCGTCGAAGTTCACCTCCGCCATATCGTTGACGAGAACGGCGATGCGTCGCCCATTCGCATGGCTGATGAGGTGATTGAGAAGGGTGGTTTTACCCGCCCCGAGAAACCCCGACAGCACGGTGACTGGAAGTGGAGGCATCTGCTCATGGCTTCGGACAGCCCGAAGTTCCCTCACAGTACCACGCACTTCGGGTTGTGCAATTTGAAAAGGCCCCGACTGGATGGCGGGGCTCGACTAGCGAGCAACGAACGATTTGCCGTCGAACTCGTAGTGCCGTGACGTCGCTACGCCCCAAGGCAGAAGCAGGGGCTCCAGCCCGCCTGCGGGCGACGTGTCTTCGGGGAACGGATAGGTCTTCTCGTTCCAGCCGCGTGCCGAGAGCGCACCGATCGAGATGGCCACTCCGCGCGCGCTGGGCGTGAAACGTAGTGCGTCGGAGATGCGATTCTTGCCGAGCGTGCGCGCTGTCTCTGCCGCGAAGACGCGTGTGAGAGTTTCGCCCAGCATGCTGTAGACGAACAGCGCTTGGCGCTGCACGACGTCTCCGCCCAGCTGCTTGCTAGCTTGGGCTTCGAGCACGGCGTGCACGACGATCTCGGCCTTGCCGTCGCCCGTCAGATCCAGCGCGGTCACAGCCAAGATGTCGCGCGGGTCCTTGACCCCGACGCTGATCGAGGCGTAGCTTGAGCCCGACTTGAAACCCTTGCCGAACACGACGACGTCCTTGTCGTGAACGAGCACGCGCTCGCTCTGGTCGTCCTCGACCACGTCGCAGGCGAAATCGAACCGCGGCTTCTTGTTGCCCAAGCCGCGATCTTTTCGGTAGAGGGCGTAGACGCGATCCAACATTTCGTCGGCGGTCGGCGGTCGCGGCGGGGCTGGAGCCTTCAGCGTGGAGGGCGATGCGGATTTGCGGCCCGATTGGCTCGAACCCTTGGGGCTCGTCGTGAGTCGAGGCTTGAAAGGCTTTTCTTCCAAGAGCGCAAGGCCCTGACCTTGCCAGCCGTAGACTTGCGCGCCGATCGCTTGCCAGGGCAAGAGCGCAGAAGGGATGCCGACGCCAATGGTCGGCTCTTGAAACGTGGCGGGGTCGAAACCGCTCGACGTGCCCTGTGACACACGGAGGCGCGCCTCTTTGCCCTTGCCCTCGAGTTTCAGTTCGTTGACGACGCGACCTTCCCGGGTCACCAGCGCGGTCTCGTGAATGAAAATCTGGAGCGGCGCGCCGTCGGCACCGATCTGCAACACTTGCACGACCTCGCGATAGACCAGCCCTGTGCCGAGCCGTTTACCGAGGACGATTTCGCTCTTGCCGTCGCCGTTGAAGTCGCGCAGCTCCAGTAGCGTGACCTGGTCCGCGCTCGGCACGTCGAGTTCGTTGAAGTAAAACTGCTTGCCGTCGCGATAGCCCGGGCCGGTGATGCTCAAGAAATGGCCGTACAACGCCACCCTCTCCAGCTCGGCCTTGCCGGTCAAATCGCCATAGACTTCGCGAGCCGGCACGAGGCTCAGATTCTTGGGCTCGAGCAGGGCTTGAATCAGACCGGTTTCTGGCTCGAGGGTCAGGGGCGGCAGCTTCGAGCCGTTCGCGGAGCTAGTGCTCACGACGCCTCGGACTTGACCGACTCCGCTGGCGTCGATGTAGCTCAACTTGGCGCGCAGACCGACGCGTACCGTGGCCGCTTCCGCGAATGCACTCCACGGGATCTGCGCCTCCAGGACGAAGCCTTTCAGGTCGGGTGCCTCGATCGCTTGAGCGCTCGCCAGCAGTTTGCCATCGATCTTCACCAGGCCAGCTAGCTTGCCAGGATCGCCGGGATACACGTCGATGCGATGCGTCTGCCCAGCGCCTTCGGCGGCCGGGAAATAGAGGTCGAGGCTGAGGTGATCCTCGGCCGAACCCGCGGCCTTGGATCGGACGATCTGCGGGTCCTTCACCTTCGCGCCAAGGTACAAGAAGCGATCATCGTAGCCGACGAGCGCCTCGGCCTCGACGGGTGTGCCGCTGACCTTCTGGTGGAGGACGGAAAAGCCGCCTGGCCATTCGAGCAGGGCGCCGTCGAGTCGCACTTTCTTGCCGGCGAAGGGCTCGGCCGCCATGTAGCCCGACGCACGCTCGGAAGGAGCGGCCGCCGCAGCCCATGGCAGGATGAAAGAGAGCGTCACCAAGACCCGGGTGATTCGAACGAGATTCATGGCTGGGGCACGAAGCTATCACGGATCCAGCCAGGAAATTCAGGGCGGTTGACCGAGCCCGGAGCTGGAAGTAATAGCAGCCATGTTCCACCCAGGCCTGCGAGAGTGTCTCACGTTTGACGACGTCCTCCTGGTTCCCGCGGCGAGCGAAGTGCTGCCGGTCGACGTCGACGTTCGGTCGCG
>JBBQHO010000240.1:0-5217 GCA_038324055.1 Polyangiales bacterium | reverse complement strand
GCGCCGTCGCGCGGCCGAGTTCGGCTTGGGCCTTTTGCAGGCGCTGCTCGGCCTTGACCCCACGGGCGATGGCGAAGGCTTCTTGGTAACCGACGCTGGCCTGCTCGCTGACCACGGCGGCTTCGTCCTTGTTGCCTTGCGCGTGGAGCCCGCTGGCTTCGGCACGCAACTTCTCGGCCTCGGCGTGCGCCTGGGGCGCGAACTCCTTGGCTTCGCGAGCCGCAGGCGTGTCCCACGCAGCCTCGGCGGGGCTCGACGGCTGGGGCTTGTGCGAGCCAGCGCAGGCGGAGAGGCCGACGGCCAACAAGACGAATCCAGGCAGATAACGTTTCATTGCGCGGTGGCTCCGGGTGCGGGCGCGGCCGGGGCGGCGGAGGGTTGGACGGCGGGAGATGGTGCGGCACGCACCGCTGGCGCTGTCGCGCCCGGCTCGAGGCCGAGCTCACGGAGGCGCGCCAGAGCGCGGGCTTTGCGGGCCTCGGTCTGTTCGACCAACACTTCGGCGCGACCCGCTTGGGACTCGAGTTCGAGGATCTTGCGTTCGACCGTGGCGGCCTCGCTTTCGAGGCGCGCGGTCTCTTGCAGGGCACGGAGGAGCTGACCAAAGCCGCTGACGAGCGCCCCCAGGCGTGTGGCGACGGCAGTTTTGCTTTGCGCTTGGGCGTCTTTCTGGCGCTGAGCTGCGGCAGCTTGGGCTTGGTGCAGCGCGACGAAAGGCTCGGTAGCGGCAGGAGCTACGGCTTGCGGGGCCTCGGGCTTTTCGACAGGTGGCTCGGCGGCGAGCGTACCCATGGAAAGTAAGCTGGCCCCGGCCAGACTCAGGAAAAAACGGGCTCTGCGTCGGTTCACGGCGCCCAAAGAGCCACGATCCCGCGGTCCGGGTCAAGCGCGCGGGGATTGTGAGAGAAATCCCGCAGGGGCGATCGCCCGGTCTGGTATAGACGGGACCCATGACGGATCCCGTTTCTGGCCATTCGGTCTCGGACGCCGCCCTGCGTCATCCGGCGCGCGCTGACTGGGATTCGTACTTCATGGCCATCGCGCAGCAGGTGGCCACGCGCTCCACTTGCGATCGCAAGCATGTTGGAGCGTTGGTCGTGCTCGAACGCCGCATCTTGACCAGCGGCTACAACGGCTCCATCGCGGGGCTGCCGCACTGCGACGAAGTCGGCCATCTGATGGTCGACAACCATTGCGTACGGACCGTGCACGCCGAGGCCAACGCCATCGTTCAGGCAGCCCAGAGCGGCGTGCGCCTGCAGGGCGCCAGCATCTATGTGACCGCGTCGCCGTGCTTCCACTGCTTCAAGTTGATCGCCGCCGCCGGCATTCGGAAAATCGTATTCGCCGAGTTCTACAGGGAACCCGCGATCTTCGAGTGGTCAAAGGAACTGGGACTGGAGCTCGTGCATTGGACGCCCTCGGCGCCGCCGCCCGTGACGAAGCTCACGCCATGAAGGTACTCGTCGTCCAAGGCGGCCCCTCGACCGAAGCCGAAGTGAGCCGCGTTTCCGCTGCGGCCGTTTGTGCGGCCCTGAAAACTGCGGGTCACGAAGCGGAGTGCGCCGAGCTTGACCCGAGTCTGCCCGACGCCTTGGCGCGCTGGGCTCCGGACGTGGTCTTTCCAGCCGTGCACGGTGAACTAGGCGAGGATGGCTGCCTCCAAGGTCTGCTCGAGGTGCTCGGCGTGCCCTACGTCGGCAGTGCCGTGCGCGCTTCGGCGATCGCTTCCGACAAGGTGGCGAGCAAGCTCTGCTTCGCGCGCGCCGGCCTGCCGCTCGCGCGCCAGAGTCTGGTGAAGCGCTCCGACGTAGCCGGCGGCATCGATCAGGCGTTGTTTTCGCGTCTCCAAGATGAACTCGGTTCGGCTTTCATCATCAAGCCGAGTGGCGGTGGCTCGACCATCGGCGTCACGCGGCTGTTGGATGGCGCCAGCTTCGAGGAGTTCGCCCGGGGGCTCGAGCTCTGTCTCGGGCTCGACGAGGTCGCTCTGTGCGAGAGCTATCACGCTGGCATCGAGGTGAATTGCGGCGTGCTCGAAGGAGCTTCGGGTCCGGTCGCGTTGCCGCCGACCTTGATCGAGCCGCTCAGCAGCGATTGGTACGACTTTGGAGCCAAGTACGGCGTCGGTGGCAGTCGTCACGTCTGTCCAGCGCCGCTCGAACCCGAGCTCACCGCGCGCATCCAGGTGGCCGCCGTGCTTGCGCACCAGGCGCTCGGAGCCCGCGATCTGTCACGCTCCGACTTCATCATCGCAACCGATGGGTCCTTCATTATCCTCGAATTGAACAATTTGCCCGGCATGACCGGCGTGAGTCTGTTCCCGGAGGCTGCGGGCGTGGCCGGCATCGCGTTCCCTGCCTTGGTGGATTTGCTGGTCCAGCAAGCGCGGCGGCGCGGCGTCGGCCGGGCCTCACGCGGCCAAAAACTGCCCGGTTGAGGCGAGACGAGGGGCGCGCTAGGGATGCGCCCCATGACGGCCCCAGCAAAAACCGCGCGCAAAGTGCTCGTCGTGGGCTCGGGTGGTCGCGAACACGCACTGGCGCTGCGTCTGCTCGCTTCCGACTCCGTCGGGGAAGTGCTCGGTTGCCCCGGCAACGCAGGTTTCGATCGAGTGCCGGACGATCTCGCGCACAAGGTGCTGCGCCGCGTCAGCGGCGAGCCGGTCGAAGTCGCGCTCCGTGAAGGTGTCGACTTGGTCGTCGTGGGCCCCGAGGGCATGCTCGTCGACGGCTTGGCCGATCGCTTGCGCGCGGCCGGAGTGCCCTGCTTTGGTCCATCTGGCGAAGCCGCTCGCCTCGAAGGCTCCAAGGCCTTCATGAAGGCGTTCTGCGCGCGCCACGGCATCCGCGCGGCCCGCGACGTCGTGGTGAGTTCTGTGGACGAACTCGACGCCGCCCTGGCCCAGTTCGACACGCCTCCGGTCGTCAAGGCGGACGGGTTGTGCGCAGGAAAGGGCGTGGTCGTCGCTGAATCGCATGAAGAAGCGCGCGCTGCCGCGGTGGGAATGCTGAGCGGCCAGAGCTTCGGCGCCGCAGGCACTACCGTCGTACTGGAGGAGCGCCTCTGGGGCGAAGAAGCCAGTATTCACGCACTGTGCGACGGTCAGCGAGCCTTCCTCTTGCCCGTGGCTCAGGATCACAAGCGCATCTTCGACGGCGACCGCGGCCCCAATACCGGCGGCATGGGAACGTATGCTCCCGCTCCACTGGTCGCGCCCGAGCTCGCGGCGCGCATTGGCCGCGAGGTGATGGACGTCGTCGTGCGAGGAATGGCCGCCGAAGGTCGACCATTCATCGGCGCCTTGTTTGCCGGCATCATGGTGAGTCCGACTGGTGAACCCGTGGTGCTCGAGTTCAACGTCCGATTTGGCGATCCAGAGACGCAGGTGCTCACGCTGATCACTGATGGCGACTTCGGTGAGGCGCTCCGCTGCGCCGCACTCGGCGACCTGCCCGACGGCATCCTCGAGGTTTCCGCCGATCATGCCGTGTGCGTCGTTGTCGCGGCCGCTGGCTACCCGAACGAGCCCGTTCTGGGGGCAGCCATCGAGGGGCTGGGCGATGCGGAGCAGGTCGCGGGCGTGCGCGTCTTTCACGCCGGAACGACCGAGGGACCGAACGGCCTCGTCACGAGTGGCGGGCGCGTCTTGGGCGTGAGCGCCCGCGGCGCGACGCTGCAACAAGCCCACTCACGCGCCTACGAAGCCGTGCGTCACCTTCGCATTGCCGGCGCGCAGTTTCGCACCGACATCGGCCACCGCGCTTTGCGCTAGAATCTTCAGACCCACCGAGTGAGCCATGACACGCGTTCATAATTTCAATCCCGGTCCTTCTGCACTGCCACTGCCTGCTCTCGAGCGCGCTCAACGTGAGATGCTCGACTTCGAAGGTTCGGGCATGGGCATCATGGAGCACAGCCATCGCGGCAAGGTCTACGAGGCCGTGCACGACGAGGCGCTCTCGTTGGTCAGGAGCTTGATGGGCGTGCCCGACACGCACGAGATCCTGTTCTTGCAGGGCGGCGCAACGCAGCAGTTCGCGCAAGTACCCATGAACCTGCGCGCCGACGGCCAGAGCGCCGACTACATCATCGGCGGCGTCTGGGGTCAGAAGGCTGTGAAAGAGGCCAAGCACGGCGGCTTGGCCCGCGTGGCCCACAGCACCGAAGACCATGGCAAGTTCTTCCGCGTGTCGCGCAACGACGAGCTCGAGCTCGACCCGAACGCGGCATTTCTGCACATGACCAGCAACAACACCGTCATGGGTACGCAAGTCTTCGACTTCCCGGAGCCAAGCTCGGTGCCGCTCGTCTGTGACATGTCGAGCGACATCCTGTCGCGCAAATTCGACGTGAGCCGCTTCGGACTCATTTACGCTGGCGCGCAAAAGAACATGGGCCCGAGCGGTGTCACGGTCGTGGTCATCGAAAAGGCATTGATCGAAAAAGGTCGCCGCGACATCCCCTTTTTCTTTCAGTACAGGACGCAAGCCGCCGAGAAGAGCCTGGCCAACACGTGTCCCACTTTTTCGATCTACATGCTGCGCAACGTTCTCAGCTGGCTCGCAGAGCAAGGAGGGGTCGACGGCATCGAGAAGACCAACCAGCAGAAGGCCGCGTTGCTCTACGGCGTACTCGAAGAACGCTCCGATCTGTTCACTTTGCCTGTCGAAAAAAGCTCGCGTTCGCTGATGAACGTCGTGTGGCATCTGCCGACGCCTGAACAAGATGCGGCTTGCGTGGCCGCTGCTACGGCGAGAGGTCTTGTCGGGCTCAAGGGACATCGTTTGGCTGGCGGCCTGCGCGCGTCGCTCTACAATGCCGTCTCGCTCGAGTCCGTCGCAGCCCTTTGCGACTTCCTCCGTGCCTATCGTGGCTGAGAACACATGTCGGTAAGTTGGCCTCCAGGGTGAGACCCGGAGGTCAGCCGGCTCACATCATCGCTCGAGGCGCCGCGAGCGAGTTTGTTCGGGACTTCTACAAGGGCAGCCTCCCGTCCGTGTTGAGGACGCGCACGGTTGCCTCAGGCGCGCCCGACAGCTTTTGACGGAGCTGTACGAGTCGATTAGATTTTCCGAGGTACCGCCTTGGCACGCTTCCGAATCCGTTTCCTGTTGCACGAGATGGACCTGGCTCCAGGCGAAATCATCATCGGGCGCGCGGCCAGTTGCCAAATGACTCTGGACGACCCGTTGGTCAGCCGCAATCACGCGCGCT
>JBBQHO010000239.1:0-5249 GCA_038324055.1 Polyangiales bacterium | reverse complement strand
CAACCAGCGGCAGCGCGCCTTCGAGGCTGCGCACCTGGGCCAAAAAACCCAAGCTGGTCAGATCGCTGGCGATGCGCCGGGCCAACCGCCCGACGTCGGCAGCGTGCGCGGGGTCGCAGCTGATCGCCGGGTACGACAGGTAGCTCGTCAGCTCGTCGATGGTGCGTTCGAAGTTCTGTTCAGCCAGCTCGGCGACGGCAGTCGAAGTCATGCCGGTCGACTCTAACGGAGCTCGGGGCTTTGGGCAGTCTCGAGCAGAAGCCAGCACCAGGCCAGCCAAAGCAGGTTGGCGACGCCAAGATGCACGACCTGCATCCAACCGGGCGCCGAGAGCCAGACGTTCACCAGCCCCAGCGCGATCTGCAGATAGATGAGTCCCACGACAGCCTGACGAGCACCTGCGCTGGTGCCCAGGCGCGATGAGGACCAGAGCAAGAAGCCCGCACCTGCGGCAGCCAGAAGCGGATGAAAACCGCGCACGCGCTCCAAGAAATGCGCCGATGCCGTGCCGGCACTTTGCGCGACTGTTGCGTGGTCCGTCACCGGAAAGAGCGTGTCGCCCAGGGCGGTCACGGCGCCCGCAGCCGAAATGAGCAGGAGAAGCGCAGCTCCCCCCCATGCCCAGCGCATCCGACGACCGGAGAAGCGGAATACGGGCGCGGGGGAGCTGCCGCTGCTGATGGCCGCCAAGAGCAGCGCGAAGGTGAGCAGGCAGGTATTGATCAGATGCACGGCCATCACTGCCGCGCGGGCGAGCGAACTGTCTTCACCCACCAATCGAAGCAGCACGATAGCAGCGCCGACCAACGCTTCTGTCACGATGAAGACCATCGCCCAACGAGCCGCCGCGCGCGCCGGATGGCCCGGCGCGTGTCTGCGGAGCGTCAGCACTGCCAGACCCAGCACCAAGATCAGGCTGAGCCCGGAGGTCAGACGATGCGTCAGCTCGATCACCGTCTCGATCTTGCGCGGCAGGTGGATCACCTCGCCGTTGCAGGTAGGCCAATGCTGGCCGCAGCCGTCGCCCGATTTGCTGATGCGCACGTAAGCGCCGAACAAGATGACCAGCAGGTTGTAGACGAGCGTCAGGCCCCAAGGTGAGCGCAGGACGGCTAAGGGACGAGGCACGACCGTTACTTCGTGGGCAGTTCGTCGAGCGAAAGCGGGCGCTTGGCGACGGCCGGCTTGGCAGCGCCTGGCTTGGTCGCTGCCTTCGTGACGCGGAGCTTGGAGGCCGGCGCGGGAGCCAGACCGCTGGGAGCCGCGGCCTGGGCGGATGGATTCGCGGCGGGAGGTAGAACGTTGACGTCCGACACACTGTCGGCGCGCGCGCGCTCGGCCACCGTCGGCTCGGCGCGAGCCGAACTCAAGACGCCTGGGCTTGGCCCCGGGGGCCGGTCTTCGTCCCAGCCTCGCGCCAAGAGCGCTCCTGCGAGGACGGCGGCTCCGCCAGCAAGACCCCAAATGATGAGTGAGCTGTAGCGACGGCGCTGGAAGGCCGCCTGGCGACGGCGTACCTCGGCGCGCAGGCCATCGAGCTGCCTGGTGCGCAGCACGAGCGTGGACTCGGCCGTACGCCGCTTCTGGGGCCGCTGCACTCGACTGGGCTGCGGTGGTGCGATCGAATCGGGGACCTGCGCGATCGGGTCGACGACGACCGAGGAGATGGGAGAACTTGCCGAGTCCAAAGAAGCCGAGTCCAAAGAAGCTGCGTCCAAAGAGGGAGTTTCTGCTCGAGGCTCCGAGACCGAGGACCTCGAGCGGGCCGATTTGCCCCCGCCGCGTTCTCCTTCACCCGGTGCCCCAGCCATCGAAAAATCCGGAAGGTGCGCCCACCGGGCGCTTGGTTGCGTATATAGCTTGCCCTTGCGGAAGCGCCAATCCCGGATGCGAGCGAGCGACCGGGTCGTAGCCCACCCGAGACGCGAAACGCTGGACTGTTCGGGACGGAGCGGTCCGAACCGCGCGGTCAAGTGGTCGCCCAGAAACCGATGACGTTGTGTGATACCATCATCCGATGGCCGGTACCGGTGAACCCATGGACCCGAAGTCACCTCGGGGTGACGTGGGGCATGGCACGGAAGCCGGTCTCTCTGCCTTCGTGGGCCTGACGCGCGCTCTGGCCACCGAGCACGACATCCACGACATCTTGTTCGTGGTCGTGTCCCGACTGGCAGCCCTGCTCCACGTGGACCGTGGCAGCATCGTGTTGCTCGGAGATACCGCCGGCGCCGGCAGCGTGGTCGCCACGAGTGACGACGCCGAGATCCGCAACCTGCCGATCGAGCTCGAGAAGTATCCCGAGATTCGTCAGGTGCTCGACAGCGGCTGCCCCTTGGTCATCGACGAGGTCAGTTCGAGTCCGCTGCTGCACGACGTGCTGCGCGCCGAAGGTCCGATCGATTTCGTGTCGATGGCCCTTTTGCCGATCATCGGCGAGAAGGGCCCGCTGGCCGTGCTGTGCCTCAAGGGTCGCAGCCGCGTCCGCTTCTCGGATCTCGATCTGCTCCAAGCCGAAGCCGTAGCCAACGCCACAGCCATCTCACTCAACAACGCCCACATTTTGAGCCGCCTCAAGGACGAGAGCATCGGGCATGCCAGGCGGACGCGCGAGCTGGGGCGTTACCTCGATTTCTTCGAGAGCTCTGCCGACGCCATGTTGGTCATTGATCGCGCCGGCGTCGTGCTGTTCGCCAACCCCACCGCTGCTCTGCTCACCGGCACCAGCGCCAGTGCACTGGTTGGTATGACTCTGGATCAACTCGTGGCGCCCTCTGCCAGTCGCTTGGCCAAGCAGGTGGTCGCGGGCTTTCCGGAGGGTCACTACCCCGTGGGCGTCGATTTTCCATTGAATCCAGATGCGGGACAGTCGCGCTTGGCCTGCGTCAACTTCTCGTTGGTCGTGCGCGAAACGGACGCGGTCTTGGCCACGATGCGCGACGTGACTTGCGAGCGCGAGCTGGCGCGCGAACTCGCGCAGACCAAGGAGTTCCTGGAGCGAGTGATCGAGAGTTCGGTGGACAGCATCGTTTCCGCCGATTTGCGGGGCAATGTGCTATTGTTCAACCGCGCAGCGTCGCGCTTGTTCGGTTACGAACAAGGCGAGGTCCTGGGGCGACTCAACGTCGAGCGACTCTACCCGGGCGGTGTTGCCCGGGACATCATGCGGCGCATTCGGGGCAACGAGTACGGCGGCAAGGGTCGACTCGAAGGCTATCGCGTCGACATGCTGACCAAGAGCGGCGAGCTGTTGACGGTCACCTTGTCGGCCAGCTTCGTGATGGACGGCACCAAGCCCGTGGGCACACTGGGCATCTTCACCGACATCCGCGAGAAGCTGGCGATGGAGGGTCGCCTCGCTCGCGCCCAGTACGAACTGGCCCAGCACGAAAAGCAGTCGGCCATCGCCGAGCTGGCGGGGGCCGCGGCGCACGAGCTGAACCAACCGCTCACGAGCATCATGGGCTACGCCGAGTACCTCAAGCGCGCGGTTTCCAGCGATCCGCAGCTCGATCGGGCGATCTCCGTCATTCAATCGGAAACCGAGCGCATGGCCGAAATCGTGCGCAAAGTCGGCCGCATCACACGCTACGAAACCATGCCCTACGTAGGCGAATCCAAGATCGTCGATCTGGATCGCTCGAGCCGCACCGACAACGAAGAACCCGAGCTCCCGTAGTCGCTCAGCGGTCGGACATCGGCCAGGGCGCGACGTTCAACGTGAGGCGTTGGGCATTGCGCAAGACGACCACGGGCACGGCATGCCCAGCAGCGGACAAGCTAGCCCGCCAACGGAGACCTTCCGGTGTGTCGATGGCCTTGCCGTCGAACTCGACGACGACGTCGCCGCGTTCGAAGCCTGCACGCTGAGCCGGACCATCTGGGATGACGCCAGCGATCAGCGCGCCGCGATCACGCAAGCCTCCATCGTTCAATACATGGGCGACCTGAACGCCAATCGCGGAACGCTGAATGAAGCCTTCTTGAACGAGGCGGGGCAGGATTTCGCGCACCATGTTGATGGGAATGGCGAAACCGATACCTGTGGCGTCAGCGCGAATGGCCGTATTGATGCCGATGGCCCTCCCTTGCAAATCGATCATCGGGCCGCCGGAATTGCCTGGGTTGATGCTGGCATCGGTCTGCAGAAAATTGAAATAGGAACGCGCGTCCGACAAGTCGACGTCCTCACCCGTGCGATCGCGGGCCGAGATGATCCCAGCCGATACGGTGTGGGCCAAGCCTACCGGATTGCCGATGGCCAATACCCAATCGCCGACTCGAACGACGTCGGAATCGCCCAGCGGCAACACGGGCAAGCCGGCCGCAGGTATTCGCAGGACGGCAACGTCGGTCAGAGGATCGCGACCGACGAGTTCCGCACGAAAGGTGCGGCCGTCCGAGAGTTCGACGGAGATGGGATCGCCCGCTCCTCGAACCTCCACGGTCCCTTCGACCACGTGGTTGTTGGTCAAGATGAGGCCCGAAGCGTCGAAAATGAAGCCTGAACCCGAGCCTTGGCCGACCCGACGCTGAAAACCCACGCGCTGAGCGATGACCGTACGCACGAAAACCACTGCCGAATCGGCCTGCGCCGCCAAATCGGCGAAGCTCCGAGGCGCGCCGGCGGGGGGCACCACTTGGCTGGGCGGGGCCGGCGCTGGCGTGAGAACGCTCGCCGGCAGCTGGATCGCGGGCTTTTGTTCGGGCTCGTTTTCGCGCTGTGTGCGCAGAAACTCCACGTCGCAGCCCAGGGCGAAGACGAGGAGCGCCCCGAGTCCGAGCGCCATCGCTACGACGCGCTGTCGCAAGCTCAACTCCCTTTGACTCGCTCGACGTAGCGCATGCGCAGATCGTAGAGCAGTTGCTCGATCAGGCGTTCTTCTTCGCCCGTCAGATTGCCGCGGGTCTTGTCGGCGAGCAGCGCGATCAGATCGATCGTCTGGTGCGCCAAGGGCAGATCGACTTCCGAAGGCGCGCCATCCGGCCCCTCGGCCACGCCCAGGTGCATGAGCACCGAATGGGCGAGCGAGAGTAGGAATGTCGAAAAGTCGACGGCCGGCAGCTCTTCCTGAGCTGCGTTATTGCCGCTCGGTAAGCTGCCGTCCTGACTCACCGGCCGCTGTCTCCGTGAGCCATCACTGCGGGTTGCTCGAGCGTGACGGTCTCGGCCTGCGCTTCGAGGTCGACCAAAGCGTCGAGGTGCTTCTTGACGGTCTCGGGCGTGAGCAGACCCTTCTTCAGGTGGC
>JBBQHO010000238.1:0-5262 GCA_038324055.1 Polyangiales bacterium | reverse complement strand
CGCTGGCGGCTGCGACCCGCAAGCTGCCAAGACCCAGCGCCGGGATGCCCAGCCCCATGCGCAGCCCCTCGGCCAGGGCCAAACCCACGCGCACGCCGGTGAACGAGCCGGGACCGACGCTGACGGCAACCCGTTCGAGCGTCGTACGCTGCCAGCCGACTTCGTCCAGGATGCGTTCGATCAGCTGGAGCGTCTCTTCAGCGTGGCGATTGGGCTCGCTGTGCTCGGCAAAGGCCACGACGCGGTCGCCCTCGACCAACGCTACCGACCCCCGGAGGCCTGACGTTTCGATGCCGAGGATGCGCACGACGATCTCCGAAATGCTGCGATTCAAGGCTGGCGCGCGCTGGGCCGGGGGATGACGTCCACGCCCACGGTCACGGTGTGGCGACCGCCGCCGTGCACGACGCCTTTGAGTGGTGACACGTCGGAAAAATCACGGCCCCACGCGACCACGATGTGGCGCTCACCGGGCAGCACGTCGTTCGTCGGATCGAAATCGAGCCAGCCAAAGTCCGGTACGTAGACGCTGGCCCAAGCGTGGGAGGCGTCGGCGCCGATCATGCGTTCTTTGCCCTCGGGCGGTTTGGTCTCCAAATAGCCGGAGACGTAGCGAGCCGCCAAGCCAAGTGAGCGCAGTGCGCCCACGGCGACGTGCGCGAAATCCTGACAGACGCCGCGCTTTTCGCGCAGAACGCGGGCCAGTGGCGTGGCCACGTCGGTCGCCAGTGGTTCGTACGAGAACTCTTCGAAGATGCGGTGGTTGAACTCTTCGATCGCCACGAGCAATGGCTTTTTGGAAGTAAAGGTGTCGGCCGCGAAGGTGAGCAAGGCCGAGTGCTGCCGCACCAAGGGCGAGTCGTGGCAAAATTCGCGCGCTTCGAAGCTGCGCGGATCCTGCTCAATCTGACGCTTGGTTTCTTCCCAGCTTTGGCTGAACAGCGGCAACCCAAAGTCGAGCGCGCGCGGACCCACGGTCACGAGCGAGCGCGTCGTGACCACCAAGCGATCGTGCGCGCCCAGCACCTCGATGGTGTCGGTCTCGTTGCCAAAATAGTCACGTTCTTCGCTCGACCACACGGCTTCCGGCGAAACCGTGACCTCGGCGCGTTGAACCGATTGATAGGGCAGCGGACGCGGCCTTTGGCGAGCGACGTGGCGCCCGTGCAGCACGGGGCCCTCGTAGTCGTAGGTCGTCTCGTGACGGAGTTCGTACTGCATCTCAGCGCGCCTCCAGATTTTCGTCGATCCACTGCGGTGCGGCGACGGCGCGCGAAGGACCGGCGTGGGTAAAGTAGGTCTGGCTGATGTCGTCCGACACCTGCCACATCAAATTGACGCCCTCTTCGGAAAGCTCACGCAGTGGTTCGCCCTTGTTGGCGCACGCCTTGTCGAGATCGGCCGTCATCAGCCGGGCCTCGAGCGTGATGAGCCGCTGTTCAGCACGACTGAGCGGAAAGCGATTCTCGCGCGGCAACGCGCGGACGGATTCGAGCAGCCGGCGCACCTGAAATAACACCGACTGCGGATTCGTGTCGTCGGTCAGTACCAAGTCGACGACTGGTGCTGCCTGGAGCGTGCTCAGGTAACGCGAGCGGTAAGTGAGCAAGCTGTCGCAGATGCTGAGGAGCGTCTCCATGAGCAGACGCGAGCCGTCGGTTGGATAGAGCTCTTGCAAGAGGGTGAGCACGAAAACACCGCGCTCGAGGCGCCGGCCCATTTCCAGGAACATCCAGGCGTGGCCGCGCACCATGTTGGAGCCGACAATGCCGTGAAAAGCTGCCAATACGAGGATGAGCTCACGCAAATCCTCGACGGCCTGATCGACGGGCACGGGTCGCTCGGGCCCGTGAAAGAGCGAAGTCAAGCGACGCAGCACGTTCCAGGCGTCGCGAGACAAGCGGCTGCGCACGGCCATGGTCAGGTTGTGAACGCGTCCCAGCGTCGAACGCACGCTGTTGGGTTTGTCGCTGTCGTAAACGGCCGCCAAGAGGAGCCGATCCATGCCGGGGCTCTTACCGGTCGTGGGCGTCAAAATCTCGAGGCCAAACAACGTAGCCAAGATGGCGTTGGCGACTCGGGGGTGCACGTCGCGACCTTCGGCCGCGATAGGTTCGAGACCGGCTCGCACGAGGCGCGCGGTGTTTTCGCAGCGCTCGACGTAACGGCCGAGCCAGAACATGTCGTCGAACAAGCGACTGGGCAGATCGACACCACCTCGACGGAGTTCGAGCCGTTCGACCGGCATGGCCGGAAGCAAAGGCGCTTCTCCGCTGTCACGCGACGGCACCCACACGTCCTTGCTGACCGCGTCTTTTTGCACGGTCAAGAACAGGCCGTCGGGCGTATCGCGAACCCGCGCCAGGCCACCGGGCATCAGCTTGTATTCGTTCTCGCTCCGACAGGCGAACAAGCGCAGGCCGACCGGTCCCGAGTTGTCGAGGGCCAAACCCAGGGGCACAACCGAGGGCTCGGGCCAGCGCTC
The DNA here is from genome assembly GCA_038324055.1 of Polyangiales bacterium. Taxonomy (GTDB): domain Bacteria; phylum Myxococcota_A; class Polyangia; order Polyangiales; family Polyangiaceae; genus NIC37A-2. Next base: position 2,777 of record JBBQHO010000238.1, on the reverse strand, counting down.
GGCCACGAAGCGCGTGGGTGAGCTTGCCACCTGCCGTCGAAACTGGCTCAGCTCGTCGACAGACAAGCTACGCGCATCGAGTACGTCCGAACGACGCTCCTTGAAGGCCGGCTTGAAGATCCAGTCGGCAAAGGTATCCATGACCTCTTCGAGTTGGACCGAATTTCCGCACCAACGCGTCTCGACCGAGCGGAGCAGGAGCTCTTCTCCCAGCAGCGCTCGGCTGATCTCGGGTAAATACGCCTTCAGCGCGGGCGTCTCGAACACAGCGCTGCCCAGCGGATTGGCGATGCCGACCGTGCCCGCGCGAGCGGCGCCAACCAGTCCAGCCACGCCCAGGGCCGAGTCGCCACGTAGCTCGAGCGGATCGCAGTAAGCGTCCGACACGCGGCGCAAGATCACGTCGACGCGCTTGAGGCCTTCGAGCGTCTTGAGGAATACCTCTTCGCCGCGCACCGTGAGATCGCGCCCTTCGACGAGTTCGATGCCCATGTAGCGAGCCAGGTAGGCATGCTCGAACGAGCTTTCATCGCCAAGGCCCGGCGTGAGCAGGACGACGCGCGGCGCAGCGTCACGCCGATGCGCCAGACCCTTGAGCGCGCTGTGCACGTTCTCGAAGAACGCGTTCACCTTGCGGACGCGGTAGCCCTGAAACGGCTCGGCCAGCACCTGACCCACGACCAGGCGATTCTCGAGCGCGTAGCCGGAACCCGCGGGTGCAGCCGTTCGATCCGAATAGACCTGGAACTTGCCGTCGGGATCGCGCGTCACGTCCGCCGCGTACAGGATCAAGCGCTGGCCGCCGGCCGGCTCGAACCCATGACAGGCGCGGAAGTACTGGGGGTTGCCGTAGACGAGGTGCTCGGGAATGACGCGCTCGCGCAGCAGGCGCTGCGCGCCGTAGAGATCGTCGAGCGCGGCGCTGAGCACTCGGGCCCGTTGGGCGACGCCAGCGGAAAGCTCGTCGAACTCCGCCGGGTCGAACACCCAGGGCGTCTCATCGAGAGCCCACGGCCGCGCAGAGCCGTCAGGCGCCCCCAGAATGTTGAAGGTGATCTCTTGCTCGTGGACCCGCGCGTGAATGGCCCGGCGGATGGCCTCGCGCCGCGCGCCCTCGTGAGCGGACAAGTACTCCCACAGGCCACGCTGATGCTCGCGTGGAACCCCTGGTTTCTCCCAGAATTCGTCGACTGCGCTCATGTTCCGGTTTGGCTTGCGGCGCTGCCACACGTCGCCGTTGTCTTACGCAGCGCAAAGCCAGTCGGACGGGCGGCGCGCTCGGAAGCGGAGAGGTGTGGAAGAGCTTTCGAGCCCGCTGAGGCTACGGGCGGAGCAGCCTCAGGTCCAGAGTCATGGGAAAGTCGGAGTTCACTCCCAGGCGACGCGGCTCGTAGACGGACGGCGTATGGCCGAGGTGTTCGAAGCGTGCAATCCGGCGGCTTTCTGCAGCAACGGCGTTGACGGGACGGTCTTCGGCAGAGCGACCGCCGGGATGAACCACATGGTAGGTGGAGCCAGCGATCGGTCGCTTGTTCCAGCTGTCGAACAGCTCGATGCGCAGTGGTCCGTCGATACCAATCGTGGGGTGCAAACAAGAAGGCGGCTGCCATGCGCGGTAGCGAACGCCCGCTACCCCTTCACTCATGACTCCAGTCGGATGCAAGGGTACGACCACGCCGTTGACGCAAACCAGATGCCGCTCGGGGACCAGCCCCCGCGCTTTGATCTGAATGCGCTCGAGCGACGAATCGACGTAGCGCGATTGACCGCCCGCACCCGATTCTTCGCCCAATACGTGCCAGGGTTCGAGCGCGCCGCGGACCTCGACCAACACGTCGTCTTTGACGAACTGGCCGTAGTAAGGAAAGCGAAACTGGTAGTGCGGCTCGAACCACGTGGGGCTGACATCGTAGCCGCGCGAGCGCAGAAACGAGAGGGCGTCGGCCAGATCGCTTTTGACGAAATGCGGCAAGAGGAACTTGTCGTGCAGGCTGGTGCCCCATTTGACCAAGCGCTCCGTGTAGGGCTGCTCGTGAAACAGAGCCAAGAGCGAGCGCACCAAGACGTGCTGAGCCGACGCCATGCGGTGATGCGGCGGCATTTCGAACGCACGCATCTCGAGCAAACCGAGTCGCCCCGTCGAAGAGTCGGGCGAGTACAGCTTGTCGATGCAAAATTCGGTGCGGTGAGTATTGCCCGTCACGTCGACGAGCAAATGACGCAAGATGCGATCGACCAACCACGGCGGCACGGCGCGCCCCCGCGGTAGCTGTTCGAAAGCCAATTCCAGCTCGTAGACAGCATCGTTGCGCGCTTCATCGACGCGCGGCGACTGCGACGTGGGGCCGATGAACTGACCCGAGAAGAGGTACGAGAGCGCGGGGTGGTTGTGCCAAAAAGCAATCAAGCTGCGCAGCACGTCAGGCCTGCGCAAGAACGGACTGTCGAGCGGCGTTTGGGCGCCGAACACCAAATGGTTACCGCCGCCCGAGCCGATGTGCTTGCCATCGATATCGAACTTCTCGGCTGCCAATCCTTCGTAGCGTGCCGCCTCGTACAGCTGTTCGGTCTGCTCGACCAAGTTGCGCCAACCCGAGACCGGCGGCACGTTGACCTCGAGCACGCCCGGATCGGGCGTGAGCTTGAAGACGCGCAAACGCGGGTCGTCCGGCGCAGGGTAGCCCTCGAGCTGCACGACCAGTCCCGTGAGCTCACAGGCTTGCTCGATGGCCGCCGCCAGTTCGACGAAGGCCTCGGCAGTGTGCATCGGCGGCAGG